>CACBGU010000006.1 GCA_902538885.1 uncultured Pelagibacteraceae bacterium
TGATGATCTTCCGTACTGGATAAAAAAAGGTACAAAAAAACAACTAATGATACCTTATACATTAGATAATAATGATATGAGATTTGCTACCAACCAAGGATTTAATTCTGGTGAACAATTTTACAATTATTTAAAAGACAGTTTCGATGCTCTTTACGAAGAGGGAAAATCCTCTCCAAAAATGATGTCAGTTGGTTTGCATTGCAGATTAATTGGAAGACCTGGTAGAATACAATCTCTCAAAAAATTTTTAAATTATATCTCAAAATTTAAAGATATTTGGATTTGTAGACGTTCGGACATAGCTAAATATTGGATTAAAAATTATAGTTAAAAAATTTCTTTATTGCTCAGCACTAATGGAAACATAGTGTGCAACAGCCTCAATTTCCTCTTCAGATAATATACCTTCCATTGCAGGCATTACCCCTATTCCATTTTTAACAGCCATAAGAGTTCTTTGAATATCAGGCCTGATTTCATTTAAATTTGGACCCACCATTGCATTAGATCCAGCATCGGAAAGCGTATGGCATGCAGCACAATTGCCTGCCTCAAGAAAAATTTCTTTTCCTTTATTAAATAATTCGTCTGCATTGGCTTGAAAAATTGGAGAGAAACATATTAAAATTAATAATGCTCTCTTTAAATTTAAAAATAATTTTTTCACATAAATTTGGTATCATAATTAAAAAAATTTAAAAAGGAGAATTATGAAAGCTTATTGGATTGCGAATTATACTGAAATTAAAGACGACGAACGACTTAAAAAATATGCTGTTAAAGCTAAAGAAGCGGTTGAAAAATATTCTGGGAAAATAATAGCCAGGAGTGCAAATAATGTAACTTTAGAAGGTAGAGAAATGGTAAGAGTAGCTCTTGCAGAATTTCCTGATATTGAAACAGCAAAAAATTGTTACAATTCTGAGGAATATGTCGAGGCTAGAAAACATTTAGAAAATAATGCTACTAGAGAACACATAATTTTTGAGGGAATGTAAGCTAATAAAGGTTTAATACTGAATAGGTTCAGGATCTATACTTCTCCACAAATACCAAGTCGCTACAGAACAGTAAGGGGAAAACTTTTTGTTTAAATATGTCACGTAACTTTCAGGTGGAAGATATTTTTTATTATAATTTTTTGAAATGGCTCTTAACAAACCAATATCTTGGATTGGCCAAATATTAGGACGATTATAAGTAAATAATAAAATCATTTCTGCTGACCATCTTCCAATTTGTCTTAATTGAGACAGATAAATTATGGCATCTTCATCAGACATTTTTGAAATAAGTCTTGGATTAAACTCTTTACTTAATATTTTTTGGGCTAAACTTTTTATTCCTTTCACTTTCTGTCTGCTTAGACCACAACTTTTGAGCTGAATAGTAGACAGCTTGCTTACTATTTTTGGGTTAATTCTATTTTTGCATTTTTTCTTAAATTTTAAAAAAACTGAATTAGCAGCAGCTACACTAATTTGTTGTCCAATTATACTTTTACAGAGAGAGAAAAAAACATCTTTTCTTGAAGTTAGCACTGTCTCTGAAGGGGATTTGTATTTTTTAATCAAAGAAGACATGGTTTTGTCTTTTTGAGATAAATATTTTTTTGCTTTATTCCAATATGATGGTGTTTTACTCATGTCGTGAAACAGATAACTTTTTTTTCAAATACATTTCTCTTCTAAATATAATTATAGATGAAACTATAACTAATAAGGCACCTAATAATGTTTTAGAAGTTGGTATTTCGTTCCAAATAAAATATCCAAATATTATAGCGAAGACTAATCCAAGATATTTTAAAGGGGAAACTAAACTTACTTCTGAGTATTTGTAAGATTGCGATAACCATAAATTTGCAAGACCACCTAATATACCAACCATTGATAACAAAAATAAATCTAGTAAACTTGGTAAGATCCATCCCTGATAAAAAGATAAAAAACTTAAAAGCATTATCGAGAATGAAAAGAAAAAACTAATTAACCAAGCAGGCTCGGTTGATGATAATTTTCTTATAGCAATAGCAACGTAAGATAGACCTAAGCAAAAAATTATTGGATAAATATAATATAAATTTAAGGAGCTAAAACCTGGTTCAGTGATGAAAATTATACCAACAAATCCTACTAAAACTGCCAACCATCGATAAATACCAACTTTTTCTTTTAATAAAAAAATTGAAAATATTGTTATAAATATTGGTGCTGCAAAAGAAATACTTACAACTGTTGCTAAAGGTAAATTTCTTAATGCTATAAATATAGAAACCAAAGCAATTAATCCTGCTAAACATCTTTTAAAATGAAGAAATGGTCTAGTTGTTTTATAAAAATCTAAATTTCTGTCTTTAGGAATAAGAAATAAAATAGGAATTATTCCACAAAATCCTCTGAAAAATAATACTTGTCCAACAGGATAATCATCAGACCATTTAACAATCACATCCATAAGTGAAAATGCACATACTGATATGAACATGTAAAAAAAGCCTAATTGATTTTTTGATAGCATATGATTAACTTTAGATTAATTAAGTTAATTATCAATGGAAATAGCAATTTTAGGATTAGGGTGTTTTTGGGGACCAGAAATTAAGTTTAGTAAACTTGATGGAGTTATAAAAACAGAGGTGGGTTATTGTGGAGGTCATAATGCTGAAACAAATTATAAAGAAGTATGCACAGGCACAACAAATCATGCAGAAGTAGTAAAATTAGATTTTGATCCTAAAGTAATTTCTTACGAGAAAATTCTTGAATATTTTTTTGAAATTCATGATCCAACAACATTAAATTCTCAAGGACCAGATTTCGGAACTCAATATAGAAGTGAAATATTTTATTTAAATGATCAGCAAAAAATTACTGCTGAAAAAATGATAGAAAAAGAAAACGTCAAATTATCAGGAAAAGTAGTAACAAAAACTTCTTTAGTTAAAAATTATTGCCCAGCTGAAGAGTATCATCAAAGATATTTGGAAAAAAGATAAAATGTCATTAGTTGATACAAGTTGGTTAGAAAATAATATTGATAAAGTAAAAATTATTGATTGCTCATGGCATATGCCTCAAACTCAAAGAAACGGTTTTGAGGAATATACAAAGGAACATATTCCAACTGCTATTTTTTTTGATTTAGATAAAAATTCTAAATTAGATACTGATTTACCACATATGCTTACTGACAGTAAATCTTGGGAAAAAATAATGAACAACATGGGTATAGAAAATAATGATCGAATAGTAGTTTATGATAACTCTGATGTTATTAGCTCTTGTAGATGTTGGTACAATTTAATTTATTATGGACATGATCCTAAACTAGTTCATGTTCTAGATGGTGGATTAAAAAAATGGAAAAAAGAAAATAAATCTACAGATAACAAAAAAGTGATCACTCAAACCTCTAAGTACACATGTAAAGAAAATAAAGAACTTGTTAAAAATAAAAAACAAATAGATGAAAATATTGAAACAAGAAAATTTAATGTTGTTGATGCAAGAAGTAGAGAAAGATTTGAAGGTAAAGTTGCAGAACCAAGGAAAGGTCTTAGAAGTGGTTCTATAAAAAATTCTTTTTGCCTGCCCTTTTCTGAATTAATTAATGAAGACCACACTTTCATTAGTAAAGACAAAATACTTGAAAAGTTTAAGTCATTTAAATTTGACCATGATAAAATCGTTGTATTTTCATGTGGTTCTGGGGTAACCGCAAGTGTTTTGGCACTAGCTTATTCTTTAATAAATGCTAAATATATGCCGACTATTTACGATGGCTCTTGGGCCGAATACGGAAAAATTAACTTATGAAAACATCTACCAAAATAACAAGTGTAGTAATTATTTTTTTTCTAATAATTGCAACAGTGATTATTGGAAGAACAATGATCGGAAATCATTTCAAAAAAAAATTCAGTAAAAGACCACCTCCTGGAATAATAGTAACTACTACTCAAGAGAGAGTTTTTGAAAATATTGTGAGCACCTATGGCACTGCAGCTCCAATTCAAACACAATCATTTAAAATTGAAAAATATGAAATATTAAAACCCATAAATTATAATCAAAAAGTTAAAAAAGGTGATGTAATTGCTGAACTTAAAAATCGAAAAGTAATTGCTCAATTTGATGGTGTTATTGGAAAAAGAGAATTTTCGGAAGATATAGAGGTTTCAAAATCTTCAATATTGATAAATCTTGAAGATACTAGTTCAATATATTGTGATGTAGATATACCTGAAATTTTTGTACCATTTATTAAGGTTGGTCTACCAGTTGATATTAAATTTTCTGGTTATAAAAATAAAATTTATAAAGGCCAAGTTGATTCTTTTGCTAGCAGGATAAGTGAAGATACAAGAGCTTTGGCAACTAGAATTAAAATGGATAATGCATCTGGTGAAATATTGCCTGGTTCATTTTTAGAGATATCTATTAAATATGACGTAAGAAATGGCTTAAGTGCTCCTGACACGAGCACAATTGTAGAAGGTGAAAATGTTTTTATTTATAAAGTAGATGAGAAAAATAAAGTCACAAAAACAAAAGTAATTATAGGTGATAGATACTTAGGTTTTGTAGAAATATTAGATGGATTAAATAATGGAGATAAAATTGTTGCAGAAGGAACGAAAAAAGTAAGACCGAATTTAACCATAAGACCAATTGATAAAGATGCTAAAAAACAGCAAGGAAATTCTAGTTGGGGTAAAAAAGATAAATCAAAAAAAGCTGAAGAGAAAAAAGGAAAATTTGATTGGTTGAAAAATATTTTTAAAAAATCAGATAAAGAGAAAAAATAATTAAATGTATATAACTGAAGTTAGTATTAAACGGCCTGTTGTTGCTTGGGTTATGTCTTTAATATTGATAATTTTTGGTATTTTTGTCTTTTTAGAATTACCAGTACGAGAACTTCCAGATGGTATACAGCCCCCAGTAGTTCAAGTTCAAACAGATTATAAATCTGCTTCTGCTGAAATCGTTGATGAAGAAATAACTCAAAAATTAGAAGATGTAATTGGAGGTGCTGAAGGCATTAAAAATATTGACTCAAGTTCTTTAAATGGAAGAAGCAGGATAAATATTCAATTTAATACAGACATTGATTTAGATGATGCTGCTAATGATATTAGAGAAAGGGTTGCAAGAGTTGTTGATAATTTACCAAGTGAGTCAAACCCTCCTCAAATTTTAAAACAAGCAGCAGGCTTTACAACTACAATGTGGGTAGCTTTATCATCTCCAACTTGGAATGATTTGGATCTTGGAGATTATGCTGAAAGATATCTAATAGATGCATTCTCAAGTGTACCAAACGTAGGTCGAATTTTAGTTGGTGGATTAAGAGAGCTTAGTGTTAGAGTTTGGATAGATCCAATAAAATTAGCTGCAAATAATCTTTCAATTCAAGAAGTTGAAAGAGCTCTTAGAAATGAGAATATAAACCTTCCAGCTGGAACCTTAGAAGCAAATAACAAAGACTTAACTTTAAACATTGATAAATCCTATTCTAATATTGATACTATTAAACAGTTGCCACTTAAGAAAAATAAAGAAAAAGTTATCATTTTATCTGATGTAGCTAATATAGAGTTTGGACCTGTTTCAGAAAAAACTTTATTTAAAGCACAAAGAAAAAATGCAGTAAATTTAAAAACTGTTGGTATTGGTATTTATGCTAAAAGTGGTGCATCAACAGTAGAGCTTTCTAAACAAATAAAAACTAAAATCAAAGAACTTAACAAGTCCTTGCCAGATGGATTAAAATTAGAAATAGCGTTTAACAGAGCAACATACATTGGTGCTGCAATAGAAGAAGTATATAAAAGTTTAGTAATTGCATTTGTATTAGTTGTTTTAATTATTTATCTTTTTTTAGGTAACCTTAAAGCAGTAATAGTTCCTGCGGTTGCTTTACCAGTTAGTCTTATTGGATCATTTCTAGGGTTATATATATTTGATCTATCAATTAATATTTTTGTATTACTAAGTTTTATTCTAGCAATTGGTATAATCACTGATGACTCTGTGATCATGACTGATGCGATCTATACAAGAATTGAAAATGGTGAAACACCTTTAGTAGCTGCTTACAAGGGTTCTAAACAAATTACATTTGCAATTATTGCAACGACTTTAATTCTTATAGCAGTATTTTTACCTTTAATTTTTATTAAAGGAATATCAGGAACCTTGTTTAAAGAAACAGCAATAGCCCTATCTTTTTCAATTGTTGTATCTTCTTTTGTAGCATTAACATTATCTCCAATGCTAGGAAGTAAATTTTTAAACAAAAAAGAAAAAATTAATTTCTTTGTAAAAAAATTTAATAATGGATTTAAATCTTTTACAGGATTTTATGTAAACTCCCTCAAATATTGGGTGAATAAACAAAAAACTATTTCGATATTTATAATTTTAATTATTGCTGCTTCAGCTTATTTGTTTAGTTTTTCCAAAAAAGAATTGATACCAATTGAAGATAGGGGTGCTTATTTAATTATCGGGTCAACTGATGAAGGAAGTTCATTTGAATATACCCAAGAAAAAGCACAAATAATTGAAGGAAGAATATTAAAATTATTACAGGCAGAAGATAGTCCATATGCAAGACTAATCATGAGAGTTCCTGGTTTTGGAAGATCTGCAACTTCTTATAATAGTTTTATAATTATTGCATTACTTGATGAATGGAAAAATAGAGAAAAAAGTAGTCAAATAATATTAAGAGAAGCTATTGGACAAGTGGTTTCTGTACCTGAAACTTTTGCATTTCCAATTTCTCCACAATCAATAAGAGTATCTAGTTATAATAAGCCTGTTCAAATGGTCATATATGGATCTAGCTATGAGGAACTTGAAGAAATTCAAAATAGTGTTCTGCGAGAACTTAGAAAAAATAGAAAT
The DNA here is from genome assembly GCA_902538885.1 of uncultured Pelagibacteraceae bacterium. Classification (GTDB taxonomy): domain Bacteria; phylum Pseudomonadota; class Alphaproteobacteria; order Pelagibacterales; family Pelagibacteraceae; genus Pelagibacter. Next base: position 6,921 of record CACBGU010000006.1, read on the forward strand.
ATGTCTCGAATAGAGAGTGACTACACAAAAAACAAGCCCGAAGTAAAATTAATCACAAATAAAAATCGAGCAAATGACTTAGGTGTGTCTACTGAAAATATTGGAAGAACCCTTGAGACGCTTTATGGAGGAAAAAGAGTAACAACTTTTAGTAAAGAGGGAAGAGAATACCCAATTATTTTGCAGCAATATTTAGCAGACAGAAGAGATAAAGATGGGTTATCAAAAATTTTTGTTAGATCTGAAACAACTGGTAAACTTGTGTCTGTTGCAAGTTTAGTTGAATTTAAAGAAAAAGGCACTGCTGAAGCACTTCCAAGATATAATCGTCAAAGAGCTGTTACAATTTCTGCTGCACTTGCAGAAGATTACACTCTAACAGAAGCAATAAAATACCTTGAAGATGTCATGATTAGAGTTGCTCCTCAAAATCAGATCACTTGGAAAGGAAAATCTGAAGAGTTAAAAGAAACAACAAATGAAATATATTTAATTTTTGCTCTTGCTTTGTTAACTGCTTATTTAGTTATGGCAGCAACATTTAACTCTTTTGTTCATCCGTTTATTATTATTTTAACAGTTCCATTAGCTGTATTTGGTGGCTTAGTATTTATTTTATTTTTAAATAGTTCGGTAAATATTTTCTCTCAAATCGCTTTAATAATACTTATTGGTATATCCACAAAGAATAGTATTTTAATTGTAGACTATACAAACCAAATAAGAACTACTGGTGTTAAAATCCAGGATGCTATAATTAAAGCTTGCCAACTAAGAATTCGACCAATCATAATGACCTCACTTAGTACAATGATAGCAATGCTTCCATTAGTTATTGGAAATATTGGCCCAGGTGCAGGTGAAGGATCTAGATTAGCTGTGGGTTCTACAATTTTAGGAGGAATGATTATTTCAACCTTCTTTACTTTATATGTAACTCCAACAATGTATTTGGCTCTTGCAAAAAATACTAAGCGAATTGATGCTGTTGATATTGAATTAAAAAAACAGCTAAATTAAAAAATAATATATTTTGACGTTGATAAAGAATTTTTACATTCTGTTAATTGTTGCTTATAAATATTTGATTGTTTCTCCACTCGTTTGGCTAAATTAATAACTTTTTTATTATTTTTATAATTTTTATAGTTACCCCACCCTTCATGATAAGCAATATACTGCTTGAAAGCATCTTTTTTTGAAACTTTTAAAATTTTTTCAGTTTTATTAGTATACCAACCAATAAAATCTACACTGTCTTTAAATCTTGTCCTGGCAGCAAATTTATTCCCAGTTTCTTGCTTGTATTGTTTCCATGTTCCTTTTACAGCCTGTGAATACCCGAAAGAACTTGATGGTCTCTTATAGGGCACTACTTTAAATAGTTTCTGTCTAGGAGGTTTTGCTAGCCAGTCAAAACTGGACTCCATTTTTATAATTGCAAGCTGTAAATAAACTGGAGTTCCCCATTTTTTTTCAGTTTTTTTCGCGTGTTTGTACCACATGTATCTTTCATTAAATATAGAGCAACTATTCGAAGTATTTTTTGGAATCGATGAACATCCTGTAATCCAAAAAAATATTGTAATTAAAAAATAAATATTAAATATTCTCATCTTTTTTAAAAAAATATTTTAAAAATATAGAAATAATTACACCTAATAAATTTCCAAATAAATCAGAGAATTCAAAACCTCTATTTGGAATAATCATATGAAAAAGCTCTAATATTATAGATAAAAAAATTAGGTAAATACTTAAAATTTTAAATTGTTTTTTTTTTCCAAAAGTTAAAAAGCCTACAAAAGAAAGAATGAAAAAAGAATATAGATGATTTGTTGAAATAATAAAATCAGGAGTAATCTCTGGATGTTTATAAATATTATTATTTATTAAAAGCCCCAATATGCTCCCTGGAAACAAATAAATAAAAATTAAAACAAGATTGAGTGAATAAAATATAAATTTATATTTTAAAAAAAAATTCATTATAAATATTGTAGTTTTATTTATCAAATTGATCTAAAAGATAAACAAATGAGTTATTTAATTTTAGTAAGACATGGTCAAAGTGTCTGGAATCTTGAAAAAAAATTTACTGGGTGGGTGGATGTAGATTTAACAGAAAATGGAAAATCAGAAGCAAAAAAAGCTGGTGAATTAATAAAACAACAAAATATTGAGATTAATCTTTATTATTCATCCTTTCAATTAAGAGCTAAAAATACTTTAAAAATTATACAGGAAGAATTGCAAGATTTTAAAAAGGTAAAGAGTACATGGGAATTAAACGAAAGACATTATGGTGCTCTTACTGGATTAAATAAAGATGAAATGAAAGTAAAACTTGGAGAAGAAAAAGTTCATCAATTTAGACGTTCTTGGGATCTTAGACCTGACCCTTTAGATAAAAAAAATCCATACCACCCAATAAATATTCAAACCTACAAAGAAATTCCATTAGAAAAAATTCCTGATACTGAGTCATTAAAAGATACATATGAAAGAGTAATAAAATTTTATAACGACGAAATTAAAAGCAAAACAAGCGAAAACATTCTTATTTCTGCTCATGGAAATTCTATAAGAGCTCTTTGCAAACATTTGTTCAATTTAGATAATAATGAGATTTCTAAACTTGAAATTCCTACAGGAAACCCACTTTTAATTGAAGTAAAAAACAACAAAATTTCTGATTGCAAATATCTTGATCAAGAAAGAGCTAAAGATCTTTTAGTTTTTTAAAAATATCCAGATCAGTTAAATGATAAAACTCTTTTTGGCTTTCATAACCAAATAACTTTTTTTGATCTAATAAATTATTCCAAATTTCCAAAATTGAGTAGTTTTCTATTTTTTCTTTAATAAATAATTTTTTATTAATTATTTGACAACCAATGAAAATAAATTCTTTTTCAGCCTCTTTGTTAATTAAATTATTTTTTAAATTGAAATCTCCTTTTAACCTTTTATCAAAGCTTAATTTTTTATTTGCTAAAAGAAGAATGTTTTCTAATTTTTCAGAAAAATACTTTTTTTCCATTTTTAATATCTCGTCTTTATAGTCATTACTCCAGATTGTATCTGGATTAAAAATTAAAAAATCTTTTTCATTTGAGTCTTTAATCATATTTTGAATACCTCCACCTGTATCTAAAATATGCTCACCATCCTCAATTATTTTAATATCTAAATTAAAATTTTTACTGTTTAAAAAAACTGAAAATTGATCCTTTAAATAAAAAGTATTTATTAAAATTTTTTGAATACCTAGTTTTTCGATTAAATTAATGCATCTCTCCAGCATACTTACATCTTTAATCTCTAATAAGGGCTTAGGAGTATTCAAAGTAATTGGATTTAATCTCTTACCAAAACCAGCACATAAAATTAAAGCTGTATTTATTTTCACAACTCTACCTTATAAATTTTGGAAAATTATTTTTTAATAGCAACATCAAATTATTGAATTCATTTTGCTGTTTAAATCTGTGATTAATCATTTCCCAAGCGTAGGGAATTAATTTAAGATATTTTTTTTTATTATCTCTAACAGCTAAACGCATGAATATACCTATTATTTTTAAATTCCTTAAAACAGATAATATTTCAAAATCCTTTTTAAATTTTTTCAAATCAATTTTTTTATTTGTTTTAATGTAAAACTTAAATACTTTATCTTTTAATTGATTAGATGTTTTTAATCTTACGTCATCAATTAAAGATGCTAAATCGTAAGCTCTATTGCCAATTAATGCATCTTGACTATCTATTACTGCAATTTTTTTATTAAAATACATCAAATTTGAAACATGAAAATCTCTATGAACAAAAGTAACATTCTTATAATTTAATTTTAATAATAAGTTTTTTATTTCTAATTTAAATTTTTTTTTAAATTTTATACTTTTCAACTTAGACAATATCTTTGGCGCATACCAGTCACAAAAAAGTTTAGTTTCATCAAATAAAATTTTGTTATTGTATTCTTGAACTTTATATAATTTGTTTTTAAAATTTTTTACTTTTTTATCCTTTATTAATTGAATTTTATTTAAAATTTTTATTATCTTTTTAAAAAAGATATATTTATTATTCTTTTTGTTTTTTAAAATTTGAAATAGAGTTTGATCTCCAAAATCATTTATTTCTATGTAATTATTGATGTAATTTTCGCTTAGTAGATTTGGTGCTAAAATGTTATTTTTAAGTAAAATTTTATTTATCGAATCGTAAATTAAAAGATTTTTTAACTTTTCTTTATTAGATATTACTACAATTGATTTATTTTCTTTGTTTCTATAAAATTCTCTAAAAGATGCGTCACCTTTTATTTTTTTCAATTTTGCCAAGCTTTTCATCAAAATAATTTTTAGTTTAAACTTTTATATCTACACTTCTATCATTTAAATCATTTAAAAAATTAAAAGTTAAAGCTATAAATTTTATACCTTGTGTATCAGCAATCAATTGTGGCCATTCTACAAGCGTTATTAATTTATTATCTTTTTCAAAAATATCTAAATTATTAACATCTTCTTTCCTATTAATTCTAAATAAGTCATAATGTTTTATTCTTAAATCTTTTATTTGATACTCATTTAATAAACTAAAAGTAGGACTTGTAATTTCTGTTTTTGCTATGTTATTTATTTTTTGATACTCATTTATAAAATATTTAACAAATGTAGTTTTACCAACTCCCATCTCTCCATACAAAAAAATAAACTCACCACCTTTAAGATAATTTGTAAATTCTTTGGCTAATTCTTCGGTTAACTTCTCTGAAGTGATATCAATTTTGCTATCTTTAATAGCGATAGGCATCTGGTTTGAAAGGACCTTCTGTTCCAACGCTTATATAATCTGCTTGTTCTTTTGATAATTTTGTTAGTTTTGCCCCAACTTTTTTTAAGTGCAAAGTTGCTACTTTTTCATCTAGATGTTTTGGAAGAACGTAAACTTTATTTTCATAATTTTTATGATTATGCCAAAGTTCTATCTGGGCAATAACTTGATTAGTAAATGATGCGCTCATTACAAAACTTGGGTGTCCAGTTGCACAACCAAGATTAACTAATCTACCTTCAGCTAAAAGAATAATTCTTTTACCACTAGGTAACTCTATTTCATGCACTTGAGGTTTTACTTCAGTCCACTTATAATTTTTTAGTGCCTCAACTTGTATTTCATTATCAAAGTGACCAATATTACATAATATAGCTCTATCCTTCATATCTCTCATGTGGTCTGCAGTAACAATATCTTTATTTCCAGTAGCTGTTACAACGATATCCGCTCTACTTATAGCTTCCTCCATTAATACCACTTCATAACCTTCCATTGCAGCTTGAAGAGCACAAATTGGATCTGCCTCTGTAACTAAAACTCTTGCACCACTCTGCCTTAAAGATGCAGCACTTCCTTTTCCAACATCTCCAAAACCGGCAACAATAGCAATTTTTCCGGACATCATTACATCTGTAGCTCTTCTTATGCCGTCGACTAAACTTTCTCTACATCCATATAAGTTGTCAAATTTTGATTTTGTGACAGAGTCATTAACGTTGATTGCTGGAACTAAAAGCGATTTATCTTTTTCCATTTTATTTAGTGCTTTAATTCCAGTGGTAGTCTCTTCTGAAACGCCCTTAATATCTTTCATTAAATCTTGATATTCATTGTGCATGATAGCTGTTAAATCACCACCGTCATCTAATAACATGTTAGGCTTCCAGTCGGGTTTTCCAACTATAGTTTGTTTAATGCACCATAAATATTCTTCTTCTGTTTCACCTTTCCAAGCATAAACAGGAATCCCGGCCTTAGCAATTGCAGCAGCAGCATGATCTTGAGTTGAAAAAATATTACAAGAAGACCATCTTACTTCAGCACCTAATGCAACTAAAGTTTCAATTAATACAGCCGTTTGAATTGTCATATGAAGACAACCTATAATTCTTGCACCCTTTAATGGTTTTTCTTTAGAATACTCTTCCCTTAAAGCCATTAAACCTGGCATTTCACTTTCAGCTATTGATATTTCTTTTCTACCAAATTCAGCCTGAGCAATATCTTTTACTTTATAATCTTCCATGGCAAGTTTTATACATATAGGATTTTAATTATCAACATAAGATTAAACATGGGGAAATCTTATCTCTATCATTGCTCCTTCTTTATCAATACGATTAGATGCTACAATTTCACCATCGTGGAGTTCAACCAAGTTTTTTACTATATTTAAACCTAAACCTGAATGTTCTCCAAATTTTTCAGGTCTATTGCTATAAAATCTTTTAAATATTCTTGTTGTGTCTTTTTCTTTGAATCCTTGTCCTTCGTCAATAATTTTGATTGATATTTGATCTTTTCCATTAACAGAAACATCAACATAAACATTAGCACCATCTTTACTAAATGATATTGAATTATCTAATAAGTTTGCAATAATTTGTTCAATTCTATTTTCTATTCCATTTATATAATATTGTTCTTTTCCGTCATTTTTATACTCAATTTTTATTCCTTTTTTTACTTGATGAATATTATTATAATCATCAACAACAGATTGAATAATAGGTTCAACATTAATTTTTTTCATTTTTTCTTTACTTAAAGCAACTTCATCCTTTAACATTTGTGAATAATCAGTGATTAATCTTTCTATTCTTTGTACATCGTGACTAAGTATATTTAATAATCTATTTCTTTGTTCGTTATCATTTGTGTCCTGCAAAATTTCTGACGCACTTTTTAAAGATGCTAATGGATTTCTAATCTCATGAACCAAATCAGTTGAAAAATTTTCAGCGTGTGTAACTCTATTTTGAAGTTCATTTGTCATATCTTCTAAAGAATTAGATAAAAGTCCCAATTCGTCATTTCTTTTTTTAAGATTTTCAATACCTGGTTTGGCTTGACTCTTTTCTTTAATACGAATTGTATATCCAACGAGATTTTGTATTGGTTTAATAAAATATCTGCTTAAAACAAAAGAAAAAATTAATATTACAAATCCTACAGATATAGCTGTTCTTATTACAAATGCTTTTCTCTCATCTATTGCTGTCTTTATTTCATTAGCATTTTCTGTAATAGCTACATATCCAAGATTAATTTCATTCTTTGTAACATTCTTAATTGTTGTTACATTAAATTGATTAAAATCTTCTTGCGTGAATGTATAAGGAACTCCTAAATTTTCAGAAATAGAATAATTTTTTAAAATATCTTTAAATGAAACAGGATTTTTTTCGTCAATTTTTATATTTTTTTCCTCAATAGTTTTTTCTATTTCCTCATTATCTAAACTTTCAAATTCAATTTTATCAAGTCTTGTAGAAAATGATCTTGGATCAAGATCTAAAGTATCAGTGTCCCCAATAAGGTTAAGTTGATCGTCAAAAAATATTACTCTATCTAAATTTTGAAAAATAAACCTTGTAGAAAATAAAAATCTTCTAATTTCTTCAGATTGGAATTTTACATCTAGCCTTAAAATATTATCAATAGTATTGTTAATAATGTTTGTGTGATTTTGAGATTTTTTTTTTATTAAACTTGGTTGAATATTATTTAGATATATGAATGTAAATAGTCCAATAATTGTAAAAATTACAAAATTTATAAATAAAAATTTTTTTAATATAGAAAGAGTTTTTAAGTAATTACTAAACATCAGCTAACATTCCATCTATATCCACTACCATACCTAGTTTCAATAGCTGAAAAATCAGGGTCTACTTTTTTAAATTTTTTTCTAATTCGTTTTACATGACTATCAATAGTTCTATCCTCAATATCGGTGTCCTCTCTGTAAGCTATATCCATAAGCTGAGCTCTTTCTTTAATTATACCAGGCCTCTTTGCTAACTCTTTAACAATTAAAAACTCAGTTGTTGTCAATTTATCAGGCAGCTGTTTTCCATTCCATTCACACTCCAGTTGTGATGGATCTAATTTTAATCTTCCATGAGATATCAGGCTTTTATTTTCCTCTAGAATATTATTTGAATCTTTTTTTCTTAACTGCACTCTAATTCTTTCAATCAAAACTTTTATAGAAAAACCTCCTGATTTTTTTACAAAATCATCTGCACCCAGCTTTAGACCTAACAACTCATCAATTTCATCATCTTTAGATGTTAAAAAAATTACTGGTAAGGATGTTTTTTTTCGAAGTTTTTTTAGTAATTCTTCTCCATCCATCTTTGGCATCTTTATATCTATAACTGCTAAGTCAGGAGGCATTCTAGTTAAACCAATTAATGCACTTTCACCATCAATGTATGTTTGAACTTTAAAACCCTCTTTTTCTAATGCGATACTTAAACTTGTTAAAATATTTCTATCGTCATCAATCAAAGCTATTGTTTGTTTTTGCATAAAGTAATTTAAAAATACTAAATTGTCCTAATTTGGGCAATGTTATAAATTTAATGGAGCATTCCCCAATTATCTCCAACATTAATATCAACTGTTAAAGGGGTGGAAAAAGAATGATAATCACTCTGAGCTACACTGGTCATTTCTTTCTCAATTAATTTAATCATTACTTTTTCATCTTTTTTTGGAATTTCAAAAATTAATTCATCATGAATTTGTAAAAGCATTTTTGAATTAGAATTTTTTTGCTCTGATAATTTCTTATCTAATCTTATCATGGCTAATCTCATTACTTCAGAAGCAGAACCTTGAATGGGGGCATTGATTGCAGCACGTTCTTGAAAATTTCTTACATTAAAGTTTTTGTCATTTATTCCATTAAAGTGAGACCTTCTTCCAAAAATATTATTGACATATCCACTTTTCCTACAAAATTTAATTGTATTATCCATATAAACTTTAATTTCTGGAAATTTAGCAAAATATGAATTCAAAAATTCTTCTGCTTCATAATTAGAAACGTTTATTTGCTTAGCTAATCCATATTGAGAAATTCCATAAATAATTCCAAAATTAATAGCCTTAGCCTTTCGTCTGTGATCTTGATTAACTTTTTTAATATCAATATTAAATATTTGGCTAGCTGTTAAAGAGTGAATATCTTCTTTATTTTTAAAAGCTTTTTTTAGTTCTTTTACATCTGCTAAATCTGCCAAGATTCTCATCTCAATTTGATTGTAATCTGCAGAAATTAGTAAGTGATCTTTTTTTGCTTTAAAAGCTTTTCTTATATCTTTTCCATCTTCTGATTTAATTGGTATATTTTGTAAGTTGGGATCACTAGATGCTAGTCTTCCAGTTGTTGTAGCGGCCAGCAAAAACGAAGTATGAACTCTTTTTGTATTTGGGTTTAAGTGTTCAGGTAAAGCATCTGAATAAGTATTTTTTAATTTTGAAACTTGTCTCCAGTCTAAAATTAATTTTGGAAACTCATGACCTTTAAAAGCTAAATCCTCTAAAACACTTGCACTTGTTGCAAAACTTCCTTTTTTAGTTTTCTTTAAACCAGCTATTTTCAAGTCATTATAAATGATTTCACCTAATTGCTTTGGGGATGCAATATTGAACTTTTTTTTAGAAATTTTAAATACTTCTTTTTCAAGTTTTTGGATTTTTTTTTCAAATTTAGATGAAAGAGATTTTAAAAACTTACTATCAATTTCAACTCCCTCTATTTCCATAAATGCAAGAATTTTAATTAGTGGCTTTTCAAAAATTTCATAGATATTTATCATTTTTTCTGATTTTAAATTTTTGATAAATTTCTTGTATAATCTAAAAGTAACATCGGCATCTTCAGCAGCGTAATCTTTTGCTTTATCTAATTCTACTTCGCTAAAATTAATTTCTTTCTTGCCTGTTCCTACCATGTCTTTAAAGGAAATCGTTTTATGTCCTAAATGAATTTCTGATAAAGTATCCATATTATGTCTATTTTTTCCTGCATCTAAGACATAAGACATCAGCATTGTGTCTTCCATTGATGAAAGCGTTATTCCACACTTATAAAATACAATAAAATCAAATTTTATATTTTGACCTATTTTTTTTATACTAGGATCTTCTAATATTTTTTTTAATTTTTTAATTACTGCGTCTTTTTTAAGACACTTGGGTGACTTATGACCAACTGGTATGTAACATGCTTTTCCAATTTTAGAACAGAGAGAAATACCCACTAAATCTGCTTGGTGAGGATCTATTGAAGTTGTTTCCGTATCAACAGCAACCTCACCAACTTCTTCTGCCTCCTCTATCCATTTATCAATTTCATCTAAACTATTAATTAAGTAGTAATTTTTATTATTTATCGTTTGTTGTTTTTCTAGATTTTGAGTTTCAATCTTGTTACTTTCTAGTTCAGGTTCTCCATAGGCAGAAATTGCAGAGCTTAACAACCTGTTAAATTCCATTTCTCTTAAAAATTTATATAATTTATCTTTATCTATATTTTGCAATTTAAATTCACTTAACTCTCTATCAATAGGAGAGTTATGATCTAGTGTTACAAGTTTTTTACTTATTAATGCTTTATCCTTATTCTCTATTAATGTTTCTCTTCTTTTATTTTGTTTAATTTCATGAGCAGATTTTAGTAAATTTTCTAAAGTACCATATTTATTAATTAGCTCTGCAGCTGTCTTAACACCTATCCCTGGAACACCGGGGACATTATCACTACTATCTCCTGCTAAAGATTGTACATCAATAACTTTTGAGGCATCTACTCCAAATTTTTTTAAGACATCATCGTCAGTTATAAATTTGTTTTTCATGGGGTCAAAAATTCGAACCCCTTTTTTGTAAAGCTGCATTAAATCTTTATCTGATGAGACAATTGTAACTTTTGCACCTTTTTTAAGGATTTGATCAACATATGTGGCTATTAAATCATCTGCTTCATAATTAGGAAGATCCACAGATGGTAAATTGAATGCTAGGACTGATTTTCTTATATATTCAAATTGAGGGGCCAAATCATCAGGCGCCTCTGACCTATTAGCTTTGTAATCACTATAAATTTCATTTCTGAAAGTTTTTCTTGCTGAATCAAATATTACTGCAAAATGTGTTGGTTTTTGCAAGTTTTGATCAGATTTTGAGTCCTCTAATAATTTAAATAACATACTACAAAAACCACTTACAGCACCTGTTGGAAGTCCATCACTTTTTCTAGTTAATGGAGGCAAAGCATAATAAGCTCTAAAAATATAACCAGAGCCATCAATCAAATAAAAATGATCTGTTTTTTGAATTTTATTCATGAAGTAATATTAAATATTATAATGATAATATAATCTGTATATAAAAAAATTTAGTTTCAATTATTATAACAATTATAAGTAGATTATTTTTTATATTTTGAGTATTATTTAACAATGGAATTAACAAAAAATCTCTCACAAGCTAAACTATTTAAATCTCTGGTTGTTATTGTTCTTGGTTCGATAGCACTAACTATATCGGCAAAGATCAAAATTCCTTTCTATCCAGTTCCTATGACTATGCAAACATTTGTTGTATTGTTTTTAGGAATAAGTTTAGGACATAAAATTGCACTAGCTACAATTGGTCTCTATTTAATTGAAGGAATTGCAGGTCTTCCTGTATTTTCAAATTCTCCTGAAAAAGGTGTTGGGTTAGTTTACTTTACAGGACCCACCATGGGTTACTTAATTGGTTTTTTAACGGCTTGTTACTTGGCTTCTAAAATAAAGATTGATGATAATTTTTTCGTTGTTTTATTTAAGCTAATTATCGCAACTTCAACAATCTATATTTTGGGTCTAATTTGGCTTGGAACATTGATTGGATGGGATAAGCCAATTTTTGTTTTAGGTGCAAAACCATTTTTATTAGCTGAGATTTTTAAAATTATGCTTTTAGCTCTATTAACTAAGCAAATAATTAAAATTAAAAAATTTATCTAGGTGATCTTTTGGAAAGAATTCTTTGAAGAGTTCTTCTATGCATTTTAAGCCTTCTGGCTGTTTCTGAAACATTCCTATTACATAGCTCAAAAACTCTATGTATATGTTCCCACTTAACTCTGTCAGCCGACATGGGGTTTTCAGGTGGGGCTGCTTTTTTTGAAGGATCAGCCAATAATGCTTTCTCTACATCTTCTGCATCAGCAGGTTTAGCTAAATAATCTATAGCACCTTCTTTGATTGCAGCTACTGCAGTTGGAATATTTCCATAACCAGTTAACATGATAATCCTACTATCACTATTTGAAGACTGAATTTCTTTTACAACCTCAAGTCCATTACCATCTGCAAGCCTTAAATCTACAACAGCAAAACCAGGTTTTTTAGCTTTTACAGATTCAACTCCCTTTTGCACACTCTCAGCTTGAAAAACCTCAAATCCTTTTTTTTCCATCGCTCTTGCTAAACGCTCACGGAAAGGATTATCATCATCGACGATTAATAATGACTTATTCTCAAAATCGCTAAGTTTTTGTAGTTTTGCTTCTTCTTTCATAGCCCTTATATGGGGGTCTCTACAAGATATTACAATATATGAATTTTACGCATGTCTGGCTTGAATTATTTGCTTTACATTGTTGTTGTTTACTTTATATGCCACAAAATATTAAAGTTTTTTTTAAAAAGACTTTTTTTTATTAAATTTTTTTTGGAGGCATTTAAAATGCAAAAATTTAAATCAGTTGAGGAATTAGTAAATCAGCTGAAACCTGAAAAACCAGTTTACTGTATTAGAAAGAATTCCATTAAATCTGCTGTTAAATTTTTCCTAAACAAATTTCCAGGTAAAATTTTATATGCAGTTAAAACTAATCCACACCCTGAGGTAATCAAAACAATGATAGAAAGTGGAGTTGAACAATTTGATGTTGCTTCAATTGAGGAGATTAAAAATATTAGAACTTTTAGTAATACAGCAAAATGCTCTTATATGCATACTGTTAAAAGCAGAGAAAGTATAAAAGAAGCATATTTTAATTATGGTGTAAAAACTTTTTCATTAGATACTAAAGATGAACTGATTAAAATAATTGAAAGTACAAATAACGCTAAAGATTTAGAGTTATTTGTAAGAGTCGCTGTTTCAAATGAACATGCAGAAATTGATTTATCAAAAAAATTTGGTGCTTTAACATCAGAAGCAATAGGTTTATTAAGGCTTGTAAAACAACATGCTAAAAAGATTGGTTTAAGTTTTCACGTTGGTTCACAATGTATGCATCCAATTTCTTATTCAAAAGGAATTAGTGAAATTGGAAATATAATTAAAAAGACGAAAATTATTCCAGATTACATTAATGTAGGTGGAGGTTTCCCTACAATCTATCCTGACTTAATTCCGCAACCTTTAGGTAGTTATTTTAATGAAATAAATAAGAGTTTAGAAAACTTAAAGCTTGAAAAACTTCCTGAAATTATTTGTGAGCCTGGAAGAGCTATAGTTGCTGAAAGTGGTTCAACAGTTGTAAGGGTTAATTTAAGGAAAAAACAAAAGCTTTATATTAATGATGGTACCTATGGTACTCTTTTTGATGCAGGTACACCAAACATTGTATTCCCATCTAGAATGATTAAAGAAAATTCTAATAAAATAATTTCAAAAAAATTAACTGCTTTTGATTTCTTTGGACCTACATGTGATAGCATGGATTATATGAAAGGTCCTTTTTTGCTTCCAAATAATATTAAAGAAAATGATTATATTGAACTCGGTCAACTTGGTGCATACGGATTGACATTTAGAACTCAGTTTAACGGTTATTACTCAAATGAAATTTACGAAGTTGAAGATAATCCAATTATGACAATGTATGACAAAGACATTAACAAAGCTAACATGGTAGCTTAATGTCAAGTCAAAAAAATCCAGGTCATAACAGTAAAAGAGATTTCTTAAAAAATCCTGTTGAACACATCGATATAACTTCTTTTGATAGTAGAAAAATTATTTCCTCAATGGAAAAAATGTCATTTGTTTCTAGAGAAACAGCAAATGCTGCTAATATTTATAACGAGATGCTTAAAGATAAAGATTGTACAATTTTCCTTACTTTAGCGGGCTCTACTTCGGCAGCTGGATGCATGAATATTTATAAAGATTTAGTTAAATATAACATGGTAGATGCGATCGTTGCAACAGGTGCCTCAATAGTAGATATGGATTTTTTTGAAGCTCTTGGTTTTAAACATTATCAAGGTTCACAATTTCAAGATGATACTGAGCTGAGGAATAACTATATAGATAGAATTTACGATACCTACATAGATGAAGAAGAGCTTCAAATGTGTGATAAAATCATATGTGAAATCGCAAATAACTTAGAAGCGAGAAGCTATACTTCAAGAGAATTCATTTATGAAATGGGAAAATATTTAAAAAATAACTCAAAGAAAAAAGACTCTTTAATTGAGACTGCTTTTAACAACAATGTTCCTATTTTCTGCCCTGCTTTTACTGACTCAAGTGCAGGATTTGGGTTAGTTATGCATCAAGAACAAAATCCAAAAAAACATATTACAATAGACTCGGTTAGAGAATTTAGAGAACTAACAGAAATTAAAATCAAATCTAAAGGTTCTGGATTATTTATGATTGGTGGTGGTGTACCTAAAAACTTTATTCAAGATACTGTAATTTGTGCTGAACTATTAGGAAAAGATGTAGACATGCATAAATATGCTGTTCAAATTACTGTTGCTGATAGTAGAGACGGTGCTTGTAGTAGCTCCACATTAAAAGAAGCAAGTTCATGGGGAAAAGTAGATATTACAAAAGAACAGATGGTGTTTGCAGAAGCAACTAGTGTTTTACCATTGATAGCAAGTGATGCTTATCATAAGGGTGAGTGGAAAAATAGAACAAGAAAAAACTTTACTAAAATTTTTGAATAAAATTGAAATATCTCTCAAATAAAAACGGGTTTTTAGGAATTGATAATAAATTTAGCTTTAAAGAGAAAGCTATAATTGTTCCATTTGGTTTAGAAAAAACTGTCAGTTATGGGGGAGGAACAAAAAATGGACCTAAAGAAATTATAAAAGCATCTCATCAAGTTGAGCTGTATGATGAAGAGCTTAATTGCGAACCTTATAAAAAAATAGGTATTAAAACTTTAAAACCATTTAAAATCGATAAAAATATCAAAAAAGCACTGAATAAAATCTCTAATATTAATAAAGAAATTTTAGATAAAAAACTTTTCCCAATGACTTTAGGTGGAGAGCATTCAATAACTCCTGGATGTATTGTTCCTTTTACTAAAAAATATAAAAACATTTGTCTGTTACATTTTGATGCTCATGCAGATTTACGTCAAAGTTATAATGGAGAAAAATTTTCACATGCTTCAGCAATTAGAAGGTGTCTAGATTATAAAAATGTCTCATTAATTTCATTTGGCATAAGAAATATCTCGGAAAGTGAAATCCCATTTTTAAAAAAGAATTCCTCAAGAATAAATATTTTTTGGGCGAAAGATAAAAAAAAATGGAATTTGTCTAAATTTAAAAAACTAATTAAAAATAAAACTGTTTATCTTACATTTGATGTTGACGGACTAGATTCAAGTATTATGCCTGCAACTGGTACACCTGAACCAGGAGGACTTCTGTGGGACGAAACATTAGATATAATAAGAATTGCAGCTAAAAACTCAAAAATTGTTGGTGCAGATATTAATGAACTATCTCCAATTAAAGGATTTAATTCTTATAATTTTCTTGTTGCAAAGTTAGCTTATAAAATTTTGTCTTATAAATTTTTATTTTAAGCTTTAATTGGTTTAATAATTTTCAATAACATTCTAAACGGTATCAACATTATTAGAGCAACTAAAACTTTTACCGCTAAATCTCCCAAAGATAAAGTAACCCAAGGTACCCCTGTTGCGTAAAATGATATTGAGAAAAATAAAAATGTGTCAACTGTTGATCCAATCAAAGATGAAGTAAGTGGAGCTACAAACCACTCTTTTTTTCTTAATCGATCAAAAATTTGAATATCTAACAACTGAGCAGTAATAAAAGCTACCCCTGATCCTATTGCAATTCTAACAGAGATTAAATCTGCAAAATCAGTTGAGAATAACAATGTAAATATAATTCCTATTAAAAAGCCCAAATATACAATTTGCCTTGCTAATAATTTTCCATACGACCTATTTGCTAAATCTGTAATTAAAAAAGCTATTGGGTAACTAAAAGCTCCGTAAGTTAAAATCTCATTTAATCCAAAATAATTTATTGGGAACTGAACTAAATAATTAGAAGATAGTACAACAACCCCCATCATTATTGACAGGGTGATAAATAATTTGTTCATTAAGCTGATTTAGCTACAGGTTTCTTTTTAAAAGGGGATTTAATTAAAACTACTTTTTTTAATTTTTTTAATCTAGGAGATAAATTTTTATTTTTTACAGTTTTTAAAAATTCATCAAAACTACCTTTTTTGTCAACTGACCTTACACCTGAATTGCTTACAGTAAGTTTTAAACTTCTTCCAGTAAGTTCACTTGTAAATTTTACTTTTTTAAGATTAGGTAAAAATCTTCTTTTAGTCTTGTTGTTAGCATGACTAACGTTATGACCTTTCATAGGAATTTTACCGGTAAGTTCACATTTTTTTGACATAATAACAGTGCTTATATAAGGGGAGATATTGAAGGCGTCAAGTTTAATACATTTAAGAAACAGTTTTATTTCCCACAATTTCTGTGAAATTTTTGACACCATCTCTTATTAGTAATTCTTTTAGGTCCTTTTTAATCATCCCAGCAATATTGGGTCCTTGAAATACCATGCCGGTATACAACTGAACATAATCTGCTCCTAATAAAAACTTTTCATAAGCTGCTTTACCAGAGTCAACACCACCTACTCCAATTATTTTAATTTTACCTTTAATTAAATTGTAGAATTTACTTATTAAAAGATTTGATTTTTTTTCAATAGGTTTACCAGATAAACCACCTTTTTGATGTCTCTGTATATTTTGAAGTGTTTCCCGAGAAGCCTCGGAAGTATTTGAAATTATTATTGCGCTTATTTCATTTTCTAAAAGTATTTCTGAAATTAAGTCAATTTGATTTTCATTTATATCTGGTGAAATCTTTACAGCTACAGGAATTTCAGTTTTTAATTGTTTTTTTTTCTCTGAGATAGATTTTAATAACTCTTTTAATTTATTTTCATCATGAAAGTTTCTTAAATTTTCAGTATTTGGTGAAGAAATATTGATTGTAATGTAATCTGCAACTTCAGAAAATTTTTCTAATCCAATTAAATAATCATTCAATCTATCATTAGAATCTTTGTTTGGACCCACATTTACACCTAGCACACCTAGTTTTTTATTAGATTTTATTCTGTTTAATATTGTATCTGATCCGTGGTTGTTAAAACCTAGCCTATTAATTAATGCTTGATCTTCTACCAATCTAAATACTCTTGGTTTTTCATTTCCATATTGTTTTAATGGAGTAACTGTACCTACTTCAACAAATCCAAAACCCAGCTTAAATAAAGGGTTATACACCTCTGCATTCTTATCAAAACCTGCGGCAATACCGATAGGATTATTAAGATCTTGATTAAATAATTTTGTTTTTAAAATGGGATCATTTTTGTTTTCATCAAATATATTTGAAACTAAATTGAGTTTGAGTGATTGAATTGCTAAGAAATGTGCTCTTTCAGGATCTATTTTAAATATTAAAGATCTTAAATTTGAATACATTATTTCAATTTACTAATTATCAATTCTTTTGTTTCGTTAACACCAAAAAAACTTATAAAAAAACCCATTCTAGGTCCATTTTCATCTCCAAACACCACTTCATAGATTAACTTAAACCAATCTCTTAAGTTTTCTGAATACCCATTCTCTTTACCTGTTGAATAAATTAATGTTTGTATATCCTCAGGAGACATCTGATCATTACATTTTTCTAAAGTTTTAACTAAAGCTTGTAGAGCTAATTTTTCATTTTCAGAGGGTTTTTTATATTTTTTTTGAGCCTTAATAACATCATTAAAATACTTAATTGCATAACCAACTAGTCCATCAAAAATTGGAAAGTTTTTTTCATGAATATTAGATTTATATTTTTTAACAAACTTCCACAATAAATCTTTGTTATCAGCATTGCTTGTCTCAACTAAATTCAACAACATAGAAAAGGTCATAATCATCTCTTCTTTTGGAATATGCCCATTATGAACATGCCAAACAGGATTCATCACTAATTGTTGTTCAG
The DNA here is from genome assembly GCA_902538885.1 of uncultured Pelagibacteraceae bacterium. Taxonomy (GTDB): domain Bacteria; phylum Pseudomonadota; class Alphaproteobacteria; order Pelagibacterales; family Pelagibacteraceae; genus Pelagibacter. Next base: position 25,117 of record CACBGU010000006.1, read on the forward strand.
TTTGTTTTTTTGATTTTTCAATATTATCAAGGTACTCATCTACAGCTTTAGGGACTATTTCTTTATAAAGTTTTTTTGCTCTTTTTGGATTTTGATACATGTATAAAGATAAGCTTTCGGGTGAAGCATATTTTAACCATTGGTCGATAGTAATACCATTTCCTTTTGATTTTGAAATTTTTTCACCTTTTTCATCAAGAAATAATTCATAAGCAAATCCAGATGGATGTTTTTTACCAATTAAATTTATTATTTTGGTCGATAAAATTGCACTCTCAATAAGGTCTTTTCCATACATTTCAAAATCTATATCTAGAGCATACCATCTCATTGCCCAATCAACTTTCCATTGTAATTTACAATTTCCATCTAAAATACTAGATTCTAATTTTTTACCTTTATTATCAAAAATTATTTTAGAATTTTTTTTATCAATTTCTATAACTGGAATTTCGAGGACATGACCTGTATCTGGACAAATAGGTAAAAAGGGGCAGTAAGTTTGCTGACGTTCTTTGCCTAAAGTTGGAAGTATAATGTTCATTATACCATCATAATTTTCTAAAATAATTTTTAAAGTTGGGTTGAAAAAACCACCTTTATATAAAGATGTCGAACTTTTAAAACTGTATTTAAAATTAAAACTATTTAAAAAATCTTTTAACATTTCATTATTATGCTCTCCAAAACTTGCAAATTTTTCAAATGGATCAGGAACTTGTGTTAATGGTTTATGTAAGTTTTTGTTTAGTAATTCCTGATTAGGAACATTGTCAGGAACTTTTCTTAAACCATCCATATCATCTGAAAAAGTAATTATCTCAGTTGGTAAATCTGTAAGTTGCTTTAAGGCATTCACCATCATCGAAGTCCTTGCAACTTCGCCAAATGTTCCGATATGAGGAAGACCACTCGGACCATATCCTGTTTGAAGGGTAATTTTTCCTTTTTTATCAATAAATGATTTTCTCTCACGAAGCATTTTTTTGGCTTCAACGAAAGGCCAAGCACTTGTTTTATCTAAAATTTCTTTTTTAATCACGAGTATATCTTTTATAAAAATCTTAAATTGGCGATTTTATTAATTCTTATAGAGTTGAAATTTATTTACCATAAAATAATGTTCTTTCAAAATGTCTAATTATAAAACTGTTTTTTTTACACTTGGAATTTTGCAAATAATTTTAGGGGTCTCAATGTTCATCCCTATAATTGCTCAATTTATTTATTCTGAAATAGATTCATCATTTTTTGGTGCATCTATTGTGACAATAATTTTTGGATCATTATTTTTTCTTTCAAATCTAGATCACGACAAAAAATTAAATTTACAACAAGCATTTTTATTAACTGCTTTGTCCTGGTTAAGTATTGCTATTTTTGGATCTTTACCATTTATATTTTCGACTATGGAGCTTTCAATTACTGATGCTTTTTTTGAGAGTATGTCTGGTATTACAACAACTGGATCTACAATTATTTCTAACTTAGAGAGTACTCCAAAAGGTATTCTATTATGGAGAGCAATACTACAATGGCTAGGTGGCATTGGTATTATTGTGATGGCAATTACCCTGATGCCTATAATGAATGTTGGTGGTATGCAATTATTTAAAATTTCTAGCAATGACTCTTCTGAAAAAATTCTTCCTAAATCAAAAGAAATAGCTTTAAGACTTATTTATATTTATTCAGGCCTAACTGCTCTTTGTGCATTATCATATTGGATATTTGGAATGGGTAAATTTGATAGTTTAACTCATTCTATGACTACCATAGCTACTGGTGGATTTTCTAATTATAATCAATCTATCGGATATTTTGACAGTGTTCCTATAGAAATATCATCAATGATTTTTATAATTTTAGGAAGTATTCCATTTATTGCATACATTAAATTTATCAATGGTAATAAAAGAATATTTTTAAACGATATTCAAATCAGGACATTTATTAAAATAATAATTTTAAGCATTATTATATTATCAATTTATTTATTATTTAATAATAACGGAAACTTTAGTTTAAGATCTATTTTTTTTAATATAATTTCAATATTAACTGGAACAGGTTATGTAAATGCTGAATTCGACGGTTGGGGAAGTTTTCCTATAACAATATTTCTTGCATTAATGTTTATTGGTGGCTGTGCTGGATCAACTACTTGTGGTGTTAAAATTTTTAGAATTCAAATTCTATATTTATTTATATTAAATCAATTAAAAAAAATTATATATCCCAAGGGAATATTTGTAATTAAGTACGATCAAGGATCTGTTGATGATAAATTTATTGCATCAATAATTTCTTTTATTTATTTTTACTTTGTTATTTTTTTTATTTTAGCTGCACTATTATCATTAACAGGTCTCGATTTTATAACTGCTATCTCTGGAGCTGCAACATCAATATCAAATGTAGGTCCGGGTTTGGGTCCTATTATCGGTCCTAATGGAGATTTTTCAGCTTTGCCTGATATTTCTAAATGGATCTTAACTGTAGGTATGATTTTAGGTAGACTTGAGTTGTTTGCAATATTAGTGTTGTTCTTACCATCTTTTTGGAGAAATTAATTATGTCTGAAACAAAGAAGCAAACATGGCTTGATTCTCTTACAATTTATAAAGATATTCGGATGGTAAGAATTCTTTTATTAGGTGCAATAAGTGGTTTCCCATGGGTATTAATTGCAAGCAGCTTGAGTCTTTGGCTAAAAGAAGAAGGTCTTAGTAGATCGACAATTGGATGGGCAGGTTTAATTTTCGGAGTATACGCTTTCAATTATTTGTGGGCTCCAATTATAGATAGAATTCAAATTCCAATACTAACAAAAAAATTAGGCCATAGAAGAGGCTGGATAGTTTTGATGCAATTAATTATTTTGTTAAGTCTTGTTGTTTGGAGTGTGATTAATCCAACTGAAAATTTAGCTTTATTAATTACTGTAGGTTTAATTATTGCTATTGCGTCAGCAACCCAAGATATAACTGTAGATGCATTAAGAATTGAACAGATAAATGAAAATGAGGGAAAATTAATGGCTGCTGGTGCAGCTATGGCTGTTGTTGGTTGGTGGACAGGTTATAAATTAGGTGGAGTTATTGCTTTATTCACAGCAGAATTTTTTGAAAACATAGGGGTAGCTGACTACTGGCAAGCTACTTTTTTAATTTTGGGTATTTTGATAATTTTAATGAACATAGGATTAATGTTTGTTCATGAACCTATAGAGACAAACAGACAAGAAAAACAGAGAGAAACAGACAAATTAATTGAAGGAAAACTTGGGTCTAGCAATATTATTACAAACTTTATCGCATATATTACAGGAACTGTAGGAGGACCTATTATTAGTTTTTTTAGAAAAAATGGTTTTGCCATTGCAGCTGGAATTTTAGGATTTGTTTTCTTGTTTAAGATAGGTGAGGCATTTATGGGAAGAATGTCTATTGTTTTTTATAAAGAAATTGGTTTTTCCAAAGGTCAAATTGCAATTTATTCAAAAGGACTTGGCTGGATAACAACAGTTGTATTTACTTTGTTGGGTGGAGTAATGGCCATGAGAGCTGGAACAATTAAAACTATGTTCTTTGCTGGTGGGTTAATGGCTATAACCAATCTTTTATTTGCAGTTTTAGCATGGACTGGAAAATCAGAAATTTTATTTGCAATTGCAGTTATAGCTGATGATATCACAGCAGCTTTTGCAACTGTAGCATTTGTTGCATTTATATCATTACTAGTTGATAGAACTTATACAGCGACACAGTATGCATTACTTGCTTCAATTGGCACTGCTGGTCGTACTACTTTAGCTTCATCCTCAGGAGCTTTGGTAGACTGGTTAAATGGAGATTGGGGAACATTTTTTATTTTAACGACTATTATGGTGATACCGTCGTTGATTTGTTTGTGGTTAATTAAAAACAAAATTAAAATTGGTGCAAAATAATTTTTACTTCATAGGTAATTTTTCGAATATTTATAAAAATCCTTCGAAAAGATCTGAGGTAACTTCACAAATTATATATGGTGAAAAATTCAAAATATTAGCAAAAAATAAAAGTTGGATAAAAATTAAAACTTTATTTGATAATTATAAGGGTTTTATTAAAAATTCAAAATATACAGAAAAATTTAGCCCCAATTATAAAGTCAGCTCACTAAAAGCAAAGATTTATAAAAAACCTGGAATTGGAACTAGCAGTTGGCTTCCACTTGCATCCAAATTATCTGTATTTGAGCAATATAAAAATTACGTAAAAATTGAAAAAAATAAATGGATTAAAAAAGCAGATATTAAAAAAATAAACCAAAAAGAAAATAATTTTACAAAAATATTTAAAAAATTTCTCGATGTAAAATATGTTTGGGGTGGAAAAACATTTAAAGGTATTGATTGTTCAGCCTTATTGCAAATATTTTATTTTTATAATAATTCGTTTTATCCAAGAGATACAAAAGATCAGATCAAATATACAAAAAAGAATTCTAAGAAAAGACTATTTAAAAAAGGAGACATTATTTTTTGGAAAGGTCATGTTGCTATGTGTTTAAATTCTAAACAACTAATTCACGCTTATGGTCCAGAAAGAAAAGTAATTATTATGCCAATTATAGAAACAATTAATAGAATTGAAAAAACTGCCAAGCTAAAAGTAAAAAAAGTATCTAGAATAAAATATTAATTTCTTCCAAAGTCAGGTTTATCAATATCTTGTTTTAATTTGATGATTTTTGACCTTACTTTTTTAGTCTGAATAAGTTTCTTTACAATAGACTTATTATTTTTTGAATTAATATCTTTTTTAAATTGATTTAAATTTTTAATAAATAAATCAATCGCTTTTGAAATATTATTTTTATTGTTAAAAAAAATATCTCTCCACATGATTTCATTTGATGCTGCAATCCTAGAAAAATCTCGTAATCCACCAGCGCTATATTTGATTAGCTCATAATTTTGTTTTTTCTCAAAATCTTGCGCAGATTTCACCAGATTATATGCAATTAAGTGTGGTAAATGACTGGTAATAGAAAAAATTTTGTCATGTTTTTCAGCACTCATAACAACTACTTTTGCTCCAATTTTTTTCCAAAACTTAGTTAGAATATTTATATTATTTTTTTTAATATTTTTTTCTTTAATTATTATGCACCATCTATCAGTAAACATATTTTCTTTACCATGCTCTGGTCCACTGACCTCTGATCCAGCTATTGGGTGACTTTGAATCCAATGAATACCTTTCTTTAAAAATTTATTTATAATTTTAGAAGTTTCAATTTTTGAAGAACCAATATCTGTAATCAATGTTTTCGATGGTATAAATTTATTAATTTTTAAAATAATGTTTTTGTATTCACTCATTGGTGTACAAAAGATTATTAAATCAGAATTACTTACACCTTCTTTTAATGATTTAACAATTGTTCCAGGTAATTTTAATCTTTTTATCTTAGCAAGATTTGATTTTGATTTTTCGTAAATAAATATTTTTTTTGCTATTTTTTTTTTGCTAATACGCCTTAATAAAGATGAACCTAATAATCCACAGCCAATAATTAAAATATTTTTCATTTTTTCAATACTTGCTTAATAACATTCATAAACTTTAAGTTTTCTTTTTTAGATCCAATAGTTAACCTTAATTTATTCTTTATATGATAACCATCTTCTGTTGATCTTAAAATAATTCCCTTATTTTTAAGTTTTTCATACAGGAATTTTGCTGAATATCTGCATTTTTCGAAATTAAGTAATAAAAAATTTGCTGAAACTGAATTTGAAAAAATATTATATGTCTCAAGAAATTTCTTAATTTTTTCAGAATATAATAAATTATGTCTAATCGATTTATTTATGAAAGCTTTATCCTTCAGTGACTCGGTGGCAGCTAATTGAGCAATACCATTTACATTAAATGGTGGTTTTATAACATTTAGCGCATCAACAATTTTTTTTTGATCCATATCCCCAACCTACTCTAAGAGAAGCTAATCCAAACATTTTTGAAAAAGTTCTAAGGATGAAAACATTGTCTTTATTTTTAAACAAATCTAACCCAGATGAATAATCTTTGTTTTTCATATATTCTGCATAGGCATCATCAATAACTAGTAAAATTTTTTTATTTAATCTTTTTCTTAACTCTAAAACTTCTTTTTTCGTTAAGTAAGTTCCTGTTGGATTATTTGGGTTAGCTATAAAAACAATTCTAGTTTTTTTTGTTATTTTTTTTAAAATTTCATTTACTGAAACTTTAAAATTAATTTCTTTTGCAAATGCAACTTTTGCACCTACAATTTTTGAGTAAATTCTGTACATTAAAAAACTGTACTCTGGTACCACAACCTCATCTTTTGGGTTTAAAAATAACTGACAGAGCATTTGGATAACTTCATCTGAACCAGCTCCACAAATAATTTTCTCAGAATTACATTTATAAGCTTTAGATATTGCTTTTCTTAAATTTTGAGATTTTCCATCTGGATATTTATCTAAATTCAGATTTTTATTTGATATTATTTTCTTTGCTTTAGGGCTCATACCTAAAGCAGACTCATTTGCAGAAAGCTTAATTACGTTCTTAAGTTTTTTTTAACTTTTGATTTACCAGGCTTATAAGCTTCAATTTTAAATTTTTTGAAATTTGGAGTTATCATTTTTTTTAATTTATGTGCTCTTTATAGATAAAATTACAAAATTTTATAGAGAATAAGAGGTTTTTTTAAAAAATTGACATAATAAATAAGTTCTAGTAAAAAAATTATGCGCTGATTTAACTGAATTGCGAGCGCTTAAAAAAAACCGCTAAAATAGTTTTTTTTCTCACAATTCGAAACAGTCAAAAACTATGAATACTGAGAAAAACATAAAAACTTTAATTGTAAAGAAACCACTAAAATTAGACTGTGGGAAGACCATAAAAGATTTTCCAATAGCCTATGAAACTTACGGTTCACTTAATTCAAAAAAAGATAATGCAATATTAGTTTTTCACGCTCTAACAGGAGATCAATTTGTAACTGGTATAAACCCTGTAACTAACAAAGAGGGTTGGTGGAGTTATGCAGTAGGTCCTGATAAAGCTATCGATACGAATAAATATTTTGTTATTTGCTCTAACGTAATTGGTGGATGTATGGGATCATACGGACCAAGTCATAAAGATCCTGATCAAAAAATTTTTGGAACAAATTTTCCTGTTATTACAATTAATGATATGGTGAATGCTCAATATAATTTACTTGATCATTTTGGTATTGATAAACTGTTTTCTATAACTGGTGGTTCAATGGGAGGTATGCAAGTCCTTCAGTTTATTAGCAACTTTCCTAATAAATCAAAAACTGTGATACCAATAGCAACCACATCTAGTCATTCAGCTCAAAATATTGCTTTTAATGAGCTAGGTAGACAAGCTATTACAGCTGATAGTAACTGGAAAGATGGGAATTATACATCAAACAATACTAATCCTGGAAAAGGATTGGCAGTAGCTAGAATGGCAGCTCATATTACTTATTTATCTAAAAAAGGTTTGCAGGAAAAATTTGGAAGAAAGTTACAAGAAAGAGAAGATCTTAAATTTGGATTTGACGCTGACTTTCAAATAGAAAGTTATTTAAGATATCAAGGATCAGTTTTCGTAGATAGATTTGATGCAAATAGTTATCTTTATATTACTAGAGCTATGGATTATTTTGATTTAGCTAAGCAATTTAAAGGTAATCTTTCAGATGCATTTATAAATACAAAAGCGAAATTTTTTATAATTTCATTTACTTCAGATTGGCTTTATCCAACCCAAGAAAACAAAGATATTGTGATTGCTTTAAACTCAATAGGAGCTGATGTTGGATTTGTAGAAATTGAGTCGGATAAAGGTCACGACTCCTTTTTACTAGACGTTCCTGATTTCTTAAGTGCACTTAAAAATTTTTTAGATAAATCTTACGAAGAAAATTAATTATGAAAAATGAATTTCAGGTAATAGCAGATTTAATTGAAAAAGATAAGAAAGTCTTAGATGTAGGTTGTGCTGATGGAACTTTAATGAAATTTTTAAAGGATAATAAAAATATAAATATAAGAGGATTAGAGATTTCAAAAGAAAAAGTACAAGAATGTATTGCAAAAGGTTTAACTGTAATTGAAGGAAATGCCGAAAAAGATTTAAATCAATTTCCAGACAAATCATTTGATTATGTTGTTTTAAGTCAAACCCTTCAAGCTTTTCTTAATCCTGAATTAGTTTTAGATGAACTTTTAAGAGTTGGAGAAAAAGCAATAGTTACAATTCCTAATTTTGGATACTGGAAAGTAAGATTTCATTTATTATTAAAAGGTACAATGCCAGTTACAAAAACATTACCAGATGAATGGTATAACACACCAAATTTACATATGTGTACAATCAAAGATTTTTTTCACTTTGTAAAATCTAAAGATATAAAGATTTTTAAATCACTCGCTTTAAATAATCTTAATTCATCAATAATAAATGAGAGTAATTTAGGAGTTAAAAATTTATTTGCAGATCTAGGTATATTTTTGATAGAAAAATAAAATGCGTATTGAAATTATACCTTGTCTTCAAGATAACTATAGCTATTTAATAATAGATGAAAGTAACAAATCTGCGTGTGTTGTAGATCCCAGTGAGTCTGAACCAATAGTAAATTTCCTAAATAATAAAAATATAAAATTAAAATACATTCTTAATACTCATCATCACTATGATCATATTGGAGGAAATCAAGAATTAAAAAAAAAATATGGATCAGTTGTTGTGGGTTTTAAAGGAGACTCGAAACGAATACCAGAGATAGATATATTGTTAGAAGATAACCAAATATGGAAAGCTGAAAACTTTGAAGCTAAAATTATGCATATACCTGGACATACTTCAGGTCATATTTGTTTTAATTTTTTTAAAGAAAAAATAGTTTTTACCGGAGATACACTTTTCTCACTTGGTTGTGGAAGAATATTTGAAGGCTCTTATGAAGAAATGTTTGAATCTTTGAACAAAATTAAATTATTACCAAAAGACACAAAAATTTATTGTGGTCATGAATACACTATTAACAATGCAAAATTTTGCAAAAAATATGATTCCGAAAACAAAGATTTACAAAAAAAAATAGAAAAAATAGAAAAATTAAGAGAAAATGGAATTCCTACGATACCCTCAACTTTAAAAGAGGAATTGGAGTGTAATATATTTTTAAGAGCAAAAGATGTTAAAACCTTTTCAAAATTAAGAGATTTTAAGGATAATTTCTAATTAATTCGGCTTGACTAAAGGCTAGCTACAACTATATTGCGGTAACTTTAAATTAAATCATACTATGTCATACGCAGTAATAAAAACAGGTGGAAAACAGTATAAAGTTAAATCTGGAGAAATTCTAAAGATTGAAAAATTACCAGACTCTAAACCTGAGACTAAAATAGAGTTTAATGAAATCTTGGCATACGGTGATGATAAATCAATTGAAATTGGAAATCCGAATGTTGAGGGTGCAAAAGTAGAGGCTGATTTAATTAAAAATAGCAAAAATAGAACTATTTTAATTTTTAAAAAAAGAAGAAGACAAAATTCAAGAAGAAAAAATGGGCATAGACAACAATATTCTATGATAAGAATTAACAAAATTTTTTCAAAAGATGGTAAAGTGTTATCAGAAGCTGAAAAAATTTCTAAAACTTCAAAAAAAGAAGAAGTTAAGGAAGCAGTAAGTAAATAGTTATTAGGTAAATTATGGCAACAAAAAAAGCAGGTGGATCATCACGAAACGGACGAGATAGTGCCGGTAGAAGACTTGGTGTAAAAAAGTATGGTGGTGAAACAGTAATTCCTGGAAACATAATTGTTAGACAAAGAGGAACTAAGATTTTTCCAGGTGAAAATGTTGGTATGGGTAAAGATCATTCTATATTTTCAGTTGTTAAAGGGAAAGTTGTTTTCAAAAAATCTAAATCAGATAGAACTTTCGTTTCTGTAAAGCCCAATTAATAGTACAACCAATTAAAATAGATGTTGTATTATGAAATTTCTCGATCAAGTTAAAATTTATATTAAGGCTGGAAACGGTGGAGATGGATCTCCTAGTTTTAGAAGAGAGAAATATGTTGAGTTTGGTGGACCAGATGGTGGGGATGGTGGAAAAGGTGGATCAATTATTTTAAAGTCAGAGGAAAATTTAAATACCCTTATTGATTATCGATATCAACAACACCACAAAGCCGAACGTGGGGAAAACGGTTCCGGTCAAAACCGAGCAGGAAAAGGTGGTGAAGATTTAATTTTAAAAGTTCCTCTAGGTACACAGGTATTTGAAGAAGATAACAAAACTCTTCTTTTTGATTTTAATAAAAAAGGTGAAGTATATGTTGCAGCTGCTGGTGGAAAAGGAGGTTTGGGAAACACAAGATTTAAAAGTTCTACAAATAGAGCTCCAAGAAAATTTACTAAAGGCACTATCGGAGAAGAATTTACAATATGGCTTCAATTAAAAACAATTGCTGATATTGGAATTATTGGATTACCAAATGCAGGAAAATCAAGTTTGTTAGCAGCATTAACAAATGCAAATCCAAAAATTGCAAATTACAAATTCACAACTATTAATCCAAATCTTGGTGTTGCTTCTTACGATGATAAAGAAATTACCATTGCAGATATTCCAGGATTAGTTGAAGGAGCTCATGAAGGTATAGGCTTAGGAATACAGTTTTTAAAACATATAGAGAGATGTAAGTCTTTACTGCACTTAATTGATGTCACCAACTTAGATCTGAATGAGTCTTATAATCAGGTGAAAAATGAATTAAAAAACTACAGTGCAAAGTTATTAGAAAAAAAAGAACTAATTGTACTTAATAAAATTGATTTGATTGATGAAGAAACAGCAAATGAAGTTATAGATCATTTTTCAAAAGATAAAAATTGTGAGATTATGACAATGACAACTCTGGAAAAAGAATCTGTATCTAAAATTAAAGCAAAACTTTTGTCTTATGTATCTTAAAAACTCCAAAATAATTGTTGTCAAAATTGGATCATCTCTTCTAGTTGATCAAAATAAAAAAATTAGGAGACAATGGTTATCTAGTTTTGCAAAAGATATTAAAAAATTAAGAGATAAAAATCAAAAAGTAGTTATTGTTAGCTCTGGTGCTATAGCTTTGGGTTGCAAAAAAATGAATTATAACAAAAAAAATATCAAATTAGATAAGAGTCAAGCAATTGCTTCTATTGGTCAAATAGAGCTGATGAATTTATTTTCTCAAACTTTCGCAAAATATAAATTAAATATTTCTCAGATTTTGCTTACATTGGAAGATACTGAGGAAAGAAGAAGATCTCTTAATGCAAAACGAACTTTTGATAATCTCTTTGAACTTGGTTTTATTCCTGTGGTCAATGAAAATGATACTATTGCAACGAGTGAAATAAAATATGGAGATAATGATAGATTGGCATCTAGGGTTGCGCAAATTACAAACGCAGATACCTTAATTTTATTATCTGATGTTGATGGTTTGTATACTAAAAATCCTAAAATTTTTAAGGATGCTAAACTAATAAAGAAAATTGATGATCTAAATAAAGATCTAAAAAAAATTTATATTAAAGGCGTAAATGAATATGGAAGTGGTGGTATGCATACAAAAATTGAAGCAGCAAAAATATGTCAGCTTGCTGGTACTAGTATGGTTATTGCAAATGGACTATATTCAAATCCTATCTCAAAAATAATTGAAAAAAATAACTGCACCTGGTTTAGTCCAAAAATTTCAAAGTTAGATGCTAGAAAAAAATGGATAATAAGTTCTGTAGCACCTAAAGGAGCATTAATAATTGATGATGGTGCTAAAAAGGCATTAAAATCTGGAAAAAGTTTGTTAGCAGCAGGAATTAAAAAAGTTTCGGGAAGATTTAACAAAGGTGATCATATTAAAGTATTAGATAAAAAAAATAACGAATGTGCTAGAGGTTTAAGTTCCTTTACTTCTGATGAGGTGACTAAAATTATGGGACATCACTCTAATGAAATTGAAAAATTATTAGGCTATGTTGCAAAGTCAGAAGTTATTCATAAAGATGATATGGTGGAAATTTAAATGATTAAATATATGAATTTAATTGGAATAAAAGCTCGAAAAGCTAGTGAGTATAAAGTTACAACTGAAGTAAAAAATAAAGTCTTAAATGATTACGCTAAATTAATTAAGAATGAAAAAAAATTTATTATTAATCAAAATTCAAAAGATATTAATTACGCAAGAAAAAAAAGGTTTAAAAGAAAACTTAATCAAAAGACTTAATTTAAATGAAAATAAATTAGATGGAATTATAAATTCTATTTTAAAAATAGCTAAATTAAGGGACCCTATAGATAGCACTTTAGAAAAATGGAAAAGACCAAATGGTTTGAATATTAAAAGAGTTTCAATACCAATTGGAGTTATTGGTGTTATTTATGAAAGTAGACCAAATGTAACTTCAGATGTTGCTAGTCTTTGTTTTAAATCTGGAAATGTAGTGATTTTGAAAGGAGGCTCTGAGGCCATAAATTCAAATAAAGCTTTAGCTAAGTTGTTTAGAAAAGCACTTAAAAAAAATAAAGTTGATGAAAACTTTATACAATTTATCGATTCAAAACAAAGAAGGCTTGTGGATATTATGCTTTCTAAAATGAAAAAATATATCGATGTCATCATACCTCGTGGTGGAAAAAATTTAGTTAAAAAAGTTTTAGAATTATCCAAAGTACCTATAATAGGCCACTTAGAGGGGCTTTGTCATACTTATATAGATAAAGATGCAGAATTAAAAATGGCTAAAGAAGTTGTCTATAACGCTAAATTAAGAAATACAAGTATTTGTGGCGCGACTGAAACTATTCTTATTCATAAAAATATAGTCAAAAAATTTAGTAATCCTATTTTGCAGGCACTTGAAAATAGTGGTTGTAAAATAATCGGCGATAAGATTTTGAAGAGTTATTACAAAGGCCAAGTATATCCTGCAAAAGAAAAAGATTGGTCAACTGAATATTTAGCATCAATAATATCTGTTAAAGTTGTTAAAAATTCTGAAGAGGCAATTAAGCATATTAATAAATACGGAACTATGCACACAGACTCCATCATTACAAAAAATAAAAAAACAGCAAAATATTTCTTAAAAAATGTTAAAAGCTCAATTGCAATGCATAACACCTCAACTCAATTTGCTGATGGTGGTGAATTTGGATTTGGTGGAGAAGTTGGTATTTCTACCAATACACTACCACCGAGAGGTCCTGTGGGTTTAAATCAATTGATTTCATATAAATATGAAATTACTAGTAACGGTAAAATAAGAAATTAAATTGAATAACACAAAAATAAAAATTGGTGTATTGGGCGGATCGTTTGATCCTGCTCACAAAGGACATTTAGCAATTTCTAAGGAAGCAAAAAAAAGATTTAAACTCAAAAAAATTATTTGGGCAATTACAAAAAAAAATCCATTTAAAATAGAGAGCAAGACATCTGTTGCTGACAGAATTAAATATTGTAAAAAAATAATTAGTACAAATTCATTTATTAAGGTTAAATTTTATGAAGAAATTATTAAATCAAATAAAACTATAAATTTAATCAATCATTTAAAAAAAGATAAAAACATTGAAATTTATTTTTTAATGGGTGCCGACAACCTTATTAATTTTCATAAATGGCATAAATCTAAATTAATTTCACAAAAATGTAACATTCTAGTTTTTGATAGACATGGGTATAAAAAAAATTCTTTAAAATCAAAGACATTTAAGCAACTTAGTAAGGCCAATCTAGAATTTATTGAGTTTAATAAAGTCAACATTTCATCTTCTCAATTAAGAAAAATTTGATAATCTAAAATCAATTAATGGACAAAATTTCAGACTTAAAAGAAATTGTAATCAACACACTAGATCTCAATAAAGCTCAAGACATCGTAACTATTGATCTTAAAGACAAAAGTTCTATGGCTGATTACATGATCATAGCAAGTGGAACTTCATCTAGACATATCCAATCTTTATCAGAACAAGTTTTAGAAAAACTTAAAAATAACGGTGTAAAAGACTCAAAAATTGAAGGTAAAGAAAGTGGAGAATGGAAACTTGTTGATGGAATTGATTTGATTGTTCATATTTTTCACCCAGAAAAAAGAAAATTTTATGAATTAGAGAAAATTTGGTCAGAGCTAATTCCAAAAGAAAAAGTGATGATATGAAAAAAATTAAATTTTTATTATTAATTCTTTTCTGTGTTTTTTATTTAAATAAAACAGTTATTTCAGCTGAAATTGATATTTATAAAAAAATCGATCTCTTCGGTGAGGTTCTAGAAAAAATTAATAAAGAATATGTTGATGAGTTCAATCAATCTGAAAGCATGGATTCTGCGATTAATGGACTTTTGCAATCCTTAGATCCTTATTCATCCTACATGTCCCCTAAAATTTTTGATGAAATGCAAACAGAAACCAGTGGTGAGTTTGGTGGGCTAGGAATTGAAGTTAGTATGGAGGCTGGTGTGGTAAAAGTAATTTCACCAATAGATGATACACCTGCATCCAGAGCTGGATTAAAAGCTGGTGACTACATAGTCAAAATAAATGATGTCCAGGTTCAAGGAAAATCATTAAGTGAAGCTGTTGATTTAATGAGAGGACCTGTGGGTTCTGGAATAGAGTTAACAGTAAGACGAAGAGGTGAAAAAAAGGCTTTAACATTTAATATAATAAGAGAAGTTATTCAGGTTCAATCTGTTAAATCTGAAATTATAGATGAAAGTATAGGATACATCAGGCTTACTTCATTTAACGATAACAGCAGTGATCAAATAGAAAAACAAATTAAAAAACTAAAAAAAAATAAAAACTTAAATTCATTTATTTTAGATTTAAGAAATAATCCTGGAGGTCTTTTATCTCAAGCAATAAAAATCTCAGATTTTTTTCTAGAAAATGGGGAAATAGTTTCAACAAAAAGCAGAAAAAAATCTGAAAATAGAAAATGGTTTGCAAAAAAAGGAGATATTACTGACGGAAAAACTTTATTGGTTTTAATTAACTATGGTTCAGCATCTGCGTCTGAAATTGTTGCTGGAGCTTTAAAAGATCACAAAAGAGCAATTATTATTGGTGAAAATAGCTTTGGTAAAGGTTCGGTCCAATCAATTATTCCTCTAAAAAATCGTGGGGCTATCAGATTAACTGTTGCAAAATACTATCTTCCCTCTGGAAAATCTATTTCTGAAGTAGGTGTTAGACCAGATATAGAAGTAAATGAAGAAGGTGATGATTTTAGAATAAAAACTGATACTGATAATCAATTAAACTACGCTATTAAATTACTTAACGGATAATATGAATAAAAATTTTAAAGACTTACCACTGAGAAGTGGGGTCGGAATTGTGTTATTGAATAAACAAAACAAAGTATTCGTAGCAAAAAGAATAGATAATCCTAAAAATTTTTGGCAAATGCCTCAGGGTGGTGTTGATGAGGGAGAGGATAATTTAAAAGCAGCATTTAGAGAACTAGAGGAAGAAACAAGCATCAAAAGCGTAGAACTTATAAAAGAGCTCGATGGTACATTAACCTATGATTTACCTGATAGGTTACTAGGTATCATTTGGAAAGGTAAGTACAAAGGTCAAAAACAAAAATGGTTTTTAATGCGATTTATTGGAAATGATAGTGAAATAAATATTAATACATCTAATCCAGAGTTTTTGGATTGGAAGTGGATTGACTTAGATTTAATTACTGATGTAGTGGTTGATTTCAAACATCATGTTTACAAAAAACTTAAAGAAAAAGTAAAAAAATTAATTTAGAGTTTTTAAAACTTCAACTTTTTGATCTGCTAAATATTTAGATTGATCGTTAATATCGGTTTTATTAGCCTCTTCTTCTGCCTGTTTAAGTAAATCTTGTTGCTTTGATTTATCCATATCGGCAAGATTAAAAATTGTACTTGTTAAAATAGATAGATTGTTATTTTTGAACTCAACAATACCATCTTCAACATAGTAATTTTCATCACCTGATTTTGATAAAATCTTAATTATCCCAGGTTTCAAAAAGGAAATAATAGAAATATGATCCTTCAATATTCCCATCTCTCCCTCAAAAGCTGGGACCACAACTTCTGAAACATCATCTTTTACTAAAAAAGATTTTTCAGGATTTACTATTTCAACTTTAAACTCTTCGCTCATTAAGCAGCAGCTTCTTGTTCCATTTTCTTAGCTTTTTCTATAGCTTCTTCAATTGTTCCAACCATATAAAAAGCAGCTTCAGGTAAGTGATCATACTCACCTTTACAGATTGCATCAAAACCTTTGATAGTTGAGTCAAGATCAACAAGTTTTCCTGGGGAACCAGTAAATACTTCTGCAACAAAGAATGGTTGAGATAAAAATCTCTGGATTTTTCTAGCTCTTGCCACAACTAGTTTATCTTCTTCAGATAATTCATCCATACCAAGAATAGCTATAATATCTTGTAGCGATTTATATGATTGTAGTATTCTTTGAACATCTCTTGCTACTCTATAATGCTCATCTCCAACAATTCTTGGATCCAAAATTCTTGATGTAGAGTCAAGTGGATCTACTGCAGGATAAATACCAATTTCCGCAATTTGTCTTGAAAGTACAGTCGTTGCATCTAAATGAGCAAACGATGTTGCTGGAGCAGGATCTGTTAGATCGTCAGCAGGCACATAAATTGCTTGTACAGATGTAATTGACCCTTTGTTTGTAGTCGTAATTCTTTCTTGTAGGTTGCCCATGTCAGTAGCTAATGTCGGCTGATATCCAACAGCAGATGGAATTCTTCCTAACAAAGCTGAAACCTCTGATCCTGCCTGAGTAAATCTAAAGATGTTATCTACAAAGAAAAGTACGTCCTGACCTTCTTGATCTCTAAAGTATTCGGCTACAGTTAACCCTGTAAGTGCAACTCTTGCTCTTGCTCCAGGAGGTTCATTCATCTGACCATAAACTAAAGCAGCTTTTGAACCAGCTCCTTCTTTTTTAATTACTCCAGATTCAATCATTTCATGATAAAGGTCATTTCCTTCTCTAGTTCTCTCTCCAACTCCCGCAAAAACTGAGAAACCACCATGAGCTTTTGCAACGTTATTAATTAATTCCATAATTAAAACTGTTTTTCCTACTCCTGCTCCACCAAATAATCCAATCTTTCCACCTTTTGCATAAGGCGCAAGCAAATCAATAACTTTAATACCTGTTACAAGTATTTCAGTTTCTGTTGATTGGTCATTAAATTCAGGTGCAGCTCTATGAATTGGCCAACTTTCTTTGGTTTTAACTTCACCTCTTTCGTCAATTGGTTCACCAATTACATTAATAATTCTTCCAAGAGTTTCAGGCCCAACCGGAACTTGAATAGGAGCATTTGTGTTGGTAACTTCATCACCTCTTTTTAGTCCTTCAGTAGCATCCATAGCAATTGTTCTAACAGTAGTTTCACCTAAGTGTTGTGCTACCTCTAAAACTAGTCTGTTATCACCATTTTTACATTCCAATGCTGTTAAAATTTCTGGTAGTTCACCATCAAATTTTACGTCTACTACCGCTCCAATAACTTGTGTGATTATTCCTTTGCTCATAATTATAAACTTTCTGCTCCTGATATGATTTCTATTAGTTCTTTTGTAATTGCTGCCTGACGACTTCTATTATATTCGATAGTAAGTTTGTCAACCATTTCACCTGCGTTTCGGGTTGCATTATCCATTGCACTCATTCTAGACCCTTGCTCGCTAGCTGAATTCTCTAACATTGCTTTAAATATTTGCGTAGAAATATTCTTTGGCAATAAATTGCTTAAAATTTCATCTTCATCTGGTTCAAATTCGTAACTTTCTTCTGAACTATTTTCTTCTTCCTCATTATTTAAAGGAATAATTTGCTGTGCTTGAGGAATTTGAGTGATTACATTTTTAAATTGATTGTAAAAAATTATACAAACATCAAATTCACCTGCCTCGAATTTTTCAATTACCATTTTCCCAACTTTGTCAGCATCAAAATAATTTGCATTTTTAGACTCTTTGAAAGAAATATTTTCAATTATTTTATCACCATAAACTCTTTTTAATGAGTCGTTTCCTTTTGAGCCTACTGTAATAATTTTAAGTTCTTTACCTTCATCTAAAATTTTTGCAAAATAACTTTTAGCTTTTTTAATAATATTAGAATTAAATCCGCCGCATAAACCTCTATCAGAAGTCATCACCACACAAAGATGAGTTTTTTCCTGACCAGTACCTGACAATAACTTTGGTGCATTTTCTTTATCAGATATACCATTTGATAAATTTAAAATAACATTATTCATTTTTTCAGAATAAGGTCTTCCCTTCTCAGCGCTTTCTTGAGCTCTTCTTAATTTAGCTGCTGCAACCATTTTCATAGCTTTAGTAATTTTCTGTGTAGACTTTACACTAGCTATTCTTTTTTTTAGGTCGTCTAAACTTGCCATAAATTATTAAGATTTAAAATTTTCTTTTAATTGAGTGATTACCTCAACAAGTAATTTTTCTTTATCTTCCTCAAGTTTTCCTGAAGTTAAAATTGACTCGATAATTTCAGGCTTATCTGATTTACATTTTTCAATAATCTTGCTCTCAAATTCAGCAACGTCTTTTAAATCAATATCGTCCAGATAACCTTTAACTCCACAAAATACTGAAATAACTTGTTCTGCAACAGTCATCGGTGAATATTGTTTTTGTTTTAAAAGTTCAGTTAGTTTAGAACCTCTATTCAAAAGCTGCTGAGTAGATGCATCTAAATCAGATCCGAATTGAGCAAAAGCTGCCATTTCTCTGTATTGTGCTAACTCTAGTTTCATTGAACCAGAAACTTTTTTCATCGCTTTTGTTTGAGCTGATGAGCCAACCCTAGATACTGATAAACCTACGTTAATTGCAGGTCTTATACCTTGGTTAAATAGTTCTGTTTCAAGGAAAATTTGTCCGTCTGTAATTGAAATAACGTTAGTTGGAATAAACGCGGATACGTCACCACCTTGTGTTTCAATAATTGGCAGTGCAGTAAGTGATCCACCTCCATGTTCATCACTTAATTTAGCTGCTCTTTCAAGTAATCTACTATGAAGATAAAATACATCTCCAGGATAGGCCTCACGCCCTGGAGGTCTTCTCAATAGCAATGACATTTGTCTATAGGCAACTGCTTGTTTAGACAAATCATCATAAATTATTAATGCATGCATTCCATTATCTCTAAAATACTCACCCATAGTACAACCTGTGTATGGTGCTAAAAATTGTAGAGGAGCAGAGTCTGATGCTGTAGCAGCAACGATTGTTGTGTACTCCATAGCTCCAGCTTCTTCTAATGTTTTTTGAATTTGTCTTACTGTTGATCTTTTTTGTCCAACTGCAACGTATATACAATACAGTTTTTGTTTTTCATCACCAGATTCATTGATTTTTTTTTGATTAATAATTGCATCTACTGCAACTGCTGTTTTACCAGTTTGTCTATCACCGATAATTAATTCCCTTTGCCCTCTTCCAATCGGAACTAGACTGTCAATTGATTTAAGACCAGTTTGCATTGGTTCACTTACTGATTGTCGTGGAATAATACCAGGAGCTTTTACTTCAACCCTGCTTTTTTTAATTCCTTTATCTAACGGTCCTTTTCCATCAATAGGATTTCCTAAACCATCCACTACTCTTCCTAATAATTCTTTTCCAACTGGAGTATCAACAATATTACCCGTTCTTTTTACTACATCCCCTTCTTTAACATTTCTGTCATCACCAAAAATTACGACACCAACGTTTTCACTTTCTAAGTTTAGAGCCATACCTTTTGAACCATCTGCAAACTCTACCATTTCACCAGCTTGAACATTATCCAAACCATAAATCCTAGCAATACCGTCTCCAACTGATAAAACTTGACCAACTTCTGTGACTTCTGCTTTATCACCAAAATTTTTAATTTGCTCTTTTAATATTTTTGTAACTTCTGAAGGATTTATTTCCATTTATGCCTCTATCATTCTATTTTCGATTTGTTGTAATTTATTTTTAATTGAGGTATCGACCATAGTACTTCCTACTTGTACTACCAAACCTCCTATTAAACTTTCGTCATGTTTGTAGTTTAATTTTATTTTTGAGCTAAAATTTTTTGTTAACTCCTCTGTAATTTTTGCTATTTCTTCATTAGATAGTTCTTTTGCTGATTTTAATTCTGCCTTAAGTTCACCTCTTTTTCTTGAACAAATCTCAATAAAGCTTTTAAGGATACGCTCAATAAAAAAGAAGCGTCTTTTTTGAATTAAGAAATTTAAAAAATTTTTAAATAAAGACTCAAATTTATTATTTTCAGAGATTGTATTGATTACTTTTAATAAATCTTCTTGGCTTGTAGTTGGATCTTTAATTAAATTAGAAAAATCTTCACTTTGCTCAATTAAATTAAGAATAGATGAAGACTGATCTTCGATCTGACTTAAAAGATTGTTTTCCTCTGAAAGTTCAAAAAGAGCAAGAGAATACCTTTCAGCTGAAGTTATTGAAAATCCGGTGTCTTTACTCAACTTGGTTCCTCTATAATGTTGAAGATTATTTTAAAATCACGCCCTAAATAGCATATGACCCTTATGTCTTCAAGTAGGGGATTCGTAAAAAAGGCCTCTTTTTTGAGGTTAATTGAAGTTAATTGGATCAACATCAACTGAAAGTTTTATTCCAGAAGAAAATTTATATTTTGGAATAATTTTTGCAAGAGAGCTTTGTAGTTTCATGGATTTTAAGCCTCTGATTAAAAATCTAATTCTAAATTTTCTCTTTAATCTAAATAATGGGGCATTCACAGGCCCTAATATTTTTCCTTCAATTTTATTTTCAATGAAATTTTTAAAATTAATAGCTTCTTTTTCTAATTTAATTTCATTATCTCCTGTTAAGATTAAAGAAATAAACCTTTGAAATGGAGGTAGTTTATTTTTTTTTCTTATCTCTAGTTCTCTTTCTAAAAAAATATCTGGATTTTTACTTGTAATTTCTGAAATCATCTTAGTATTATTTTCATAAGTTTGAAAATATACCGTTGCTGGTTTTCCTGTTCTTCCTGCGCGTCCTGAAAGTTGATGATAGAGCTGCAAATTTTTTTCTGCACCTCTTAAATCATGTCCTTGAGATGAAAGATCAATATCAACAACTACAATGCAATTTAAGCTTGGAAAATGAAAACCTTTTGAAATTAATTGAGTTCCAACTAAAATATGCGTTTCATTATTAATAATTTTATCTATTTTTTCTTTAGAATCTTTTTTATTCATTGTGTCACTTGAAAAAATCTCTATTTTTTTTCCAGGGAATTTTCTTTTTACTTCTTCTGAAATTCTCTCAACACCAGGGCCGCTAAAAATAAATTCACAATTGCCTTCTTTTGTACAGTCCCTTTTAAGATCGGATTTGTATCCACAATAATGACATAATAAGTTATTTTTATTTTTATGATAAACTAAATTGATACTACAATTTGGACATGTAAAACTTGTAAAACACTTATTACATAAAGCATTTGGAGAAAAACCTCTTCTGTTTAAAAAAAACAAAACTTGATCTTTTTTTTCCAAATGTAAATTAACTTTTTCAATAATTTTATTTGATAGCCATGATTGTTTTTCAAGTTTGGTATTATTTAAATTAATAATTTCATAATTAGGTAAAGCTGCGTTTTGATATCTTTCATTTAATCTAGAAACCTCATATTTACCCTTTTTAATATTTTCAAAAGTTTCTATTGAAGGAACAGCAGTAATCAAATTTATTGGAATGTTTTCAAAAGATGCTCTAGAAATTGCCATATCACGAGCATTGTAGGTTATGCCTTCATCTTGTTTAAATGATTGATCATGTTCCTCATCAACAATTATCATTCCTAATTTTTTAAATGGTAAAAATAATGAAGACCTTGCACCAATAATTATTTTTATTTTACCATTAGAAACGCCACTCCAAATTAATTCTTTCTTTTTTTTTGAAATACCTGAGTGCCAAACTGCGGGCTTAAAACCAAAATATTCTAAAAATTTTTGTTCAAACTGACTAGTTAAACCTATTTCTGGTAATAAAATTAATCCTTGAAAACCCTTCTCTATCAGTGGTTTTAACGCTTCAAAATAGACTAAAGTTTTTCCTGATCCAGTTGTGCCTTGTAAAACATGAACTCTAAATTTTTTATTTGAAGTATTCATTTTTTTTAGAGATTTATTTTGATCACTAGATAGCTTGATTAAGTTTTGCTTAATTTTGCTATCAAATATTTGATAAAGTTGAGTTTCTTTGTTCTCTACCGCATCACTACTTAAGAGTACTAACTTTAATGCCATACCCTTTGGAATAAGATTATATTCTGCAAACCAATTTAAAAAATTTATTGTATTTTTTTTTAATGGAGTAACGTCTAATTTCTTGATTACATTTTTAGTCTTAAAATTTTTATTGTTATTTTTTTCAAATTCGTCCCAAACAACGCCAGTAATTTTCGATTTTCCAAAAGGTACCATTACATAATCTCCAACTTTAAGAGTTAAATTACTTTCATAAGTAAATGGATGATTAAAAATATTTGGTACGAGAATCGGATATTTCATATTTTTATAATATGAAAAAAAATTAAGAGTGTATTGCTCTTTTATCTACTGATAAAGCAGCTTCTTTAACTGCTTCAGAAAAGGTCGGATGGGCATGACAAGTTCGGGCAATATCTTCTGCACTTGCACCAAATTCCATTGCAACACCAATCTCTGCAATTAATTCTCCTGCATGAGGTCCAATTATATGTGCACCTAATACTTTATCTGTTTGCTCATCAGCTAAAATTTTAACAAACCCTTCTGCATCATCTATGGCCTTAGCTCTTGAATTAGCCATAAATGAAAATTTCCCTACTTTATATTTTTTATTCAATTCTTTTAATTGTTCTTCAGTTTTACCGATTGATGCTACTTCTGGTGTTGTATAAACCACTCCTGGGATTGTATCGTAATTTACGTGCCCAGATTGACCAACTATATTTTCTGCAACTGCTATCCCTTCATCCTCTGCTTTATGTGCAAGCATTGGACCAACAATTACATCACCTATTGCAAAAATATTTTCAACGTTTGTCTTAAAACTTTTGTCAGTTTTAATTCTATTTCTCTCATCAAGATCTACTCCTACAGACTCTAAATTCAAACCATCTGTATTAGGTTTTCTGCCAACAGAAATCAAAACAACATCACACTCAAAATTATTTTTATTACCATCTTTATCTACTGTTGAAACCACTGCACCAGCTGCATTTTTTTTAATTGTTTCAACTTTATTTTGCATATTAAATTTCATTCCCTGTTTTTTTAAAATTTTCATAAATTCTGAGGAGATTTCTTTATCCATTCCAGGTGTAATATGATCTAAAAATTCAACAACTTGCACCTCTGCTCCAAGTCTTGACCATACAGATCCCATCTCCAATCCTATATAGCCTCCTCCTACTACAACCATTTTCTTAGGTACCTTTTCTAACTTTAAAGCACCTGTTGATGAGACAATTGTTTTCTCATCTATTTCTATTCCTGGTAATGAAACTGGAACTGATCCTGTTGCAATAACTGTTTTTTCTGTTTGGATGATGGTTTCTTTATTTTTATTATCCTTTATTAAAATTTCATTTTTAGATTTAAAACTTCCGTGTCCTTTAAAGTAAGTAACCTTGTTTTTTTTCAAAAGAAATTCAACACCTTTTGTAAGAACAGTTACAGCTTTATCTTTGCTTTTCATCATTTTTTCTAAATTTAATTTTATATCACCAACTTCAATACCTTTGTTTGCTAAACTTTTTACTTTGTGGAATTCTTCAGACAGATTAAGTAAGCTTTTTGATGGGATACAGCCAACATTTAAACAAGTACCTCCTAAAGACCCTCTGGACTCTATACATGCAGTTTTTAACCCTAATTGAGCAAGTCTGATTGCACAAACATAACCACCTGGTCCGCCTCCAATAACTACAGCTTGAAATTTTTCTGACATTTAAATATCTAAAAACAACCTTCTAGGGTCTTCTAAGTTTTCTTTAATCATTTTAAGGAAAGATACAGATTCTTTTCCATCAATAATTCTGTGATCATATGATAATGCTAAATACATAATTGGTCTTATTTTGATTTCACCATCTACAACAACAGGTCTTTCAACTATATTATGCATGCCCAACACTCCAGATTGAGGTAAATTTAATATTGGAGTTGAAAGCATAGACCCATACACACCTCCATTACTTATTGTAAATGTTCCTCCCTGAAGATCTTCAATTGTTAGCTTTCCATCTCGCGCTTTTTCTGAAATTTCTTTAATGTTTTTTTCAATATCAGCAAAGGATAATTCATCTGCATTTCTTAAAACTGGAACAACCAAACCCTTATCTGTTCCGACAGCAAAGCTAATATTGTAATAGTTTTTATAGATAATCTCATCTCCGTCTATTTCAGCATTCACCGCA
Source organism: uncultured Pelagibacteraceae bacterium (assembly GCA_902538885.1). GTDB lineage: Bacteria > Pseudomonadota > Alphaproteobacteria > Pelagibacterales > Pelagibacteraceae > Pelagibacter. The sequence continues at coordinate 49,740 of CACBGU010000006.1, forward strand.
GGGAAGTTTTTTAAAGCAACTACACATGCTTTTACAAAGAAAGACATAAATCCTAATTTTATCCCATAACGAGATTGGAAATCCTCTTGGTTTTCTTTCCTCATTTCCATCACACTGCTCATATCAACCTCGTTAAATGTTGTTAAAAGGGCGGCATTCTCTTGAGCTTGCTTTAATCTTTTTGCAATAGTTTGTCTCAACCTAGTCATCTTAATTCGTTCTTCTTCACCATATTGAATTTTTCTTTCAGATGGTTTTGGATTTGCACCCATCAAACTTATTAAATCTCCTTTTAAAACTCTCCCATCTTTTCCTGAACCTTGAATTGAATTAATATCGATATTATTTTCAGTTACTATTTTTCTCACTGCTGGAGACAATGTTGGATTAACATCTCTTTTTGGAGCAACATCTGGTTTAACTTCCTCAGTTAAAACCAAAGGTTTCTCTTTTGGTTTTTCTATCTCTTTTTCTTCAAATACTTTTGGTTCTTTTTTATTTGCATCTAATTTTATTACATTGCTCTCTACAGGAACTATTTCCTCTTGCTTGATTTCTTTTTGGGTTTTTGGCGCAGATTTAACCGCTCCACCCTCTGCTGATACAGAACCTAATAATGCTCCTACTTCAACGACTGATCCATCTTGTGAATTTATCTCAGTTAACACACCAGAAATTGGAGATGGCACTTCTAAGTTTACTTTGTCTGTTTCAAGTTCTACAATTGGTTCATCCGCTTCAACTGTATCACCCGCGTTTTTCAACCATTTTGCAACAGTCGCTTCTGTTATACTTTCACCAAGAACTGGGACTACTATTTTTTCACTCATTAAAATTAATCAAATACCTTGTTAATTATTTCTTGTTGTTGAGAATTATGCCTTTTGGCATATCCTGTTGCAGGAGTTGCGTCTGGGCTTCTTCCTATATAAGAAATTTTATTATTATTAGCCTTTAAAGTGTCTAATGTCCATTGGATATAATCTCTAACTGAAAACCAAGCACCCATATTTTTTGGTTCTTCTTGGCACCAAAAGAATTCAGCATTTTCAGCATATGGTTTTAACTCCTTAACTAAAGCTTTTGCTGGAAATGGATACAATTGTTCAATTCTATACATTACTACATCATCTCTTTTAAGCTTTTCTCTAGCATCTAATAAATCAAAATATACTTTTCCAGAACAAAGAATTACTTTTCTTATTTTAGAACTTTCTTTTAATTTAATAAATCCTTTAGACTTAGGATCTATAGCATGATCCCACAACACTCTGTGGAAAGTATTTTTTTTGTTAAAATCTTCTAAATTTGAAACACAATACTTATTTCTTAATAATGATTTTGGTGTCATTATGATTAGTGGCTTTCTAAAACTTCTATGCATTTGTCTTCTTAAAGCATGAAAATAATTTGCTGGAGTTGTGCAGTTCATTACTTGCATATTATCGTTTGAGCATAGTTGTAAAAATCTTTCTAATCTTGCTGAAGAATGTTCTGGTCCTTGTCCTTCATATCCGTGGGGTAACAACATTACTATACCAGATGCTCTATTCCATTTTCTCTCACCAGATGCAATAAATTGATCAATTACTACTTGAGCTCCATTAGCAAAGTCACCGAATTGCGCTTCCCAAAGAGTGAGCGTGTTTGGCTCTACTAAACTATAACCATATTCAAAGCCCAAAACTGCAAGTTCAGATAAAAAACTATCTACTACTTCAAATTGCTTTTGATTTTTAGAAATATTATTAAGAGGAATGTACCTGGAATTATCTATTTGATTTCTTAAAACAGAATGTCGTTGACTGAATGTTCCTCTTCCAGAGTCTTGTCCTACAAGTCTAACTGGATATCCCTCTTCTAGCAAAGATCCAAACGCTAAAGATTCGGCTGAAGACCAATCGATACCAGTACCTTTTTCGATACTTTCTTTTCTGGCATTAAATATTTTAGAGATAGTCTTATGGATATTTTTTTCCTCAGGAATACCATTTATTTTATCTGAAATTATTTTTAATTTATTTTCGTCAAAACCTGTTATACCCCTCTTATCTTTACCTCTTTCAGGTTTATATCTTGACCATGTTCCCTCAAACCATTCTATCTTAGGTTTATAATCTTTTGCACTTTTATATTGTTCATCAAGTAAATCTTTAAACGATTTAACATTTTGATTTAATAATTCTTCAGTAATAGATTTTTCGTTTACTAATTTATTTCCATAAATTTTGTAAACACTAGGATGAGATCTAATTTTTTTATACATTAAAGGTTGAGTAAATGAAGGCTCATCTCCCTCATTGTGTCCAAATCTTCTATAACAAATTAAATCTACTACAACGTCTCTATTAAATTTTAATCGAAATTCTGTTGCTATTCTGGTTGCATAAACAACTGCTTCTGGATCATCACCATTAACATGAAGGATCGGTGCCTCTACCATTTTTGCAACATCAGATGGATAAGGTGAAGACCTCGCAAATCTTGGACTAGTAGTAAATCCTATCTGATTATTAACTATAATATGAATTGTTCCTCCAGTGTTGTGTCCTGGTAGTCCAGACATTGCAAAACATTCTGCTACAACTCCTTGTCCAGCAAAAGCTGCGTCCCCATGAATGAGAATTGGTATAACTTTATTTCTTTCACGGTCTTTGTGAAAAAATTGTTTGGCTCTTGTTTGCCCCAAAACAACTGGGTTAACAGCTTCTAAATGAGAAGGATTGTCTGTTAAACTAACATGTACTGAATTTCCATCAAATTCTCTATCAGAAGACGCTCCTAGATGATATTTTACATCTCCAGCGCTATCTTCAGAGTCGGTACTAAACTCACCAGCAAACTCATTAAAAATTTTTTTGTAAGATTTTTGTAAAACGTTTGCCAAAACGTTAAGCCTACCTCTATGAGACATACCTATTTTAACTTCTTTTATATTATTTTGACCACCAATTTTTATTATTTGTTCGAGAGCAGGTATTAAACTTTCGCCACCATCTAAGCCAAATCTTTTTGTTCCCACATACTTTGTAGCTAAAAATTTTTCAAATCCTTCTGCCTGTACCAATTTATTTAAAATTGCCTCTTTACCATTTTTTGTAAATTGAAGTGCATTTTTATCTTGCTCTATCCTGTCCCTAAACCACTTTCTTTCATCTGGGTTTGAAATATGCATGAACTCATAACCTATTTTTCCACAGTAGGTTTTCTTCATAAACTTAAGTATTTCTTTTATATTTGCATATTTACGATTGATTACCCCGTTTAGAAAAATTTTCTTATCGTAATTTTCTTTTTTAAAACCATAAAAATCTGGATGAAGCTCATCTAAATATTCTGACTCTCTCATTTCTAAAGGATCAAGATCTGCTAATAAATGTCCTCTTAGTCTATATGCTCTAATTAATGCTACAGCACTAATTGAATCTTTATTTGAGTCAGCAAGTAATTGAAAATTAAATTTTTCTGAAGTGTCTAATTTGACATTATCAAAATCATTTTTATCTTGCTCTTCTATTTTTTTTTGTAATTCATCAACATCAATCTTTTTTTTAGTAGGTCCCCATGATGGACCATTAATTTCTTTTGCTATAACATTTAATTCTTCACCAATTCCCTCAAAATAATTTGCCCAACTTTCTGGAAGATCAGCATCTTTATTTACAAACTTTAAATACATTTCTTCTATAAATGCACTATTAGATTTGTTTAAAAATGAAGTTTTTTCGAAATCAAGATTTTTTGATGAAGACATCTCTTTATTTAATATATCCCTCTAATATTTTTTTTCAATTAGACAGTTTATCAAATAAAGTTTTTCCAATAATTGATGGTGATTTGGCAACAGTAATACCACATTCTTCCATTTTTTTAATTTTATCTTCAGCTCCACCCTTGCCACCTGATATAATGGCACCAGCATGCCCCATTCTCCTTCCTGGAGGGGCGGTAATTCCAGCAATAAATCCAACTATTGGTTTTTTAATCTTATGATTTTTTATAAAGTCAGCCGCTTCTTCTTCAGCTGTTCCACCAATTTCACCTATCATTAAAATAGATTCTGTTTCAGAGTCATTTAAAAATAAATCTAAACAATCTATAAAATTTGTTCCATTAATAGGATCACCACCAATACCAATACAAGTTGATTGACCAAGTCCATTTTCAGTTGTTTGGGCTACTGCTTCATATGTTAATGTTCCTGACCTTGATACAATTCCAACACTTCCTCTTTTGTGAATACTTCCTGGCATAATCCCAATTTTGCATTCATCTGGTGTGATTATTCCTGGACAATTAGGTCCAATTAATCTGCTACTAGATCCACTTAATTTTTGTCTGACTTTAAGCATATCCTGAATTGGAATTCCCTCAGTTATACAAACAATAAGTTCAACTGATGCATCAATAGCTTCAATGATTGCTGCTGCTGCAAATTTAGCAGGTACATAAATCATAGTTGCATCTGCTCCTACTTCATTTTTTGCCTCTAAAACACTATTAAAAACTGGTCTGTCCAAATGTTTTTGTCCACCTTTCTTTGGCGTAACTCCACCAACAAGATTAGTTCCATATTTTATAGCCTGCTCTGAATGAAATGTTCCGTGTGAGCCAGTAAATCCCTGACAAATTACTTTAGTATTTTTATTTACCAAAACCGACATTTTATTTTATCGCCTCAACAATTTTCTTAGCAGCATCATCTAAATTTTCTGCAGAAATTAATTTTAATCCAGAATTATCAAGAATTTCTTTTCCTTCTTTGAAATTCGTGCCTGCTAATCTTACAACTAAAGGTACACTTATATTTATTTCTTTAGCTGCATCAACTACTCCTTGAGCAAGGACATCACATCTCATTATTCCTCCAAAAATATTTATTAAAATACCTTTAACATTTTTATCTGAAAGAATTATCTTTAATGCAGCAGATACTTTTTCTTTGGATGCACCACCGCCTACATCTAAAAAATTTGCTGGCTCTTTGCCATACAATTTAATTATATCCATTGTTGCCATCGCTAATCCTGCTCCATTCACCATACAGCCAATACTTCCATCTAGCTTGATGTATGCAAGATCATGCTTGCTAGCTTCTATCTCGGTAGGATCTTCCTCATTTAAATCTCTTAATTCAACAATTTCTGGATGCCTGAATAAAGCGTTAGAGTCGAAATTAACTTTTGCATCTAAACAGACAATTTTTTCCTCTTTTGTCAAAATTAATGGATTTACTTCAACCATGTTTGCATCAGTATTCACAAACATTTTATATATAGATTTAATTAATGTTATTGCTTGTTTTTTTGCGTCTTCATTTAAATTAAAAATATTAATTATTGTTTCACAATCTGACTCAGAAATTTCGTCACCCATATCAACTTTTGTAGTTATAATTTTTTCAGGTGAACTGTTTGCAACTTCTTCAATGTCCATCCCTCCTTGGTCACTTGATATAAATGCAATTTTAGAACTTGCCCTATCAACCAGACACGATAAGTAAAATTCTTTATCTATATTTGATGATTCTTCTACGTATAATCTTTTTACATCTCTACCTTCAGGGCCAGTTTGATGAGTAACTAGTGTTTTTCCTAGTAATTCTTTAGCTGCTACTGTTAGTTCCTCAATAGAGTTTAAAATTTTTACACCACCAGCTTTTCCTCTGCCTCCGGCATGGATTTGTGCTTTAAGCACATATTTCTCAGTTTTGAGTGATTTTGCTTTTTCAACAAGTTCATCAACATTAAGCGCAAATACACCCTCCGGAACAACGGCTCCATATTTTTTTAATATTTGTTTAGCTTGATGCTCGTGAATATTCATTATTATTTAGATAAATCAGGATCTATTTTAGATGCTGCTTCCCATAAAGCTTTTACAGCATCTATTGAATGCATAAATTCTTTTTTTTCTTTTTCATCTAAATCAATCTCTTCAATTTTTTCTACACCATCTTTTCCAATGACAACAGGAACACCTGCATAAACATTTTTCACACCATATTCTCCATTTAATTGTACAGCGCAGGGTAATAATTTTTTCTGATCATTTAAATATGCTTCTGCCATTTGAACACCTGAAGCTGCTGGTGCATAAAAGGCCGATCCTTTTTCTAAATATTTAACTATTTCCGCACCACCATCTCGTGTTCTTTGATTAATTTCTTCAACTCTTTCTGAAGAAATCTTTCCATCCTTTACAAGATCTAATAATGGTTTACCTGAAATTTTTGTAAATCTTGGCATAGGAACCATGGTGTCACCATGACCACCCATAACCATTGCCTCAATTTCTCTTACTGGCACATTAAGTTCTAATGATAAAAATAATTTAAATCTCGAACTATCTAAAATACCTGCCATACCAACAACTTTATTTGATGGCAAACCTGAAAATTTTTGAAATGCCATAACCATAACGTCTAAAGGATTGGTGATACAAATCACAAAAGCGTTAGGAGCATTTTTCTTAACCCCCTCGGCAACTTGTTTAATAATTTTTAAGTTAATCCCAAGAAGATCATCTCGGCTCATTCCAGGTTTTCTTGGAACACCTGCTGTAATTATAATTACATCTGAATCTTTTATGTCTTCATAGTTATCAGTTCCTGAAAACCTTACATTAAACCCATCTACTGAAGAAGATTGAGCAATATCTAATGCCTTTCCTTTTGCAATACCACTAGCTACATCAAATAAAACCACTTCATTTACTAATTCTTTTGTTCCTATTAAATGTGCAAGAGTTCCACCTATTTGGCCTGCACCAATTAAAGATATTTTTGTCATTTATTTCCTTTATTTCATTGTTGGCATAACAAATTCCGCATTTGATCGGACACCTGAAGGCCATCTGGATGTTACTGTTTTAAGTTTAGTATAAAATTTTATTCCTTCCATACCATGCATTCCACTATCTCCAAATAATGATCTTTTCCAACCACCAAAACTATGAAATGCCATTGGCACTGGGATCGGCACGTTAATACCAACCATACCTACTTGAATTTTACTTGCAAAGGTTCTACCTGCATCACCATCTCTTGTATAAATACTAACTCCATTTCCGTACTCATGGTCGTTAATTAATTTTGCAGCTTCTTCAAAAGTTTTTACTCGAACAACTGATAAGACTGGACCGAATATTTCCTCTTTGTAAATTCTCATATCTTTATTTACATGATCAAACAAGCATCCACCTATATAGAAACCATTTTCATAACCTTGAAGTTTTAAACCTCTTCCATCAACCACTAGCTTTGCGCCTTCCTTGACACCTAAATCAACGTAACTTGTAACTTTTTCTAAATGTTCTTTTGTAACTAAAGGTCCCATTTCTGATGCTTTATCCATTCCAGGACCAACTTTTAAAGCTTCAGCTTTTTTTGATAATCTTGATACAAGTTCATCACCAATATCTCCAACCGCAACCGCAACTGATTGAGCCATACATCTTTCTCCAGCTGAACCATAAGCAGCACCCATTAAACCATTTACTGCACCATCTAAATCACAATCTGGCATAACAACTAAATGGTTTTTTGCTCCACCCAAAGCTTGAACTCTTTTTTCATTTTTAGCTGAATTTTCATAAATATATTTTGCAATAGGAGTAGATCCTACAAAACTAACAGCTTTGATATCTTTGTTTTCTAAAATTGCATCAACAGCTTCTTTATCTCCATTTATTACATTAAATACTCCTTCTGGAAGACCCGCTTCAGAAAGTAATTCTGCTAATCTTATTGCGCAAGAAGGGTCTTTTTCTGATGGTTTAAGAATAAAAGTGTTTCCACAAGCTATTGCTATTGGAAACATCCACATTGGTACCATAGCAGGAAAATTAAAAGGTGTAATACCTGCAACAACTCCTAATGGTTGTCTTATTGACCAAGTATCAACATTGGTTCCAACATTTTCTGAAAACTCACCTTTTAATAAATGTGGTATTCCACAAGCAAATTCTACCACCTCAAGTCCTCTAGTTAAAGAGCCTCTTGCATCTTCATAAACTTTTCCGTGTTCTGAAACTATTAACTTCGTTAATTCATCAGAATTTTTTTCAATTAATTCTTTAAATTTAAATATTATTCTAGCTCTTTGTAGAGCAGGTTTTAAAGACCAACTTTCAAATGCTTTTTTTGCTACCTCAACAGCACTGTCTAGATCAGATTTAGAAGCAAGTCTTACCTCTGACTCTTGTTCGCCAGTTGCTGGATTAAAAACTTTTCCTTTTTTATCTGAAGATCCCGGAATTATTTTACCGTTTACGAAGTGTTCTATTAATTTCATGAATACGGTGTTTTAGATCAAAAATATCGAATAGTCTATTTAAACATTAGCTGTTGCTAACATTTTTTTTATTTCAGCTATAGCTTTTGCTGGATTCAAGCCCTTAGGACATGCATTTGTACAATTTAATATTGTATGGCATCTATATAATTTTAATTCATCTGAAACTTTTTTTAATCTAGCTTTTCTCTCTTCATCTCTACTATCAATAATCCATCTATAAGCCTGTAGCAGAACTGCTGGACCTAAATATTTATCTCCATTCCACCAATAACTTGGGCAAGATGTAGAGCAGCAAGCACACATAATGCATTCGTAAGCACCATCAAGTTTTGCTCTATCTTCTTTAGACTGATAAATTTCTGTTGTCTGTTTTGTTGAGTTATTTTTTAACCAAGGTTCAATTGATTGATATTGTTTATATAAGCCATCTAAATCACCAATCAAATCTCTTTTAACTTTTAAATGAGGTAGAGGATAAATATCGATGTCACCGTCTATCTCTGCATGAGGAGTTGTACAAGCTAGTCCGTTTTTTCCTCCCATATTCATAGCGCAAGAGCCACAAACACCATGAGCACAAGACCTTCTATAAGCCAATGTAGGATCAATTTCGTTTTTAATTTTATTTAAAATATCCAGCACCTTAGATGGACAATTATCCATATCAACTTCGTATGTATCAATCCTAGGATTTTCTTCTGTCGATGGATCCCATCTATAAACATTTACTTTTCTTAAATTTTTTGATCCAGTTTTGTCTTTAAAATATTTGCCTTTTTTAACCTCTGAATTTTTAGGTAAGCTTAGCTGAACCATTAATATACTCGCTCTTGTGGTGGAAAATATTGAACTTCATTTGTTAAAGTTGATTTGTGAACTGCTCTGTAACTAATCTTTGTATTTTTTCCATCACACCAAGCAAGAGTATGTTGCATAAACTTTTCATCATCTCTTTTTGGATAGTCATCTCTCGCGTGAGCACCTCTGCTCTCTTTTCTATGATATGCAGATTCTACAGTAGTTACAGCTTGTCTTATTAAATTATCAAATTCTAATGTTTCAACTAAATCAGTATTAAATACTAAAGACCTATCTTTAACTGAAATTGAGTCCATACCATCATAGGTTTTTTTAATCTCATCAACACCTTCTTTAAGATTTTTTTCTGTTCTAAAAACTGCACATTTCGACTGCATGGTTTTTTGCATTGAAAGTCTAAGTTCTGCAGTACTATTATTTCCTTGTGCATTTCTAAGTTTATCAAATCTATCTAAACATTTTTGTGTTTCTGACTCAGAAATTTCTTCATGAGGTGTTCCTGGCTTAACTAATTCAGCTGCTCTTTTTGCTGCTGCTCTTCCAAATACTACTAAATCAATTAAAGAATTAGAACCAAGTCTATTTGCTCCGTGAACAGAGACACATGCCGCTTCTCCTATAGCCATTAAACCTGGAACAGTTTTTTCTGAGCCATTTACAGTTAATACTTCTGCTTTATAGTTTGTTGGAATACCACCCATATTATAATGAACTGTTGGTACAACAGGAATTGGTTCTTTAGTTACATCTACATTTGCAAATAATCTTGCTGCATCAGTAATTCCAGGAAGCCTGCTTTCAATAATATCTTTATCTAAGTGACTTAGGTTCAAATGAACATGATCTTGATCTTTTCCAACACCTCTTCCCTCGTTAATCTCAATAGACATAGATCTGCTAACAACATCTCTTGATGCTAAATCTTTTGCATTTGGAGCATACCTTTCCATAAATCTTTCACCTTTAGAATTTGTAAGATAGCCTCCTTCTCCTCGCGCACCTTCTGTTATTAAGGTACCGTGGCCATAAATTCCTGTTGGGTGAAATTGAACAAACTCCATATCCTGAAGCGGTAATCCAGCTCTTAAAACCATTGCATTGCCATCACCAGTGCAAGTATGTGCTGATGTTGCTGAATAATAAACTTTTCCATAACCACCAGTAGCAATAATTACTGTGTGCGCTCTAAATCTATGAATTGTGCCATCATTCAAATTCCAAGCAATTAGACCTTTGCATTCTCCATTCTTCATCAACAAATCTAATGCAAAATATTCTATAAAAAATTCTGTATTATGCTTTAACGCTTGTCCATACAATGTGTGTAAAATAGCATGTCCTGTTCTATCAGCTGCAGCACAAGTTCTTTGAACTATTCCATTTCCATAATTTTTTGTCATTCCACCAAATGGTCTTTGATAAATTTTTCCTTCTTCAGTTCTGCTAAATGGAACTCCATATTTCTCTAACTCTAAAACTGCTTTAGGTGCTTCTTTACAAAGATATTCAATACTATCTTGATCACCTAACCAATCTGCACCTTTGACAGTGTCATACATGTGCCATCTCCAATCATCTTCTCCCATATTTCCTAGTGCTGCTGATATTCCACCTTGTGCAGCTGATGTATGACTTCTGGTAGGAAATACTTTTGAGATACAAGCTATTTTTAAGCCAGCTTCGCTGAGCCCTACTGCCGCTCTTAAACCTGATCCACCTGCACCAAGTACAACAACATCGTACTCATGGTCTATAATATTATATGCTTTCATGTATTTAAGTTAAAAATTACAATTATTGTAATTACTGGAATTGTTATAGCAAAAAAATTTAGGATTTTGTTTGCGGCATTTTTGGTTTTTTTATCTTTAATATAGTCTTCAAAAACCTCACTTATAGTCAAAGCTGAAAAAAAATAAGCAATAACTAAAAATAATCCAATTAGGAATTTAGATGGTTGTTTTGTTAAAAAATTCACTATTTCAAAATAACTTTTATCATAGATATTCACTAAATTTATAATAAACCAAAGCATTAAAGGTAATAAGATTGCAGAACTAATTTTTAAGAATAACCATTTTTTTGTTACTGGAAGCATTATATTAATCCTCTGCCAATTAAATAAATTAAGATAGTTAAAACAATCGAACCAAAAATAACTAACAAACCTGTAATTTTTGTTGTTTGTAATTCAAATCCATAACCTAAATCCATAATCAAGTGTCTTACTTCACTTAACATTTGAAAACTAAATGACCAGGTTATTCCAATTAAAATAAACTTACCTAAAAAAGTTTCTAAAAAAATTTTAATAATTTGATAATCACTTTCTCCTAAAAGCATTAATGTAAACCAAATACAGATTAATGTGATCGCAAAAAAATTAATTATTCCTGTAATTCTATGTGAAATAGATACTAATGAAGAAATATGCCATTTATAAATCTGTATGTGTGGTGATAAAGGTCTGTCTTCCATATTTTATTTTGAGTTAATAATTGTTTCAGCAATTTCAACAGAATTAAGTGCTGCACCTCTAAGTAGGTTATCTGATACAATCCACAAATTTAATGAATTTTTTTTAGTTTTGTCTTCTCGAATTCTAGATATATATGTCTCATCACTCCCAGCTGCTTCAAATGGTGTGCTATAACCTCCATTTTCTCTTTTATCAATAACCTCACAACCATCTGCTTTACTTAAAACATCTCTCACTTTTTCTAAAGTATATGGTTTTTCAAATTCTATATTAACAGACTCTGAATGAGAAACTAAAACAGGAATTCTTACACATGTAGCTGTAAGTTCTATTGAATCATCTAATATTTTTTTTGTTTCATTTGTCATTTTTAATTCTTCTTTTGTATATCCATCATCGGCAAAAACATCGATATGTGGAATAACATTAAAAGCGATTTGTTTAGTAAAATTTTTTGACTCTATTTTTTTTCCATCTAAATATTGTTTAGTTTGATCTATTAATTCGTCCATTGGACTTTTGCCACCACCCGAAACAGATTGGTAAGTTGAAACTACAACTCTTTTTATTTTGAATAAATTATGTAGCGGTTTAAGTGCTATAACAAGTTGTGCTGTAGAACAATTTGGATTTGCAATAATATTTTTTTTCATATTTTTAATTTCAGCTGCATTCACTTGTGGGACGATCAATGGAACATCTGGATCCATTCTAAAAAAACTCGAATTATCAATTACAATTGTGTGCTTGGCAGCTTTTTCTGCATATTTTTCAGCAATTTTTCCTCCAGCTGCAAAAAAAGTTATATCTGCTTTTGAAAAATCATATGTCTCTAAATTTTCAATAACATACTCTTTATTTCTAAAAGATATTTTTTTTCCTGCACTTTTTTCTGAGGCAACTAAATATAGATCATCAAACTTAAAGTTTTTTTTATCAAATACTTCAAGAGTTTTTCTACCAACATTTCCTGTTGCACCTACTATAGCTATGTTCATTTTAAAGCTGTTATACTAAATAAAAGGTAAATCGCAAACTTTACCACTACAAATATCACTATTTATGCTTGCTTTTACCTTCTGGTCTACATTCCAATGTGATTTTTTCATCATGGCAATACCAATCACTTTTTTAAAATGTGGTGAATAGCATGCTGACCGTAATTCTCCAACGATGTTGTTCTGATCATCAGTAAGATCTAAAGATCCTGTTAAACTTATTTTCTCTATATCAAATTTAACTCCCATTAATTTTTTATTTATTCCTTCAGATTTAATTGTCTTCAATTTTTCTTTTCCTAAAAAGATAACATCACTATCTATGTTGATATATTTATCGAAACCACATTCATAAGGATTATCTCCATTATCCATATCATTACCATGAGATAACAGTCCACTTTCTATTCGTTCAATCAAATTAGGACATCCTGGTTTAACATTAAATTCTTTTCCAATTTCAAATAAATGATCATACAGTTTTAAGCCTGCTTCTGTATTTTGAACATATACTTCATAGCCTCCTTGTTTAGACCATCCAGATTGTGCGATAAGGTGTTTTGCACCTCCAAATTCAAAATAATCAAAACCAAAAAATTTTAATTTTGTGATCTGTTCTCCAAATATTTTTTCCATCAATTTAAATGATTTTGGACCTTGTACAGCCATGATATCAACTTTTGGCTCTGTGATTTCAACATCAAATTTATTTCCAATTGCTAATCCTTTTGCAAATAATATTACGTCCGTATCTGCAATAGAAATCCACCATTTATTTTCGTTAATTCTTAAAACAACTGGATCATTAATTAAACCAGCATTATCATCTATAATCGGACAATAATAACATCTTCCATCTTTAGATTTTGATAAATCTCTACAAGTCATCAACTGAACTAGTTTTGCAGAATCTTTTCCTGAAATTTCTACCTGTCTTTCAGCTGCTACATCCCAGATCTGAACATGCTCTTTTAAATGATGATAAGATTCTTCAATTGAACCAAAGGCAGCTGGAAGCAACATATGGTTATAAATTGTATAAGCTGTAACACCCTGTTCCTCAATTCGAGAAGTATATGGAGTACTTCTAAGTCTTCTTGATTTTGCGATTAAAAAGTTTTTCATTTTTTCAAAAATTCTAAAACTTTGTCTCTCATTTCAAATGCTTTTTCAATCATAATCATATGTCCACAACCCTCTATTATATGTGTAGATGAATTATTAATTAGACTAGAAAATTTTTTTCCAGCTTCTAGATTTACCATCTTATCTAAAGAGCCAAAAATAAACATTGATGGGAATTGTATTAATTTAGCAGCATCAGAACCATTTTTGTAATTGTTACATGCTACAAGGTCTACCGCTAGTATGTCTCTTATATCTCGAGGTGATTGTATTATTTTTTCTACTGGGTTACCTCCAATAAATCTTTTTGAACCTTCATAACCCCACTTCATCATTAATTTAACTGCATCGGAGTCCCCATTTTTTGCTAGATCAATTAAATCTGGATGTACTGGCATTTTATTTGAGCCTCCAATAAAGACTAACTTTTTTAATCTATCTTTATATTTGTGAGCATATTCAAGTATCTCCAAGCAACCTTGGGAATGACCAATTAAAATTAAATTATTTAGATTTAGTTCGTTAAAAACCCGTTCTAACCAATCAGCTATTTTTTCAATACTATCTAAGCAAGGACCATCGGAATTACCATGCCCAGGCAAATCAATAGATAAAACATTAAAATTATTATTTGAAAAAAATTGTTCTGTTAGAGACCAAACAATATGAGAAAGACCGCTCCCATGAAGAAATACTATTGTATCTTTATTTTGATCAATGCCCTGTCCTGCATCAGAAGCATAAACATTTTTATTTTCTAATTGAAAATTCAAAAATTACCTAAACTTGTTTTCTCAATTCAAATTTTTGTATTTTTCCTGTTGAAGTTTTTGGCAAATCACAGAACACAACCTTTTTAGGAACTTTAAATCCTGCTAAAGTCTCCTTACAAAAATCAATTAATTCTTTTTCAGATACCGGTTTATCTTTAACCATTTCAATAAATGCGCAAGGAACTTCGCCCCATTTTTCATCTGGTTTAGCAACAACTGCAGCAATAGAAACTGATGGATGTTTAGAAAGTGTATTTTCTATTTCAATTGAGGAAATATTTTCTCCTCCAGAAATAATTATATCTTTTGATCTATCTTGTATTTTTACATAGCCATCAGGATGCATCACGGCTAGATCACCACTATGAAACCACCCATCCTTCATAGCTTTATCGGTAGCATCTTTGTCTTTAAAGTAACCTTTCATTACTACATTTCCTCTAATCATAATTTCACCAATTGTTTTTCCATCTTTAGGAACTTCTTTCATAGTATCTGGATCCAATACAGTTACACCTTCAGTATTTGGATATCTCACACCTTGCCTAGCTTTAATTTCATTTTGTTTTTCTTCATCAAAATTATTCCACTCATCATTCCAAGCACACTGGGTAACATGTCCATAAGTTTCTGTTAAACCGTAAACATGCATAACTTCAAAACCTAATGCTTTCATTTTTTTGAAAATTATACTTGGTGGAGGTGCTCCAGCCGTTAAGACATAAACTTTTTGTTTTAATTTTTTTTTGTCACTTTCTGGTGCTCCGGTAATCATATTTAATACAATTGGTGCACCACCAAAATGGGTTACTTCATATTTTTCAATTAATTGAAAAATTTTTTTAATATCAATATTTCTTAAACAAATTGTCCTTCCATTTAACATCGGAACTGTCCATGGATAGCACCAACCATTACAATGAAACATTGGAACAACTGTTAAAAAATTTAATCTATTTGGCATATTCCAAGCTACCGAACTTCCTGTAGACATTAAGTACGCACCTCTATGATGATAAACTACTCCTTTGGGATTTCCTGTAGTACCTGAGGTATAGCTTAATGATATTGCTTGCCATTCATCTTCTGGCATTTGCCAATCGAAATTTTCATCACCTGTATTTAAAAAACTTTCATATTCTAAATCACCAATTTTTTCTAATTTCGATGGATCAGCATTTTTATCATCTATATCAATTACTGTAATTTTCTTATTTAAAGTTTTTAATGCTTTCTTAACTTCTCCATGCAATTGTCTATCAACTACTAGCACCTTTGCATCACTGTGATCTAAAATATATGAAATTGTATTTGCATCTAGTCTTATATTAATTGTATTTAATACTGCACCTGCCATAGGTACTGAGTAATGTCCTTCG
Source organism: uncultured Pelagibacteraceae bacterium (assembly GCA_902538885.1). Lineage (GTDB taxonomy): Bacteria > Pseudomonadota > Alphaproteobacteria > Pelagibacterales > Pelagibacteraceae > Pelagibacter. Next base: position 65,610 of record CACBGU010000006.1, read on the forward strand.
AAAATCTCAGGTGTATTGAAGGCCAAAAAAGAGACTGTATCTCCTTTTTTAATTCCAATTTTTGAGAGTGCACTAGCAAATTTTACAGCTCTTTTGTAAACTTCCTCCCAAGTATATTTCCTATCTTCATAAATTATGGCTTCATAATTTGGATAAATTTCCCTTGCTCTTTTAAGAAATGTTAATGGAGTAAGCGGTACGTAATTTGCTTTATTTTTATCTAAATTTGTCTCGTAATGACTCATTATTAATTAAACTTAAAATTCATTATATTAGAACTTCCAGAAATAGCGGATTTGTAATGATACTCAGCTCTTGGCAATACCTTATCAAAATAAAATTTTGCTGTATTTATTTTATCACTATAAAATTCCTTATTTTTTTCAAAATCACTAAAACTTACATCTAAAATTTTGATCCAAGCATAAGCAATTGAAACATATCCCAGACTTCTTAAATAATCATTTGCTGCAGCACTAACATCGTCTTTTTCGATTTTATGTTTATCCTTAATCCAGTCGGTAAACTTAGATAAAATATCTAAATAATGATTTAATTCTTTTGAAAATGTATTTACTTTTTCATTTTTACTATCACATTCAGATTTAATCATATCTAAAAACTTATTGATAACATCGCCATTTTTATTTGATAATTTTCTAAATACTAAATCTGCTGCCTGAACAGAATTTGTTCCTTCATAGATTGGGGTAATACGATTATCTCTATATAATTGCTCTATTCCTTGGTCTTTAGTGTACCCATATCCACCATGTATTTGCATCGCGTCGTTCGTAATTTCCATAGCTAAATCTGTAAATAATGACTTAACAACTGGTGTCATCAATGAAACATAATCCAAAGCTTCTTGTTTAATCTTTTCATCAGGATGATAAAGACTCACCTCAGTTTGTTGTGATAACCAAAAACATAAAGCTCTTTCTCCCTCAATAATTGACTTCATATTAAGTAAAGATCTTCTAATATCCGCATGATCAATTATAAAGTCTGCACCATTTGTAGATTTTGAATTATTTGTTTTTCCTTGCTTTCTCTCTTTTGCATAAGCAAGTGAGTTTTGATACGCAATTTCAGAAATTCCTAAACCTTGAATGCCTACCACTATTCTCTCAAGGTTCATCATGGTAAACATGGCACTAAGACCTTTGTCTTTGTTACCAATCATATAACCAGTTGCTTCATCAAAATTTAACACACATGTTGCTGAACCCTTTATTCCCATTTTACTCTCTATAGATCCTGTTGAAATTCCATTTCTTTGACCAACACTACCATCTTCATTTACAATAAATTTTGGTACTAAAAATAAACTAATTCCTTTAGTGCCCGCAGGAGAGTCCGTTGATCTTGCTAAAACTAAATGAATAATATTTTCAGTTAAGTCATGATCACCAGAAGTTATAAAAATCTTTTGACCACTAATTTTGTAGGTGTCATCAGATTGTTTGACGGCTTTGGTTTTTAACAAACCTAAGTCTGTACCACAGACTGGTTCTGTTAAACACATAGTGCCACTCCATTTACCTTCGACGATCTTTGGTAAATATTTATCTTTAATTTCATCTGAAGCATGATGATTAATACAATTATAGGCACCAATACTAAGTTCACTATATAATTTAAATGACAAACTGGCTGAGGAAAGCATTTCATCAAAGAACGCGCTTACTGTTTTTGGCATTCCTTGGCCTCCATATTTGGGGTCACAAGACAATGACGTCCAACCATCTTCAATATATTTCTGATATGCTTCTTTGTAACCCGGTGGTGTTCTGACAACACCATTTTCTAAAATTGCTGGATTTTCATCACCTGCTTTAGCAAGAGGTAAAATTAAATTTTGATTTATTTTAGCTGCTTCTTCTAAAATATCTTTAACAAGATCTGCACTCACCTCATTATATTTTTCAAGCTCATTATAGTTTTTATTGTCTCTTAATTTTTCAAAGAGAAACATCATATCTTTTACTGGAGCAGTATAACTTGGCATATTTAAAGCTTAGAATAATTCTAGTTTTATTGCAATTTTGAAATTATCGCATCACCCATTGCTGACGTGGAAGTTTCTTTCATGCCTTCTGACATTATATCTTTAGTTCTTAACCCATCATTTAAAACATCTTGAACTGCTTTTTCTAAAATATCTGCTTCTTTATCAAGATCTAAAGAATACCTCAGTGCCATAGCAAAGCTCAAAATAGAAGCAATTGGATTTGCTATCCCTTTACCAGCTATATCTGGAGCTGACCCGTGTATGGGCTCGTACATCGCTCTCATCTCACCATCTTTATTTTTTGCGCCCAAAGATGCTGATGGTAAAAGACCTAAAGATCCCGTTAACATTGAAGCTTGGTCTGACAACATATCTCCAAACAAATTATCTGTTACAATTACATCAAATTGTTTTGGGTTTCTTAAAAGCTGCATAGCACAATTGTCTGCTAACATATGACTTAATTCTACATCTTTGTATTCTTTTTCATGAAGTTCTTGGACTTCTTCTTTCCACAATTGTCCTGCTTCCATCACATTTGATTTTTCACACGAAGTAACCTTGTTTGATCTTTTTCTAGCTAAATCAAAAGCGATCCTAGCTACTCTAGTAATTTCACTAGTCGTATAAGTGTGTGTATTAATTCCTTTTCTTTCTCCATTTTCAATTGGCTTAATTCCTCTAGGTTCACCAAAATATATACCACCCGTTAACTCTCTTACTATCATTATATCTAGTCCTGAAACTACTTCTGGCTTTAGGGTTGAAGCATCGACTAATTGTTTAAAACAAATTGCAGGCCTTAAGTTAGCAAAAAGCTTTAATTCTTTTCTAAGTTTTAATAATGCTCTTTCTGGTTTTTTGGAAAATTCTAGGTTATCCCATGTAGGACCACCAACTGCTCCAAGCATAATTACTTCACTTTCTAGTGCTTTGTAAAAAACCTCATCAGTGATTGGGGTACCGTGTTTATCATAAGAACAACCACCAACTAGCTCCTGATCAATTTCAAAATCTAAAGATTTTTTATCATTAAACCAGTTAATAATTTTTTTTACCTCAGCTATTACCTCAGGACCAATACCATCACCAGGAAGTAAAAGTATTTTTCTTTTTTTTACTTTAATCATTAAATACCCAAGGCTTTTCGTTTTTTAAATTTGTTTCAAACTTTTCTATTTTTTCTGATTTTTTTAGCGATAAAGCGATATCATCAAGTCCTTCTAACAAACATTTT
>CACBGU010000007.1 GCA_902538885.1 uncultured Pelagibacteraceae bacterium
TAAAACTACTTTACCATCAACATTTCTAGCTGCTCTTCCTATAGTTTGAATTAAAGATGTTTCAGATCTTAAAAAACCTTCTTTATCAGCATCTAAAATTCCAACTAAAGCACATTCAGGAATATCTAATCCCTCCCTTAATAAGTTAATTCCAACTAAAACATCAAATACACCCATTCTTAGATCTCTCATGATTTCAATTCTTTCTAATGTATCAATATCTGAGTGGAGGTACCTTACCTTTATACCGTTCTCATGAAGATATTCGGTTAAATCTTCAGCCATTTTTTTAGTGAGTGTTGTTACTAATACTCTATGATTATTTTCTATAACTCTTTTACATTCATGCATTAAATCATCCACTTGATTTTTTGCAGGTCTTATTTCTACAGGAGGATCAATTAATCCTGTAGGTCTAATTACCTGATCTATAAACTGACCTTTTGTTTGTTCTAGTTCCCATGGCCCAGGAGTTGCGGAAACAAATACAGTTTGAGTTCTCATTAAATCCCATTCTTCAAATTTTAATGGTCTATTATCCATACACGAAGGAAGTCTGAATCCGTATTCTGCTAAAGTACTTTTTCTTGATCTATCACCTTTATACATTCCATTAAGCTGAGGCACTGTAACGTGACACTCATCTACAAATATTAAAGTGTTATCTGGAAAGTATTCAAAAAGAGTGGGAGGAGGCTCTCCTGGTTTTCTTCCTGACAAAAACCTTGAATAGTTTTCAATACCAGCACAAGAACCTGTGGCTTCAATCATTTCAAGATCAAATTTAGTTCTTTCTTCTAATCTCTGTGCTTCTAATAATTTATTTTCAGCACGATGTTTCTTTAAAGTTACTTCTAATTCTTTTTTTATATTAATTACTGCTTGTTCGATTGTAGGCTTAGGAGTGATGTAGTGACTATTTGCATAAACTTTTACTAAACTTAATTCTCTTACTTTATCACCAGTTAACGGATCAAACTCTTCTATCTGTTCTAATTTATCTCCAAATAGACAAAGTCTCCAAGCTCTATCTTCTAAATGTGAAGGAAATATTTCTAAATATTCTCCTCTTGCTCTAAATGTTCCTCTATAAAAATTTTGATCATTTCTTTTATATTGTAGAGCAACTAGAGATTTGATTATTTCTTCTCTGTTGTAGTCATAATTTTTTTGAAGAGTTAGCGTCATTTTACTGTACGCTTCAACTGAACCTAATCCATAGATACACGAAACACTTGCTACAATTAAAACATCATCTCTTTCTAAAAGAGATCTAGTTGCTGAGTGCCTCATTCTATCAATTTGTTCATTTATAGAGGCTTCTTTCTCTATATATGTGTCTGATCTCGGCACATAAGCCTCTGGAGTGTAATAGTCATAGTATGAAACGAAATATTCAACAGCATTGTCTGGAAAAAAGGTTTTCATTTCCCCATAAAGTTGAGCAGCAAGAGTTTTGTTTGGAGCTAAAATCAAGGCAGGTCTATTAGTAGCTTCAATTACTTTAGCCATTGTAAAAGTTTTTCCAGATCCCGTTACACCAAGTAAAACTTGATTAAATTGATCTTTGTTAGCACCATTTACTAATTTTTTTATCGCTTCAGGCTGATCACCAGCAGGTTTAAAATCAGATTTAATTTTGAATTTTTTTCCACCCTCTAGTTTTCCACCTATTTTAGGATTTTTACTCTGAATATCTGTAATTAAATCTTGATAAGTATTTTCCATATATTAAACAACGTAGTAGAATTTATTTATATTTCAATGAGCATAATATCAGACAGTTTAAAGAAGATTAAACCATCACCTACTATTGCTGTTACTCAAAAAGCAAGAGAATTAAAAGCTGCTGGAAAAGATGTTATTGGATTAGGTGCAGGGGAACCAGATTTTGATACTCCAGATAACATTAAGCAAGCAGCTATAAAAGCTATTAACGATGGTGATACTAAATACACTGCAGTAGATGGTACTCCAGCATTGAAAAAAGCAATCGTAGAAAAATTTAAAAAAGAAAATAATTTAGATTATACAACTGATCAAATTACAGTTGGTGCTGGTGGTAAGCATGTAATTTATAATGCAATGATGGCCACATTAAACGAAGGTGATGAAGTTATAGTTCCTGCTCCTTATTGGGTTTCTTACCCAGATATGGTTTTATTAGCTGGAGGAAAACCAGTGATAATGGAATGTGATGAAAAACAAGGTTTTAAAATAAATCCAATTGATCTTGAAAAATTTATAACTCCAAAAACTAAATGGATTATTCTTAATTCTCCTTCAAACCCAACTGGAGCATGTTATTCAGAGCAAGATATCAAAGCAATCGCAGCTATCTTAGAAAAACATAATCATGTGTATATTTTGAGCGATGATATTTATGAGCACGTGACTTATGAAGGTTTTAAATTTTTTACAATTGCTCAAATTAATAGTTTAAAAGATAGAGTGCTTACAATGAATGGTGTAAGTAAAGCTTACTCAATGACAGGCTGGAGAATAGGGTATGCAGCTGGTCCAAAAGACATTGTTAAAGCTATTGCTAAAATTCAATCACAATCAACAACTAATCCTTCTTCCATTAGCCAAGCAGCTGCAGTTGAGGCACTAAGTGGAACACAAGACTTTATTAAGGAAAGAGCAAACTCTTTTCAGGAGAGAAGGGATTTTGTGGTTAATGCTTTAAATGCAATAGATGGAATTGAATGCCTAAATCCAGATGGAGCTTTTTATGTTTTCCCAAGTTGCAAAGGTTTAATGGGCAAAAAAGATCCTAATGGTAATGAAATTAAATCTGATACTGATTTTGTTCAATCATTATTAGAGAATAGTGGGATTGCTGTAGTCCAGGGTTCTGCATTTGGTTTAGAAGGTTTTTTCAGAATTTCTTATGCAACATCAATGGATAATCTTAAGAAAGCAATGGATAAAATATCTATTTTTTGCAAATCCTTAAATTAATGAAAACAGCTCTAGTTTTTGGTTCTACAGGCTTAGTTGGAAATCATATTTTAAATCAGTTAGTTAAAAATAACAACTATTCTAAAATCAAATTATTTGTTCGTACTTCTATTAAAGTAAATGACGGAAAAATTGAAATAATTCAAACTGATTTCAATAATTTAGAGCAACATAGAGAAGAGATGACGGGAGATGAATGTTTTTTTTGCATTGGGACAACAAAAAAAAACTCTCCTGATAAAAATGAATATAAAAGAATTGAGTTAGATATTCCAAAACAAGTCGCCCAAATTGCAAAATCTAATAATATTAAATCTTTTTTTTTCGTATCTTCAGGATACGCAAATTCTAAAAGTTCAGGAGATTATTTAAAATATAAGGGACTAGTAGAGGAAGAGATTCTTAGTTTAGGTTTTTCTAAAATTGGAATTATGAGACCCTCATTTATATTGGGCAACAGAAAAGAATTTAGATTGGGTGAGAAAATAGGAATAATTATTTTTAAGCTACTAAATCCTTTATTTGTTGGACCATTAAAGAAAATGAGATCAATTCACTCAGAAACAATCGCAAAAGCAATGATTAAACTTGCAAATGAGAATAATGATCAAAAAATTTTCGAGTCAGATCAAATTTCAGATTTAGTAAAATAAACTTTATGCTAAACCTAATCTAACTACAGATTTTCCTGCATCAACCAAAGCACCACTTGCTGGTTTAAACTCAAAGCCAATTAATTCTTCAGCATATTTTGTCTCTGGTTTCATCTCTAGCTCAAGATCAGGAATCATAGTTTTTGCACTTGAGTCTAAGATGCTAATAAACTTAACCATAAAATTTGGTAAAGTTTTTTTGGGTAGTTTTTTTGCATACTCTGGCAATGCTTCTGCTAATATTTTTGATGTCTCAAGTAATGTTTTAACCTCTTTTCCAATAATTAATCTTCTGCCACCAACTTTTGAATTTCCTAAGCAAGCTATATGAGATTTTGCTACATCTTTAACATCAGATATTAATATTCCCCATTTAGGTGTTGCTGGAAATTTACCTTTTAAAAATTGTCTTACATATTCAATTGAGGTGCTACCTTTGGTATCCAAAGCATCTCCAAATACTCCGCCAGGATTTATACAAGTAAGTTTATTTTTAATACCTTTACTTTCCATTAATCCCCAAGCTGCTTTTTCAGCAACTGTTTTAGATAGAAAATAATCATTAACTCCTTCAACCCAATTTTCATCAGTCCAATCATTTTCACTAAATGAATAAGGATTTGATCTATTTGGCTTTCTAAACATTGCTGCTATTGAAGATGTAACTACAAATTGATCTGCGTTTGCTTTGATACCAGCGTTTAAAACTCTTAAAGTTCCATCTTTTGCAACTGGGATTAAATTTTCTCTATTTTTTGAGACCTTCATTGGAAAAGGGGAGGCTATATGCATAATATACCTGCATCCCTTTGCAGCTTCTTCCCAACCTTCATCACTCAAAAGATCAAGTTTAATAAAAGATAACTTGTCTATAGAAGCATATTTACTAATCGTTTCTTTTGTCTGAGAAATTACATCATCACTTCTAACAGTACCTAAAACTTCATAACCTGAATTTAATAATTCTATTGCAGTATGTTTAGCAATCCATCCACTTATTCCAGTTAATAATACTTTATCAGCCATAACATCTCTCCCTTTAATTAGTTAGTAATTGTAATCTCATATTAATGAGATAAGAATTTTTCTGCTTCTAATGCAGCCATACAACCCATTCCTGCTGCTGTAACTGCTTGTCGAAAAGTTTTATCTTTAACATCACCTGCAGCATAAACTCCAGGAATATTTGTTTCTGTAGAATCTGGTTTTGTAATTAAATAACCTTCTTTATCCATTTCTAATTGGTCTTTGAAAAGTTGAGTTGCAGGATCATGACCGATTGCAATAAATAACCCATCTAATTTTACTTCTTCTGTTTTTTCAGTTTTCAAATTTTTAATTTTTATACCTTTAACATTTTTGGGTTCACTATTACCCAAAACATCTTCAACAACAGAATCCCAAACAATTTCAATTTTTTTATTTTCCATCAATTTTTTTTGCAGCATCTTTTCAGCTCTCAAACTATCTCGTCTATGAATTAATTTTACTTTTGATGCAAATTTTGTAAGAAACATTGCCTCTTCTACTGCAGCATTACCACCTCCAACTACAGCAACTTCTTTATCTTTAAAAAAGAAACCATCACATGTAGCGCACGCAGAAACACCAAATCCTCTAAATTCTTGTTCAGATTTAAGATTTAACCATCTGGCCTGAGCTCCTGTAGAAATAATTATGCTATCAGCAGTATATTTTTGCCCACTATCGCCTATAGCTTCAAACGGAGTAGATTTTAAATTTACCGAACCAATATGATCTTCAATCATTTCAGTTCCAACTGCTTTTGCTTGTTCTTTCATTTGATCCATTAACCACGGACCTTGAATAACTTCAGCAAATCCTGGAAAATTTTCAACATCAGTAGTTGTTGTTAATTGTCCACCTGGTTGAGCTCCGTGGACAAGGATAGGATTTAACATTGCTCGTGCGGCATAAACAGCTGCTGTGTATCCGGCAGGACCAGATCCAATTATTAACACTTTTGTGTGTTTAGTTGGATTTTGACTCATATGAAAGCTATATAGTGATTAATGTCTAAATTAAAAGGTTTATTATTAACTCAAGGAATGCATGGCATGATAAGCCAGGTAGAAGGTTTAGCAAAAGCCTTAGATATTGATTTTACACACCATAAGGTTGAACTAAATAATTTTTGGAAAATTGTTCCACCAAAATTAACACCGGTATCACAAAACGTTTATAAAAAAATAAACGAGTCTGATTTTGATATTATTATTTCATGTGGAAGAAAAAGTGTGATTCCCTCAATCCATTTAAAAAGTATTTCAAAAAAAAAAGTTTTAAATATTCATATTCAAGATCCAAAGGTGGATTTTAATCATTTTGATTTTATTGTTGCTCCCGAACATGATGGGATAAGTGGTGCAAATGTAATTAAAACAAAAGGTGCAATTCACTATTTAACGGAAAATGAAATTGAAGAAAATAGAAGTTATTTAAATTCACATATCAAACAGGATAATAGAAAAGTTTGGTGTTTGATAATGGGTGGTCCTACAAAATATTATGACTACTCAACCAAAAATATGAAGCACATTTTTTCAATTTTCTATAAATTATTGAAAAAACATGATTTTCAACTCGTGGTCATACCTTCAATGAGAACACCGTTAAATACTATACATTATGCAAAAGAGTTTTTTGGAGAAAATCACACTGTAATTATGGATGTTGATAAAAAAGCATATTTATCTGCTTTAGCTTTGTCTGAAAACATAGTTGTTACATGTGATTCTAGCTCAATGATTTCAGAAGCTGCTTTAACCGGTAAGCCAATTTATATAGCTAATATTTTACCAAAAAGGAATGACAAAAGATTTCAAAAATTTAGAAATTTATTTAGAGAACTAAATATAACTAGAAACTTAGGTGAGGAAATAGAATATTGGAACTATCAAAAATTAGATGAAACGAATAGAGTAGCAAAAATTATTAAAGAAAAAATTCAATCATAATGTCATTTTTAAATTCAATTAAAAATAATTCAAAAGAACATAATTTCCCTTTTAATCACTGGGAGTATAGTAATGCTTTGTCAGAAGGAGCAATAGATGAAATAGTTAGAGCCGACATTCCTGATGTCAGTAAACATAATCTTAATTATGATGGAACAAGAGCAATAGATGGTGGAGCTGCAGAATTTAGAAAAGGTATAGCTTCAGGTGGACAAGCAATAAAGTTTAGATGTTTTATTAATAAAGAAAACTCATCTCAATTTCCAAATTTAGTAAAATTTATAAATGAACTTCAATCTAAAGAAACATATGAAACAATTTCTAAAATGATAAAAAAAGATTTATCTAATTCCTATGTCAGGGTCGAGGTTATATGTGACCGAGAGGGTTTTTGGTTAAAACCTCATTGCGATATAAAAGAAAAACTTATGTCAGGCTTAATATTTGTTAATAAAACAAATGAGTCTGAAGATTTAGGAACTGATTTTTATAATGAAAAATTAGAAAAGGTTAAGACACTTCCATACAAACATAATTATGGTTATCTTTTTACCAGCGGACCAAACACTTGGCATGGGATGGAGAAGAAAAAGATCGTTAAAGAAAGACGATGTATTCAAGTAAATTATGTTACCTTTGAAACTGATTGGAAAGTAAATTCTTAAACGTCCTGAAGAGAAGTCACTTCTAATTTTTTTGTTTTTAGCGATCTAATCGCCTCTAAACATGCCTGAGCAGTGGACATATTAGTGCAATAAGGAACTTTATTCTTAAGCGTCGCTCTTCTTAAAGCTATTGCATCACTTAATCGATGTTCACTATTTCCACCTCCAGTATTTATTACTAATGCAATTTTTTTAGAGTCTAAAACATCTACTATATGAGGTGAACCTGTACTTACTTTATTTATAATTTTACATTTCATTCCATGCTTTCGAATATATTCTGCAGTTCCTCTAGTTGCACATAATGTAAACTTAAGTTTAAGAAGTTCTTTAGCTAAATCTATTCCTTCATCTTTGTGACTATCTTTGAGAGATATAAAAGCTAATCCTTGTTTTGGTAATGAGTTAGCTGCAGCGATTTGACTTTTGGCAAAAGCCATTCCAAAATTTTTATCAAATCCCATAACTTCTCCTGTCGATTTCATCTCAGGCCCTAACAATAAGTCACTGTTGGGAAATTTATTAAATGGAAATACAGCTTCTTTAACTGCGTACATACCTTTAGATTTATCTTTTAAATTAAACTTAGATAACCTTTCACCAGCCATTACCCTTGATGCAATTTTAGCTAGGGGTAATCCTTTTGCTTTTGACACAAAAGGTACCGTTCGACTTGCTCTAGGATTTACTTCAATCACATAAATTTCATCTTTTTTAATTGCAAACTGTATGTTCATGAAACCTTTAACATTTAAAGCTATAGCTAATTTTCTAGTTTGATTTTCAATTTCTTTTAGAAGGTATGGTTTAATTGATACAGGAGGTAGGCTACATGCCGAGTCCCCGGAATGAATTCCAGCTTCTTCGATATGTTGCATAATACCTGCAACATGAACTTGTTTTCCATCTGATATAGCATCTACATCTACCTCCATTGCATGATCAATAAACTTATCAATCAAAATTGGATTATCTTCTGCAGCTTTAAACGCTTCCTCAACAAATTTTTTAAGCTGATTTTTTTCATGAACAATTTCCATTGCTCTTCCACCTAAAACATATGAAGGTCTTACCATTAATGGTAATCCAATTTTATCAGCAATTTTTATTGCTTGATTAAATGTTTTTGCAATTCCACTTTCTGCTTGTTTTAGTTTTAATTTATTTAGTAAATCTCTAAATCGGTCTCTATCCTCCGCTAAATCGATAGAAGTATATTGTGTTCCTAAAATTGGAAGTTTGTTGTCATGTAAAAATTTAGCAAGTTTAATTGGAGTTTGGCCACCAAACTGAGCTATTACTCCTATAAGATTTCCTTTTTCTTGTTCTTTTTTAATTATGTTAAAAACGTATTCTTCTTTTAAAGGTTCAAAGTATAATCGATCACTCGTATCATAGTCTGTTGACACTGTTTCAGGGTTACAATTAACCATTATAGTCTCAAAGCCTGCGTCTTTTAATGAAAAGCTTGCCTGACAACAGCAATAATCAAACTCAATTCCTTGACCAATTCTATTTGGTCCTCCTCCAAGAATAATTATTTTTTTCTTATTGGATGGATTAGCTTCACACTCAGAGTTAATTGAAAAATTTCTTTGGTAGGTTGAATACATATAAGGAGTAAAAGATTTGAATTCAGCCGCACAAGTATCTACTTTTTTATAAACTGGAAGTATTTTAAGCGCTGATCTTTTTCTTCTAACAATGCCTTCAGACGTTTTAGTTAATTCCGAAAGTTTTTTATCTGAAAATCCTATTGATTTTATTTTATTAAATTCCACAAAATCTTTAGGAAGTCCATTGTTTTTGATCTGTGTTTCACAATCAACAATCTCTTTAATTTGTTCTAAAAACCAAGGGTCAATTTTAGATAAACTATATATTTTTTTTAAGTTTATTTTTTTTCTAATTGCTTCGGCAACAAGTAATATCTTATTTGGAATAGTTTCTTTAAGCTTCTTTTCAATTTGCTTTTTATTTAAATCAAAAATTCTGTCTAAACCTGAAAAACCAGTTTCAAGAGATACCAGTGCTTTTTGTAAAGATTCTTTAAAGTTTCTTCCTATTGCCATTGCCTCTCCTACCGATTTCATAGATGTTCCTAAAGTTGCAGGAGAAGTAGAAAATTTTTCAAATGTAAATCTTGGTATTTTAGTCACCACATAATCTATACTTGGTTCAAATGATGCAGGAGTAACTTTAGTTATTTCATTTTTTAATTCATCCAGAGTATAACCAACCGCTAATTTTGCAGCTACTTTCGCAATTGGAAATCCAGTTGCTTTTGATGCAAGTGCTGAGGATCTTGATACACGTGGATTCATTTCAATGACAACCATTCGACCATTTTTAGGATTGATAGCAAACTGAACATTTGATCCTCCAGTTTCAACTCCGATTTTTCTTAAACATGCAATAGATGCATTTCTCATTACTTGGTATTCTTTATCTGTTAGAGTAAGTGCTGGTGCAATTGTTACTGAGTCACCCGTATGAATTCCCATTGGATCTATATTTTCAATCGAGCAAATGATGATACAGTTATCTTTCTTATCTCTTACAACCTCCATCTCAAATTCTTTCCAGCCCTCTAAACATTCCTCTACAAGGACTTGGCTTACCGGAGATTCGTGCAATCCATTTTTAACAATTTTAAAATAATCTTTTCTAGTTTTGGCTATTCCCCCACCAAGCCCACCAAGTGTAAAAGCAGGTCTTATAATTGTAGGTAAACCAATTTTTTTTAATACTTTTGATGCTTGATTATTATTATTTACGATTTCTGATTTTGGTAAATCTAAACCAATATCTATCATATTTTTTCTAAATTTCTTTCTATCCTCGGCATTAGAAATTGCTTTAGAGTTTGCTCCTATCAACTCAATTTTGTATTTTTTAAGAATTCCTTTTTTCTCTGCTTCCATTGCAAGGTTAAGTGCAGTTTGCCCTCCCATTGTTGGAAGAATTGCATCAGGTTTTTCTTTCTTTAGAATTTTTTCTAATACATCTAGTGTAATTGGTTCAATATAAGTTTTATCCGCAACATCTGGATCTGTCATAATTGTTGCAGGATTTGAATTTATTAGGACTACTTTATAACCTTCATCTTTTAGAGCTTTACATGCTTGCGTCCCTGAATAATCAAATTCACACGCTTGTCCTATAATTATTGGACCAGCTCCTACAACCAATATTTTTTTAAGATCTTTTCTTTTTGGCATTTTTTTTCATGTTGTTAATAAATTCTTGAAACAAATAAACACTATCTTGAGGTCCCGGATTAGATTCTGGATGATATTGAACTGAAAAGACTGGTTTGTTTTTTAGTTTAATACCTTCAATACTATTATCAAATAAAGATTTATGTGTGACTTCAATATTTTTTGGTAATGTTTCTTTAACTACTTCAAAACCATGGTTTTGACTTGTTATTTCTACATTATTATGAATTAAATTTTTAACAGGGTGATTTGCTCCTCTATGACCAAGTTTCATTTTTTTTGTTTTGCCACCCAATGCTAATGCTAAAATTTGATGACCTAAACATATACCAAAAATTGGTAAATTTTTTTTAATTAGATCTTTAATAATTTTTATAGCATATTTCCCTGTTGCAGCTGGATCACCAGGACCATTTGATAAAAATATTCCATTTGGTTTTAAGGCTAAAATTTTTTGCGCGTTAGTTTTACAAGAAACGACAGTAACTTTGCAATTAAAGTCAGAGAAATATCTTAGGATATTTTTTTTAACTCCATAATCAATTGCAACAACATGAAATGAGCTCTTGTTATTTTTTTTATATCCAAGCTCTTTTTTCCACGTTTTGAGACCTTTCCAAATATAATTTTTTTGAGTTGAAACTACTTCTGCAAGATCAAGATTTTTTAATCCACTCCATTTGATGGTGGTATTAGTCAATTTATTAATATTAAATTTTCCTTTTTTTGAGTAACTAATAGTGCCTTTTGGGGCACCTTTGTCCCTTATAAAGTTTGTTAGGCTTCTAGTATCTAGGCCAGTGATACCAACAATTTTATTTTTCTTTAGCCAAGTATCTAAATGCAGGAACGATCTGTAATTTGAAGGTGAAGTTATTTCAGAGTTAAAAATCACTCCTCTAGCCCATATTTTATCAGACTCATGATCTTCTTTATTAGTTCCAACATTTCCAATATGAGGAAAGGTAAAGTTAATAATTTGACCTGCATATGATGGATCGGAGATGATTTCTTGGTAACCAGTCAACGATGTATTAAAGCAAACTTCTCCTGTGGCTTCTCCTTGGTATCCAATTCCAATTCCTTTAAATACCTTTTTATTTTCTAGAACTAAAACGCCTGTATTGATTTGAGATTTAATTTTTGAGTTAGTTTTTTTTGCTTTTTTGATCAATTACAACTCATGAGTTAAAGGTTAATACAATAATTGCTTTATTATCGCAACAGAGATGTAATATAAAATCGTAAAAAAACAATTTTTCTTTTGAAGAATTTTATCTTTAAAGTAGATTAAAAAATTATGTTATTAAAACAGACCATCGAAAACGAATATAAAAATGCTTTAAAATCTAAAGATAAAAATAAAATATCAACCTATAGGTTAATATTATCTTCGATTAAGGATTTGGATATTGTTAATAGATCAGGACCAAATAAAAAAGAAACTGATGATGAGGACATTAAGAAACTTTTAAAAAAAATGGTTAAACAACGAGCCGAATCGATCGATATTTATAAAAAAAATAATAGAACAGATCTTTTAGAGGTTGAGCAAAATGAATATGATATTTTAACAAGTTTTTTACCAAAGCAACTTAGCGAAGAAGAAACTAAGAAAATTTGTGCAGATGTTATTTCGAAAATTGGAGCAAACTCTTTAAAAGATATGGGAAAAGTTATGGGGGAACTTAAAAAAACTCATTCAGACGAAATTGATTTTTCCAAAGCAGGATCAATGATCAAAGAATTATTGAACAAATAATGAAATACCCAAAAGAGTATCTTGACGAAATTAAAAATAGGTTGAAAGTTTCAACGGTAGTGTCAAAAACTGTTTCTTTAAAAAAAAGAGGTAAAGAGTTTGTAGGTTTGTCACCATTCAAAAATGAAAAAACTCCTTCATTTACTGTTAATGATGAAAAAGAATTTTATCATTGTTTTGCAACTTCAGAGCACGGCAATATTTTTGATTTTGTTATGAAAACTCAAAATTTAAAATTTGGCGAAGCTGTTAAACATTTAGCTCAATTAGCAGGTATGCAGCCATATATGTTTTCTAAACAAGATGAAGAAAGAGAAAAAAAGTGGAATGAATATAAATCTATTTTTAGTCATTATGTTGAATTTTATCACAATGAACTTTTAAAAAATGAAAATTATTCTATTGCTAGAGATTATTTAAAAAATAGATCATTAGGTAAAGATGAAGTTAAAAAGTTTAAGATAGGATACATAGAAAAAAATCCAAATTTTTTTGAAAAATTAAAAAAAGATCATAATGAACAAACTTTAGTAGAAACTGGTTTATTTTATTTAGATGAGAAAAAAAAAATTTATTTAGAAAGATTTAGAGGTCGATTAATATTTCCAATCAATAATATTTCAGGTCAACCAATTGCTTTAGGAGGGAGAATTATAGAAAATTTAGATTACTTAGCAAAATATATAAATTCACCTGAGACAAATTTTTTTAAAAAAGGATCAAATTTATATAATTTAGATTTAGCAAGAAAATTTTCAAATAAAATTGACCATATTTATCTAGTTGAAGGATACATGGATGTTGTAGGCCTGAGCAAAAATGGAATTGATAACGTGGTGGCAAATCTTGGTACATCTTTAACCGACAAACAAATTTTAATCTTAAATCAATTTTTTGATGATATCATAATATGTTTTGATGGTGACGAAAGTGGATATAAGGCTGCTGTAAGAGCGGCAGAAAATTTAATTAAAGAATTAAGACCAGAGAAACAAATCTCATTTTTATTCCTACCAGATAAAGAAGATCCAGATAGCTATGTAAATAAAAACGGTAAGGCTAATTTCGTTAATTTTACAAACCAAAGCAAATTATCCATTCATCAATTTATTTTTAGTCATTACAAAAAACAAACTAAAAATAACCCATCATCGATGGCTATTTTTGAGAAAAAACTTAGAGCAATTGCAAATACAATTAAAGATGATTTTATAAAAAAATATGTTTTAGAATATTTTTTAGAGAAAATTGCTGAGCTAACACCACATTCCAATCAAAATAATAAAAGATTTATTTCAAAAAAAACAAAATCTTTAGAAAGTACAAAAAAATATTTTCAAGAAAGCCAGTCTTTGTCTGGAGTTGAATTAAAAGAGTTTTCTCTCTTATATTTAGTTATTAATAACCTAGATTTGTTGCAAGCAAATATTCATTTGATTGAAAATATTAAATTGTTTACCGAGTTAAATAAAAAAATATTTGAAATGATTATTGAAAAATTGAAATCTAGTTCACATGTTGCAGTTCAAGACCTTAACTTGGATGTTCAATTAACAGAAAAAGTAAACAAATTTGCTCCAATCAAACATATTCTAAAAAATCAATCTGATGATGATCAAAAAATAATCGAATTATTAGAGGACATCTCTAGAGATTTGATGAATTATGATCTTGAGTTCAGAATCCAGGAATTAGAATCGAAGTTTTCTGTGGATATGAGCGAGTCCACATTTAATGAGTTAAAAGAGCTTAAAAAAAAGCAGAATCTCAATTAAACTGACAAAATTATTAATAGATTTTTATATAATTGACATTATATAAGACCTCTAAAATCAAATTATCGTGGAAAGAATTATTACAAAATCATTTGCTAGACTCATGGGTCGAGGAACTCATAGAGGTTTTATTACTTATGAGGAGTTAAGTAAATCTCTTGGTAAAAGAAATTTATCTGATGAAAATCTATCTCAAGCTTTTATTCATATTTTAGATGAAAATATTACATTAGTTGAAAAAAAATCTGATTTTAAAGTTCTAAGAAAAAAAGAAAGTTCAAATAAAGAAGAAGGTAAGACACTTGAAAAAAGTGATGATCCTATAAGAATGTATTTACGTGAAATGGGTGGGGTTGAGCTTTTGTCTAGAGAAGGCGAAATTGCAATCGCTAAAAGAATAGAAGCAGGTAAAGATGTAATGTTAATTGCACTTTCTCAGAGTCCAATTACTGCTCAGCAGTTTTTTGAATGGAATGAACAACTGCAAAAAGATGAAATTTTAGTTAGAGAAATTATAGATATTGATACAAATTATATGGAAGATGAGTCAACTGGACCAAGTGCAAAACAAAAAAATGCTGGTGAAACAGACAAAGAAGATGGTTCATCAGATGATGATGATGATTTTAATCCAACACTTGCTGCAATGGAAACTGAAATTAAACCAAAAGTTTTAAAAACGGTTAATATATTAACAAAAGAATATAACAAGCTAATAAGGTATCAAAAAGAAAAATTGGATTGTGTTTTACAGTCCCAAAATTTTTCACCAGCAAAGGAAAAGGGGTATGAAAAAATTGTTAATGATATACTAGAAAATATTAAATCTCTTCAACTATCCCCATCTGTTTTAGAAGAACTTGTGCAAAAACATTATATAGAAAATAAAAAAATTATTTCTTTAGAGGGTAATCTTCTAAGATTAGCAATGGATCATCAAATACCTAGAAATGAATTTATTAAATTTTACGTTGGCAATGAAATTAATCCTAATTTAAAAAAATTTTTAGACACAAACTCAGTTTGGAAACAATTTTTTACTAAGAATAAAGAAGAATTTAAAAATATTAGAGAAAGATTAATTGAAATTAGTCACAAACTTGGAATTTCAGTAACTGATTTTAAAAAACTCGTAAGTAGAATTCAAAAAGGAGAAAAAGAGTCACGAATTGCAAAAAAAGAAATGGTAGAAGCCAACTTAAGATTAGTAATTTCTATTGCAAAAAAATATACAAATAGAGGTCTACAATTTTTAGATCTAATTCAAGAGGGAAATATAGGGTTAATGAAAGCAGTCGATAAATTTGAGTACAGAAGGGGTTATAAGTTCTCAACTTATGCAACATGGTGGATTAGACAAGCAATAACAAGATCAATTGCAGATCAGGCAAGAACTATACGTATTCCAGTTCATATGATTGAAACAATAAATAAAATTGTTAGAACCCAAAGATTAATTTTAAGTGAGTTTGGAAGAGAAGCAACCCCAGAGGAGCTTGCACAAAAACTCAGAATGCCACTAGATAAAGTAAGAAAAGTTTTAAAAATCTCAAAAGAGCCAGTCTCATTAGAAAAACCTGTAGGAGATGAAGAAGATAGTAGTTTAGGAGATTTTATAGAGGATACAAAAGCTTTAGCTCCACTTGAGCAAGCTATTAAATCAAATTTAGGTGAGGCAACTACAAAAATATTATCTACGTTAACACCTAGGGAAGAAAGGGTTTTAAGAATGAGATTTGGGGTTGGAATGAATACTGACCATACATTGGAGGAAGTTGGTTTACAATTTTCAGTTACAAGAGAAAGAATAAGACAAATCGAAGCTAAAGCGTTAAGAAAATTAAAACACCCAAGTAGATCAAAACAATTAAAAAGTTTCCTAGAAAGTTAAAACTTGGGCCGTTAGCTCAATAGTAGAGTACTGCATTGACATTGCAGGGGTAGTTGGAGCGTAACCAACACGGCCCACCATTTTTTTTTATCTTTAATTGATAACTTGGTTAAAATGATATAACTATTTTATAGTTTTGGGCCTGTAGCTCAGTTGGTTAGAGCAGTACACTCATAATGTATTGGTCCCAGGTTCGAGTCCTGGCGGGCCCACCAAATAAATTTATTTTAGTTTTTAGAAAATTCTTCTAAGGTTTTAAATAAGATATTGATGTCTCCATCATTTGAATTTAAAATTGATGAAAACTCTTCTTTTTGAGTTCTTGCAAGACTTAAGCCTTCGATTATCAAATCTCTTATTAACGGATTGTGAGGATTTTTAGTATATATCCTCCAATCAATTTTTACCTCAGGCCTGTCAGATGTTCCAATTAACAAACTATTTACAATTGTATAGTTTTCATTCAGCACTTCTTTACCCTGAACTTCAATTTCTGGATTAGTATACTCGGCTAGTCTACTTGAAAAACTCTTTAAAAAGTAAGATTCAAATAATTCTGAATACTTGATTTTTTGATTTTCATCTAAAGTTTTTCTTGCTGATCCAAGGGAATAAAAACCAACACCACTAATGTCGACAGTCTCTTTAGCTATTACCTTTAATTCGTTTATTTTATCTTCTTTAGATATATTTTTAGACAAAATACTAGACGCTCTATTTACAGTAGATTGGACAAATACATCTGGCTCTATTGAATAAGAATTTGAAAAAATTAATGAATAAAAAAATAAAACTAATAAAAATTTTCTAAGTTTCATTAAGTATGTTTAAATTACTGAGTTTCTATCTCTTCCCAATCACTATCATCTTGGGTTTCAATAATTTTATTTGTATTTAAAATTTTTTGTTGTCTATCTTGTAAATATAAACTTTTTACTGAAGCATAAAAATCAATTGAATTTTTTTCTAAATTTTCTATTGCATCATAGTTTTTTGCTCTAAAATCTATGCCGCTTGTAACTCTTGATGCATAATAATCAAAATCACTGAAATGTTGTGTATCGTTTGTAACCGTAACATTATACCAAGCGTCTCCACCAACCAAGCTTGCTACAGATGCAGTAGCATCTCTAACTGTGCTTGGTCCTAAAACAGGTAAAACTAAATAGCAACCAGGCCCAACACCCATTGTTGCTAAAGATTGACCATAATCTTCTTTCTCATATTCGGGAAATCCTAAATGTTGAGCTATATCAATAAAACCTAAAATACCAACTGTTGTGTTAATAACAAACCTACCAGAATTAATACCAGCTTTTTTTATCTCTCCTTGCAAAATATTATTTGGAATTGTTACAAGCGTAGATAGGTTATCTAGAGAGTTGCTTACTCCGGTCTTGATTGGAGAAGGTAAGACTTTATATGCACTGGCAACAGGCTGAAACAATATTCCATCTAATGCTTGGTTAAAAGCAAAAGTAGCTCTATTTAAATTTTCGAAACAGTCTTTAACTTCATTAGGCTGATTTTTTTTTAAAATTAATTCACCATCCGATCCAGCATTTGCATTAAACGCTGAAAATAAAAATATAATTCCTAATATGATCAATTTTCTAAACATCGCACCTTATATAATATATAAATTTTAAATGTAAATTAAGAATTATTTTATAAAAATGACGATAAAATGTCTATAAAGTAGCTAAATTTGATACCCAAAATGAGTATAAATACAACTCTAAATTACTCTCCCAATTTTGATAAAAAAAAAAGAAAATTTAAACAAATTAAATTTATTATTTTTCACTACACTGGAATGAGGAATGAAAAAGACGCCATTAAACGTCTTACAAGCAGTAAATCAAAAGTTAGCAGTCATTATTTTATAAAAAATAATGGAAAGACAATAACTTTAGTACCAGAACTTTATGTAAGTTGGCATGCAGGAATTTCATCATGGCAAAGTTACAAATCACTTAATAAATACTCCATTGGTATAGAAATTAGCAATCCTGGTCATAATTATAATTATAAAAAATTCTCAAAAAAACAAATTCATTCTACTCTTAAATTAACCAAGTATTTAATTAAGAAATATAAAATTAAAAATAAATTTATTTTAGGACATTCTGATATTGCACCTTTTAGAAAAAAAGATCCTGGTGAAAAATTTCCTTGGAAATATTTATCAAAAAACAAAGTTGGTTTATGGCATGATTTAAATGAAAAAAAGCTATTCAACATAAGAAAAAAAAAAGTTGGTAATTTTGAAAAAATTAATTTTCTTAAAAATTTATATAAAATTGGTTATTCAAAAGTTTTAAATAAAAACAGAAATAAAAATATCAAATTGCTTACAAGCGCTTTCCAAAGAAGATTTAGACAGGATTTGGTAAACGGGATAATTGATGAAGAATGTTTATTGATAAGTAAAAATCTCAATAAAAATCTAAAATAATTAAACTTGAAAATTTTAAGTTAAGTAATAAATTGATAATGCCAGATAAATGACTTATCGCTTTAATTTTACTTAAAGAGGAAAGTCCGGGCTCTACAAGGACACAGTGCCAGGTAATACCTGGCGGGGGAAACCCTAGGGACAGTGCCACAGAAAATAAACCGCCATAACATGGCAAGGGTGAAAAGGTGTGGTAAGAGCACACCGGTTCTATTGGTAACAATGAACGCTGGAAAACCCCACTGGGAGCAAGACTAAGTAGAGATGACATTGTTGAAAAACTAAAAGCCGTCCTTGGCTAGTCATCAGGGTTAGTTGCTTGAGCTTAAGAGTAATCTTAAGCCTAGACAAATGATAAGTTTAAATGACAGAACCCGGCTTATAGTTTATCTGGCAAACTTATTAACATTCTTAGTTTTTAAATTAATAAATGTTCTCATTTTGATTCAATATTGAGTCATTTATGTTCTTTTTTTTCACTTTTTCATAGAAAGCAAATCAGCTAAGGAAAGAGGCTTCAAATAAATTTTATTATTACAAAAACCTTAATCTATAACCAGAATTTAACCAAATTCAGAGTTTGACTATCATTTTAAATACCCATATATTCCCATATATTCCCAATTATGGAATTTATAAATTTAAAAATATATGTTTTTATCAACTTACGAGAACAAATTGGACAAAAAGGGGAGAGTGTCAGTGCCTGCTAGTTTCAGGTCATATTTATCAAATTTAGGTTACAACGGTGTTATTTGTTATCCATCTTTTAATAACTCCTCAATAGAAGCATGTTCTCAAGATAGAATTGAAAAAATTTCTTCAGCAATTGACTCTTTAAATCCTTTTGAGGAAAAAAGAGATTACTTTGCTACATCAATATTAGCAGAAAGTACTAATTTACAATTTGATAGCGAAGGTAGAATTTCACTTTCATCAAAATTATTGAAACATGCAAAAATAAAAAACAGCATGTTATTTGTTGGTCAAGGTCAAACATTCCAAATATGGGAACCAGCAGCATTTGAAAAATTTAAGACATCAGCAAGAAAAAAAGCAAATATAAATCGAGCAAGTCTTAAATGGGAAAAACACTTAAACAACAACGAGGGGAAATAAGATGACAATTAACTTTAAGGCACCAGAAATAAAAGAGTTACAACCACGATTACTAGTATTAGGGGTTGGTGGAGCAGGCGGAAATGCAATTAATGAAATGATTGAAAATAATCTTCAAGGAGTAGAATTTATTGCAGTTAACACTGATGCTCAAGATTTAAAATTAAGTAAAGCAAAAACAAGAATTCAAATTGGTTTAAATCTTACAAAAGGTTTAGGAGCAGGAGCAAAACTTGACATTGGACAAGCTGCTGCTGATGAATCTTTAAATGAAATTGTAAATACACTTCAAGGTGCAAACATGGTTTTTATTGCAGCTGGTATGGGTGGTGGAACGGGCACTGGTGCTGCTCATGTCATTGCAAGAGCTGCTAAAGAATTAAATATCTTAACTGTAGGTGTTGTGACTCTTCCATTTTTATATGAAGGCCCCTCTAGAATGAGAAGAGCACAACAAGGTTTGGAAGAGCTAAGAAAACATGTTGATACAATAATTGTTATACCTAACCAAAACCTATTTAAAATAGCTAATGAACAGACTACTTTTGAAGAATCCTTTAACCTTTCAAATAATGTTTTGATGCATGGTGTTCAAAGTATAACTGATTTGATGGTTAGACCTGGTTTAATTAACTTAGATTTTGCCGATGTTGAAACTGTTATGGCAGCTATGGGTAAAGCTATGATGGGAACAGGTGAAGCTGAAGGAGAAGGTAGAGCTCTTAAAGCAGCAGAAATGGCAATTAGTAATCCGTTAATAGATGACTATACTTTAAAAGGTGCAAAAGGTTTATTGGTAAATATTACCGGTGGTAAAGATCTTAAACTTTTTGAAGTTGATGAGGCTGTAAATAAAGTTAGAGCCGAAGTTGATCCTGAAGCAGAATTAATTATTGGTGCGATTACTGATACAGAACTTGATGGAAAAATGAGAGTTTCAATTGTTGCGACCTCATTAGATGGTCAACAACCTGAATCAAAATCAGTAGTAAATATGGTTCATAGAATTCAAAACCGTAATCCTGGTTATTCTGATTTTTCAAACATGGGATCCTCTCAATCTTTCAATTTTTCAAACTCAACACCGTCAAATCCAATTACACATGGTGCTAATGCTTTAAAGCTTGAAAATGAGATTATCCAAGAACAACAAACTGAAAGTTCTCACAATCAAATGATGAATGAGGAAGTTGTTCAAAATACTAGCATGGAAAGTGAAAGTATAGTTGAAGACAATTCAGTTAATGAAATGGAAAAATCTTTTGCACAAGAAGCTATGGAAACTACTCATGAAGAAACTCAAGAGAATAATGTTGAAGAAGAGGTTTCTAATGATCTTAAAGAATTCGGAGTTGATTCTGATGCGCCTGATTTATTCAGTTCAGAAACAGAAACCTCAAGTTCAGATGAACTTTTATCTTCTGAGCATGAGGAAGAAGAAGATGATCTCGAGATACCAGCATTCTTAAGAAGACAAAAAAATTAATGGTCTTCCAAGAAATAAATGGACGCCACCATAGTACCGAAAATGCTAAAGCATTATCCGGTACTGCTAAATGAAATTATTAGCGTTATTTCCCCTCAACATGGTGGCACATTTATCGATTGTACCTTTGGTCAAGGTGGGTATTCCAAAAAAATTTTAGATTTTAAAAATACAAACGTAATAGCTCTAGATAGAGATATAGAGAGTGCAAAAATTGCCAATCAATTAAAAAAAAACTTTGAAGATAGATTTATTTTTAAAAATATTAAATTTAGTCAATTAAATAATTTAAAGCTTAAAAACGAAAACATAAGAGGAATAATTTTTGATCTTGGTTATTCTTATACTCAAATTAAAGACCCACAAAAAGGATTATCATTTGAATCAGATGGCAAATTAAATATGCAGCTGGGTTTAAATAATTATTCAGCAGAGGATGCAATCAACAAACTTGACGAAAAAGAATTAGAAAAGATTTTTAAATTTTTTGGAGATGAAAAAGAAGCAAAATACATTGCACGAAATATCACAAAAGAGAGATTAAAAAATAAAATTGATACAAAAAGTTTAGCTCAAATTATTGATAAATCAAAAAAAAGAAAAAATTTTAAATTACATAATGCGACTAAGGTTTTTCAAGCACTTAGAATATTTGTGAACAAAGAAATAAGCGAGTTAATTTATGGGCTTATTAATGCCGCTAAAGTCTTAAAAAAAGATGGAGTTTTGGGTGTAGTTACATTTCATTCGCTAGAGGATAAAATAGTAAAATATTTTTTTAAAAGTCTTTCTGAAAATAAAAGTATTTCACGATATAGCCCAGCTATAGAACAAGCAGATACACTGTTTAACTTAATTAAAAAAAAACCAATAACACCCTCAGATGAGGAGTTGAGTGAAAACCCACCATCTAGATCTGCCAAATTTAGATATGCGATTAAAAAAACAGATTTTTATAATTTCGATACCGATATAGAGGAGAAATTCAGAAATTACATTGAAATTGAAAATTATGGAGACAAACTGTGAAAAAGTTTGCTTTAGCAGTACTGATTTTTTTTTTAATCCTATCAACTGCAATAATAAAAAATACCACCAAACAGATTGAAGATGAAATATTTACAATAAATGAGAATATAAGAGTTTTAAAATCTGAATTTGAAAATGTATCCTTAGAGTATGATTATTTAAGTTCAGCAGAAAGATTACTTGAATATCAATCACAGTATTTTGAGGATGAGTTAATTCAAAAAAATATAAACGACATAAAAATCTACAATATTTCAGATGATATAATTAAGATCAAAAATTTTAAAATTATTAAAGAATAATGGCTGATAAAAAATCTAAATTAACGATAGAAGACTATAAAAGCGATTTTATATTTAAGAAAAAAGAGAGTGGATTAAATATTAAATTTAATCGTGTAGCTTTTATTTTTTTTGTTTTTTTTATTATATATTTAATTTTCACAATACACCTACTTCACCTTGGTTCACGAAAGAGTAAATTAGAAAAAATAAATAATTTCCCTACATTTAAAAATCAGCTTTATCGAGCAGACATCATAGATATTAATGGAAATTATTTAGCTAAGACAGTTAAATCGATTGATATTGGTTTAAAAACTTCAGATATAATCAATGAAAAAAAGTTACTTCTAAGTTTGAATATTATTTTTCCAGATAAAAATTTTGATGAAATCAAAAAAAAAATTAAAACTAAAAAATTTTTTTATTTAGAGAAGAAAATTTCAGAGGAAAATTATGAAAAAATAATGAAATTAGGGGATAAATCTTTAGTTCCAGAAGAGAGAGTTTTAAGAATGTATCCACAAAAAAATCTTTTTAGTCATGTTTTAGGTCAGATAGATGATGAAAATAATGGTATTTCTGGATTAGAAAAATCGTTAAATGATGAACTTAGAAAATCAAAAGACTCAATTAAACTTACATTAGATAAAGATATTCAATTTTTAATTAGAAAAGAATTAATTAAATATCAGGAAATTTTTAAAAGCAAAGGTAGTGCAGCTATTTTAATGGATGTTAATAATGGCAATATTTTATCATTAGTTTCTTTGCCAGATTTTAATCCAAATGAAAGACAAAATATTACAGATGTAAATTATATTAACAGGGTAACTAAAGGAACATATGAACTTGGGTCAGTATTTAAAGCATTTACTTTTGCTAGCGCCTTAAATGAAAAGGTAATTGAACCAGAGACTGAATTTTTAGATTTACCCAAATCAATTAAATGTGACAAATACAGAATAGGTGAGTACGACAATGAAATACCATCAGATTTAACTGCAGAGCAAATTTTAGTTAGATCTGGAAATATAGGATCAGTAAAAATTGCCCAAAGAGTTGGCTCAGAAAAATTTAAATTATTTTTAGAAAAAGTTGGCGTGTTAAGTGATATTGATTTTGATATTGAAGAAGTTGCTCCTCAAAAAAATTATGATTTTGGAAAATGCAGATTGGCTACAGCTTCTTTTGGACATGGAATAGCAACTACAATTCTTCAATTAGCAAAAGGTTATTCTGTTTTATCAAATGGTGGTTATGAAATTAAGCCAACATTAATTTACAAAGAAAACAATTTTAAAAAAAAAAATGAAAGAATATTAAAAAGAGGTATTTCAGAACAAGTTGTTGGCGCTTTAAGAAAAATTGTAAATACTGAGGAAGGGACAGCTAAATTTGCAGATGTTAAAAATTATGAGGTTGGAGGAAAAACAGGAACTGCTGATCAACCTGAGGGAGGAGCATATTCTGAGGCAAAAATAAATACTTTTGCTTCGATTTTTCCCACGTCAAATCCACAATTTGTTTTTGTTGTAATGTTAGATACTCCAAAAAAATCTAAAGATTATTACTATAAGTATAGACATCGAAAAGGAGGGTGGAAAGGTACACTTTATAATACTGCTGGCTGGACCTCAGTAGAGGTAGCTGGAAAAGTTATAGATAAAATTGGGCCTATTTTAGCCACAAAATATATAGAGGTTAATTAGAAATGCTTCTAGGAAACTATTTTCATAACATAAATAAAAAATATAAAAATTTTTCTTTTTCAGGAATTTCGTTTGACACAAAGAGTGTTAAAAAAAATAATATTTTTTTTGCAATTAAAGGAAATAATATCGATGGAAATAAATTTATTCCGAAAGCAATTAAAAAAGGATCTAAAATTATTGTAACTGAAAACAAACCAAATCAATTACAAAATGGTATTTTGTATATTAATACAAAGAATATAAGAAAATTATTAGCTGAAACTGCTTTTAAAATTTACAATAAAAAACCAAAAAATTTAATCGCAGTTACAGGTACAAATGGAAAATCATCAGTTGCAGATTTTTATTATCAAATATTAAAATTAAATCATAAAAAGGCTGCATCAATTGGCACATTAGGTGTTAAATCAAAAAGCATTAATTTGAGTTTATCTAATACCACAATAGATCCAATCAAATTGGCTAAAATATTAAGCAAGTTAAAAAACCAAAAAATAGAAAATGTAATTATGGAAGCTTCAAGTCATGGTTTAAAGCAAAATAGACTAGATGGTTTAAAGTTTAATTCAGGTATATTTACCAATCTATCCCAGGATCATCTTGATTATCATAAAAATTTAAAAAATTATTTAAAAGCAAAACTTTATTTATTTGAAAACCTAATCTCAAAAAGAGGAAATGTAATCACAGATCAATTAATACCTGAGTTTAAAAACATAAAAAAAATTGCAATAAAAAAGAAATTAAAATTGCATACACTTAATGATGAGAAAAATAATCTAGAGCTTTTAACTCATAACTTTAAAGGAGAAGGTCAATTTCTTAGAATTAAATTAAATAGCTCAATAAGGGATATAAATTTAAATTTAATTGGAAAAATACAATTAAAAAATGTTTTGATGGCAATAATTGCAGCAAAATATAGCGGTATTAGTTTAGATAAAATTTTAAATATAATTCCAAAATTGAAACCAGTTGAAGGAAGATTTGAAAAAGTAGGTAAAATTAAAAATCAATCAAAAGTAATTCTCGATTATGCTCATACGCCTGATGCTTTAAAAACGTGTCTTTTAAATCTTAGAGAACAATTTCCTAATAAAGCAATCACAGTGTTATTTGGGTGTGGCGGAAATAGAGATCAAAATAAAAGATCAAAAATGGGTAAAGTAGCTAGTGACTTTTCAGACAGCATAATTCTTACAAATGATAACCCTAGATTTGAAAATCCTCAAAAAATAAGAAGAGATATAAAAAAAGGTATAAAAAAAAAAAGAATTACTGAAATTGCTAATAGAGCAATAGCAATAAAACAATCTATTCATAATTTGAATTCAGGTGATATTTTGTTAGTCGCTGGAAAGGGCCATGAGAAAACGCAAGATATTGGAAATAAGAAAATTTTCTTTTCTGATAGAAAAGTAATTTTAAATGCTATTAAGAATAAAAATAATAACCTATCAAATAATTTAAAATTAAATGTGATTAAAGAGGCAGTTAAAATTAAAAAATTATCTCCCTCTACATCTTTAAAAACAGCAAGAATTAATTCTCAAGAAGTTACTAAAAACGATATTTTTTTTGCTATTAGAGGAAAAAAAAATGATGGTAATAAATATGTTGCACAATCATTCAAGAGAAAAGCATCGTTAGCTGTAGTAAACAAAATCCAAAATAACTTAAATAAAAATCGTCAGATTAAAGTAAAAAATACTTTAAAGTTCCTAACAGATATTTCGAAAACTTTTAGAAAAAGTATTGATACAAATATTATAGCGATTACAGGTAGTTGTGGCAAAACCACACTTAAAGAATTGCTAGGCAATGTATTAAGTAAAATTTCAAAAACAAGTATTTCTCCAAAATCTTATAACAATAAATTTGGAGTTCCTTTGAGTCTTTTTAATTTAAAACAAAATGATGAATTTGGAATTTTAGAAGTTGGAATGGATAAAAAAGGTGAAATTGATTATTTATCAAAAATAATAGAACCAGATGTTGGAGTAATAACAAATATAAATTATGCACATGCTAAAAATTTTAAAAATATCAAACAGATTGCTTTGGCAAAATCTGAAATTATTAACAATATTAAACCGTATGGTTATATTGTATTGAATGCAGATGACAACTTTTTTCAATTGCATAAAAATATTGCCAAAGAAAATAAAATTAATGTAGTTTCTTTTGGTATTAAAAATAACAAAGCAGATATTAAATTACTTAATACAAAGACTTTTGGAAAAAAATTTAAAATTAATATTCAGTTAAATAATAAAAAAAAGTATTTCATATTATCAAACGATTTTCAAAACAATATATATAATACACTTTCTGCCTTATCAGTTATTAGTATTTATAAAAATATATTTAAACTTAAAGAAAATATTTTTCTTAATTTTAGAATTCCAGGAGGAAGGGGAGACCATTCTATAGTAAAAATTAATAATAAAAAAATTAATTTAATTGATCAAAGTTATAATTCAAATCCCCTATCACTAAAATCATCAATAAAAAATTTTGATAAAATAAACTCAAAAAAATCAAATAAATATTTACTAATTGGTGACATGTTAGAGCTGGGTCGTCATTCTAAAAAACTTCATAAATCTATTGCTCCAATAATTAATCAAACCAAGATAGATAAGGTATTTGTAAAAGGTAAAATGGCATCTATAATATTTGATAGTATCTCAAAAGCTAAAAAAGGCCGGATTTTATCAAACAAATCTCAAATTATTGAATTGATCAGAAAAGATTTAAATAATAATGATTATTTAATGATTAAAGCCTCACTTGCGACAGGATTCAACGACATAGTAAAAGACCTGAAAGGATTGCATTAAATGCTATATCAATTTTTATTAAATTTTGTTGATACTTTTAGTTTTTTAAATGTATTTAAATATTTAACTTTTAGAACTGGTTTATCTTTTTTCACCTCATTGGTTATTGTGCTAATTATTGGGGGTCCTTTTATTAAATTTTTTTCAAGTCAAAAAATTTTAAATCCAATACGGGACGATGGACCTGAAGATCATATAATTAAAAAAATTGGTACACCAACAATGGGAGGTTTGATAATTTTATTTGGTTTGTTGGTATCAGTAATATTTTGGGCTGATTTATCAAATATTAATATTTTATTTTGTATCTACATAGCAATTACTTTTGGTTTATTGGGGGCATATGATGACTTTAAGAAGATTAAATACAGCAACTCATCTGGAATTTCTTCAAAATTTAAAATAATTTCACAAATAATATTTTCAATTATTGGTGTAAGTTTTTTTGTTTACTTAAACGATTATCAAGATTTAAATAATTTATACTTTCCATTTTTTAAAAATTTAATCATAAACCTTGGATGGTTTTTTATACCATTTGCAATATTCGTAATTATTGGTTCGTCAAATGCTGTTAACCTTACAGATGGATTAGATGGTCTAGCAACTGTGCCTGTAATATTAGTTGCAGCATGTTTTGCTTTTATAAGTTATGTTACTGGAAACATCGTATTTTCAAATTATTTACAAATTCCCTATATAGAAGGAACTGGTGAAGTATCAATTTTTTGTGGTGCAATTATTGGCTCTTGTTTAGGTTTCTTATGGTTTAATGCTCCACCTGCTAAAATTTTTATGGGCGACACAGGCTCATTATCTCTTGGAGGATCCTTAGGTGCAGTAGGAATTATCACAAAGCATGAGATTGTTTTAGCTATTACTGGTGGACTTTTTGTACTAGAGGCAGTTTCAGTAATGGTTCAGGTAATTTCGTTTAAACTTACTGGAAAAAGAATTTTTAGAATGGCGCCTATTCATCATCATTTTGAGAAAAAGGGATGGCCAGAATCTACAGTTGTAATTAGGTTTTGGATTATCTCCATCATCCTAGCAATGATTGGTTTAGCTACCTTAAAATTAAGATAATGAAAATATATAATAATTTTTTTTTAAGAAAAAAAATATTAATTTATGGTTTAGGCAAGAGTGGAATTTCATCCTATAAATTCTTAAAAAATAAGTCTGATGTGTATTTATTTGATGATAATCAAATAAATAATTTAAAATTCAAAAAAAAAATAATTAGATACGAACAAATTCAAAAAATAAATTTTGATAGAATTATTGTTAGTCCTGGAATTGATATCACAAATTGTAAATTATCAAAATTTTTAAAGAAAAATTTTAAAAAAATTCATACCGACCTTGATGTATTGTTTTCATTTTATAACAATGAAAGTATTACGATTACTGGAACTAACGGTAAATCTACAACTGCAAAAATTTTACATGATGCTTTAATCGATCAAAAAAGAGACTCAAGACTTATTGGGAATATTGGTAATCCAGCATTATCAGAAAAAAATATTACAAAAAAAACAATCTTTGTAATAGAGGCTTCTTCTTATCAGTTAGAATACAGTAGCGTATTTAGATCAAAATATGCGATAATTTTAAACATAACTGCAGACCACATTGAAAGACATAAAAGTTTAAAGAATTATGTGAATGCAAAATTTAAATTGTTAAAATCTCAAATAAGAGGATCTTTTGCATATGTAAAAAAAGAGGATGAACTAATAACTAAGAAATTAAATAAAAATAAATATAATTCAAAAATCTACAGAGTACAGACTTCAAGTATAGATAAAAAGTTTAATAAAATTACTAATAAATATTTTTTATCTGATGGCAATAAAGAAAATTTATCATTTATATTAAAAATTGCTCCAAGATTAAAACTTAATTACAAAAAATTAATTAAAACTATTAATAAATTTAAAGGCCTAGATTTCAGACAACAAATTATATTTGATAAAAAAAATCTCACAATAATTAACGACTCTAAATCCACAAGTTTTGCTTCCTCGGAAAATATATTAAAAAATTTAAATCACGCATATTGGATCTTAGGAGGAATTCCCAAAAAAGGAGATAAATTTAAACTATCAAAAATAAAGTGTGAAAATATCAAAGCTTATATTTTTGGATCATATCATAGACAATTTATAAAAATTTTAAAAAATAAATTAAAAATTAAAAATTTTGAAAATTTAAAAGAAACTCTTAAAGTTATTTTTTCAGAAATTAATATTCAACAATCAAAAAAAAATATTATTTTTTTCAGTCCAGCTGGAGCTTCATTCGATAGTTTCAAAAATTTTGAAGATAGAGGGTATTATTTCAATCAGATAATTAAAAAATATATAAATGCAAAGCGATAGTATTGTTTACAAATTTTATTATCAGTGGTGGAAAAACATAGATAAATCTATTTTTTTATTAATAAGTTTATTATTTATTATTGGATTATTTTTTTCTTTAGTTTCAACTTCTCTAATAGCTTCTGATAAGTTAGATACCAACAGTTATTTCTTCTTTTTTAAACATTTGATTTATGTGTTAATTGGAATATCTCTTATTTTTATATTTTCATCATTAAATTCAGATCAATTATATAAATACTCTATTATTCTTTTTTTTGTTTCACTTATTTCTTTATTTTTAGTTCCATTCATTGGTGTTGAAGTTAAAGGTTCTAAAAGATGGGTAGACTTATTTTTTTTACCAAGATTTCAGCCCATAGAAATTCTAAAACCATTTTTGATAATAATTTTAGCAACTATTCTATGTGATATAAAATCAAATATTTTATTTAAGTATTTGATATCTATTTTTTTGATATCTTTCATTTCTATATTGTTAATAGCTCAACCAGATATCGGCCAAACTTTATTAGTGATATTTTGTTGGGCAGTTCTAATCTTCACATCAGGAATTAATATATATATTCTTTTAGCAATATTTATTGCTGGTGCGTCTTTGCTTACTTATCTTATTATTTATGTTCCAAGGTTTGATTATATTCAAGGACGTATTTTTTCATTTTTTAATAGAGAAACTGGTACTCATAACTTCCAATCTGATAAAGCAATAGAGTCAATTACAAGTGGAGGCTTTTTTGGAAAAGGTATAGGTGAAGGAGTTCTTAAAAATAGAGTTCCCGAAGCTCATACTGACTATATTATTTCAGTAATTTCTGAAGAGTTTGGTGTTGTTGCCATAATGTTAATATTATTATTGTTTTTGATCTTAATTTATATGGTTTTTAAAAAAATAAACTTTGAGACAAATGATAAAGTTAAACTTATTTTAATAGGATCAATTAGTTTAATATTAATGCAGGCCACAATTCATATTGGAGTTAATATAAGATTATTTCCAACTACTGGAATGACATTACCTTTTTTAAGTTATGGTGGTTCATCGATAATAAGCACGTCAATATTAGGTGGAATAATTTTAAATTTAACAAAAAGAAAAATAACTTAATAAATGACAAAAAAGGTTTTAATTTCCACAGGTGGATCTGGAGGTCATGTGATACCAGCAATTACAATTTATAATCATATAAAGCATAAGCATGAAACCTTGATTACTACTGATATAAGAGGCCTTGCATATTTAGACAAGGATTATAAAGTATTTGTAATCAACACCCCAAAATTAAATAATTACTTTTTACTTCCTTTTTCATTTTTAAAAATACTTTTTCTCACTGTTAAATCTTTTTTTATTTTAAAAAAAAATAATATTTCAATTTTAATTTCTACAGGTGGCTATATGTCTTTGCCAATATGTTTAGCAGCAAAAATATTGGGAATTAATATTTTTTTAATTGAACCAAATATGGTTCTTGGAAGAGCAAATAAATTTTTTTTAAATTTTTCAAGAAAATTAATATGTTATTCAAAGAATTTAATTAATTTACCATCTGGAATTAATCACAAATTAACTACTGTCAAACCTTTGATACGAAAAGAATATTACGAAACTAGTGTGTATCAAAAAACTGATAATCTATTCACAATTATAATTATAGGAGGTAGTCAGGGTGCAAAAATCTTTGATGAGCTTTTAAATAAATTTTTTGTGAGTATAGCAAAACAGGTTTCTATAAAAATTATTCATCAAACAAGTGAGAAAAATATTAATTTTTTAAAAAATTTTTATTCTCAAAATAATATTGAAAGTAGAGTTTTCAGTTTTGATCACAATCTTAATGAAGTTTTAAAACAGGGGGATTTATGCATAACGAGAGCAGGTGCATCAAGTTTAGCTGAACTATCTATTTTAAATATTCCATTTATAGCAATACCGCTTCCGTCATCAAAAGATAATCACCAGTATGAAAATGCAAAATATTATGAGGAACAGGATTGTTGTTGGATAATTGATCAAAAAAATTTTGACGACCAAAAATTTGAGAAATTTTTATTAGAATTGACAAATAAAAGCCAGGATTACATGACAAAAAAAAATAATTTACAGAAATTAAATTATCAAAATACATGGAATAATGTTAATCAAAAAATATTAAAAATTATTAATGAAAATTAAATTAGCAAAAACAGAACTTATACATTTTGTAGGAATAGGTGGAATAGGTATGAGTGGCTTAGCACTTATTATGAAAGGTAAAGGTTTTAAAGTTCAAGGCAGCGATATTGCAAATAATAAAAATATTGAAAGATTAAGAAAAGAAAAAATAAAAGTTCTCATTGGACATAAGAAACAAAATATAGAAAAGGGGACTATCCTAGTTGTGTCTTCTGCTATTAAAAAAAATAATCCAGAGCTTCTTGCGGCCAAAAAAAAACAATTACCTATATACAAAAGAGGGGAAATGTTAGCCAACATTGTCTCTTTAACAAAAAATATTGTTGTAGTTGGGTCACACGGTAAAACTACAACAACATCATTGATAGCTTCTATATTTCAAGAGACAAAAATTGATCCCACAATCATCAATGGTGGAGTAATAAATTCGATTAATAATTCGGCAAAGCTTGGAAAAAGTGATTGGTCTATATTAGAAGCAGATGAGTCTGATGGAAGTTTTGTTTACATACCTCCAACATACTCAATCATCACTAACATAGATCGAGAGCATATGGATTATTATGGCACTATGGATAAATTAAATAAATATTTTGAAAATTTTGTTAATAAAGTCCCCTCATTTGGAAAATCATTTATTTGTTTAGATGATAAAAATAATAGAAATTTAATTAAAAATATTAAAAATAAAAACTTCTATACATATGGTTTGGATAAAAAATCAAATTTTTGTATAAAAAATATAAAACAATTAAAAGAATTCTCTGAGTTTGATTTAAATATAAAATTACCTAATAAAAAAAACCAAATAATTAAAAAATTCAAAATTCCATTATTGGGAAATCATAATATTAAAAATTCTGTAGCTGCAGCAGCTTTAGCGTTAACTGTAGGACTGCCAATAAATAATATTAAAAAAGGACTAAAAAATTTTAAGGGTGTTCAAAGAAGATTTAATAAAATTTTCAATTTTAATAATGTAGATTTTTACGATGATTATGCTCATCATCCCACAGAAATCAAAGAAGTGCTGTATGGTGTAAAAAATGTTTATAAAGATTATGAAAAGATATGTATTTTTCAACCACACAGAATATCAAGATTAAAAGATTTAAAAAAAGAATTTACTTTTGCTTTTAAAAATGCAGACAAAGTTATCTTGTTTCCAATTTATACTGCTGGAGAAAAATTAAAGCTTGGATTTAGCTACCTTAATTTTGCAAAAGAAGTGATTAAAAATTCAAGAGTTCAGCTATTTATAGTAAATGATAGATTTCAATTAGCAAAATTTATTAAAGCAAACATATACGGAAAAAAAATTGTTATAGGAATGGGCGCGGGGACTATTTCGAGTTGGATGCGAGAATTACCTAGATTGTTATCATGAAAATTGATTTAAAAAAGCTGATTCCAGAATTTAATAATAATTTAAAGTTAGATTACGATCTAAAAAAAAAAAATTGGTTTAATATAGGAGGCAAAACTAAAGCTTTTTATAAAGCAGGTGATTTAAAAGAATTAATTAGGTTTCTAAAAAAAATTCAAGATAAAGAAAAAATATTTATATTAGGAGCTGGTTCTAATACACTTATATCTGATAACAAATTTGATGGAGTTGTAATAAAACTTACTCAAAATTTTAATAATATTTCTTTACATTCTGAAGAAATCATAGTCGCTGGTAGTGCCGTTACAGATAAGTCTTTATCTGAATTTGCAATGGAAAATAGTTTAGGTGGTTTTGAGTTTCTCTCTTGTATACCAGGCACAATAGGTGGTGGAATTAAAATGAATGCAGGTTGTTTTCAAAGGGAGTTCAAAGATATTCTTATTTCTATTCAAGCAGTAAATAAAATAGGTCAAGTAATTACTATACCTGCAAAAGATATTAATTTTAAATATAGAGACAGTGGATTATCTGAAGATCTCATTTTTTTAAGTGCATCATTTAAAGGTTTTAAGAAAGATAAAAATATAATAGAGAATGAGATAATGCTACTTAAAGAAAAAAAAGAGCAAGCACAACCAACAAAAATTAAGACAAGTGGTAGTACATTTAAAAATCCTATAGATCAATCTAATAAAAAAGTTTGGCAATTGATTAAAGAGTCTGTACCATTAGAAAAATCATTTGGAGATGCATCAATTTCTCAAAAACACTGTAATTTTTTTGTAAATAAAGGTAATGCCAAGTTTGAGGACATGAAAAAATTGATAAATTTTGTGTCTGAAAGTGTATTTAAGAAAACAGGAGTTAAACTAGAAACAGAAATTAAAATTTTAGAATAAATTGAAAAAAAAAATACTCATACTATCTGGAGGTATCTCTAAAGAAAGGTTAATTAGTCTTGATACTGGGCAACAGGTTGCCAAAGAATTAAAAAAAAATGGTTATAAAGTAAAAATAACTGAACCTGATAATAATTTAGAAAAAAATATAAAAAATTTTAAACCAAATGTTATTTTTAATGCGCTACATGGTCAATTTGGTGAAGATGGATATATTCAAAGTATATTAGAGAGATTTAAAATTCCATACACTCATTCTGGAGTAATTGCATCATCTTTAGCTATGGATAAGGAAATTTCTAAAAAAATATTTATTAAAAATAAAATAAATACACCAAAATTTTTTACATATTCTTACGATGTTAAAAATGAAGATTTAATAAAAAAAATAAAAATAAAATTAAGATTTCCAGTAGTAGTAAAGCCTTTAAATGAGGGTTCTAGTGTTAACGTATATATTTGTAATGAAAAAAATATAATTAAAATTCTTAATTCAATAAAACAATATAAAAAAGTTATGATTGAAGAATTTATTAGTGGAAGGGAAATACAAGTTGCAATAATGGGGAATAAAAAACTAGGAGCAATAGAACTAAAACCAAAAAGAAAATTTTATGATTATCAAGCAAAATATAATTCCAGTGCGAAAACTGAGCATATAATTCCAGTTGATTTACCCAAAGGTCAAATGGATATAGTTATGAATATGGCATATAAAGCTCATAAGGTAATTGGCTGTATGGGTGTAACAAGATCTGATTTTAAATTTTTCAATAATAAGTTTTATCTTTTAGAAATAAACACTCAACCAGGTATGACTAAACTTTCACTTGTACCTGAAATTGCAGCATATAGAGGTATTAGTTTTTTAGAGTTAATCGAGTGGATAATGCAAGATGCAGCAAAGAAAAAGTAAAAAGTTATTAATTTATTTTTTTTTGTTAATAATAATAAGTTCGACTAATAATATTTCATTAAAAAATTTAGAATTTCAAAAAGTTAGAAATATTGAAGTTTCAGGACTAGGTGAAATTGAAAATAAACTCATAATTGATCAAATAAAAAATCTTAATTTAGGTAATATTTTTTTTATTAATAAAACAAAAATCAATAATATAATAAGTTCAAATCCATTAATTGAAAAATATCAAATTTTTAAAAGTTATCCATCTGATATAAAAATTATGATTAAACAAACAAATTTTATTGCTAAAATAAATCACAATAACGAAACATTTGTAATTGGTTCAAATGGCAAATTAATACCTAATAATTTCCAAACATTTGATTTGCCCTATATTTTTGGCAAACCAGAGATTAAAGAATTTTTAAAATTTAAACAAATTGTAGATAAATCTAAATTTTCATTTGATGAAATTGACAGTTTATATTTTTTTCCATCTAAAAGATGGGACATTAAACTAAAAAATAATATTTTATTAAAATTATCTTATAATTTAACTATGACCTCTTTAGATTATGCTTATGAATTTTTAGAGCAATATGATGAAAAAAATTTTAATGTAATTGACTTAAGAATTGAAAATCAAATTATTTTAAATGAATAAAGAACAAGATTTAGAAAATTATTTAAGCGTTTCACCAAATAAACTTGGAATATATTTATTTGATACAAAGAATTTAAATAACTTATACAAGAAAGAATTAATTATAAGTGAAAATAATAATCTCAATAGCGGTATTATAAAAAAATTTCTCGATGATAATATTTTCAAAATCGAAAAATTGAGTGGAAAATTTGTAGAAAACATTTTTCTTATTTTGGAAGATAGAAAAATTTTTATTTTAGATTTAGGAATTAAAAAAAAAAATTATAATATTTTTATTACAAAAGAATATATTGAAAATTCACTAATTGAAGCAAAAGATTTATTTAGAGAAAATTACCCAAATCAAAATATTATGCACATGGTAATTAACAAATATTTAATTAATAATATGAGTTATGCATCTTTTGAAGAAAATTTAAAAAGTAATTCTTTTGCTTTAGAGATTAAATTTCATTCTATTTCAAATATAATTATTAATGATTTGAATAAGCTCTTAGAAAATTATCAAATAAAAATTATAAAATATCTTGATGGAGTTTATATAAAAAATTTATTTGATGAGAATAAAGAGTTATCTTTTATGTCCCATAAAATAATAAACGGGCATAATGAAAATGAGGTTTCATTTTTAAAAAAAAACCCGAAAAAATTAGGTTTTTTTGAAAAATTTTTTCAACTATTTAGTTAAAATTGTTTTTTACCGTAACAATAATTGTTTTCATTTTTTTTAGAATACAAATTAAAAATGAGAATGTCTTACTTAACCCAAAAAACAATCAAAAAATCTGTTACTTTTAAAGGTGTTGCGTTACATAGTGGACTTAATGTTAGTTTAACAATTAAACCAGCTGATCCAGATTTTGGTATTGTCTTCAAAAGGATAGACTTAACTGCAAATAATTTAGTTTATCCAAATTTTGGTAATGTTTCAAACACCTCTTTAAATACAACAATTGAAAATGAATTTGGTGCAAGTGTTTCCACAATAGAACATTTGATGGGGGCATTATTTAGTTTAGGAATAGATAATGCGCTAATTGAAATTGATAAATCAGAAGTACCAATTTTAGATGGATCAGCAAAAGAATTTATTGAAAAAATAAAACATATAGGACTACAATCAAGTGACTCGCCCATTAAGATTATTAAGATAAATAAAGAAGTTCATTATTCGGATGGTAAAAGATTTATATCTGCAAAACCATCAACTTTAAGTTTAGATATAGATTTTGAGTTAAAATATAAAAATAAAATTATTGGCAATCAAAGAAATAAAGTTAAAGTATATGAAGATAACTTAACTGATATATTAAATTCTAGAACTTATTGTCTATACGAAGATATAGAAATTATTAAGAAAAAAGGGCTGGCAAAAGGTGGTAGTTTAGAAAATGCAATAGTTATAAAAGGAAATAAAATCTTAAACAACGAAGGATTAAGAAATAACAAGGAATTTGTTAATCACAAAATATTGGACTGCATAGGAGATCTTTATACGTCTGGATATAGAATAGTTGCCAGTATAAAATGTTCACAAGGTGGTCATTATTTAACAAATAAATTATTACGAAAAATATTTGAAAATAAAGATAATTTTTCAATTCTAGAAATAAAGGAAAAAAATCTACCACATACTCTCATTAATAGAAATTTTTTAAGAGAGATCGCATAAAAATAAAGATAACTTTTAAAATTGATTTTTAGTAAGTATAAATTCAGTATGAGAATTGTTAATATATTTTTTATAATTATTTTAATTATATTCAACATTTCATGCTCCAAAGATCAACCCAAAGTTTCTGTAATAAATGAAAAAAGTATCAATCTTCAAGTATTAGAAGCTTATGAAGAGGGGCTTAGTGCTCTTAATGGTGGCGACGTACTTTATGCAGCTCAAAAATTTAATGAAGCTGAAATTTTGTTTCCACAATCTAAATGGGCCCCAAAATCTGCCTTGATGGCTGCTTATTC
This sequence comes from uncultured Pelagibacteraceae bacterium, assembly GCA_902538885.1. Lineage (GTDB taxonomy): Bacteria > Pseudomonadota > Alphaproteobacteria > Pelagibacterales > Pelagibacteraceae > Pelagibacter. Next base: position 37,232 of record CACBGU010000007.1, read on the forward strand.
ATATTATATTCAAGATTATTATGGTGATTCTATCGCTGAACTAAATAGGTTTATTAAAATTTATAAAAAACATGAAAATTTAGATTATGCATATTATTTATTAGCTATCTGTTATTTTGAACAAATAGTTGATGAAAAAAAAGATCTTCAATCTATTGTAAATTCAAAACAAATATTTGAAATTATAGTTAGAGATTTTCCAAATACAGAATATTCAACTGATGCAAAATTTAAATTAGATTTAATTAACGATATATTGGCGTCGAAAGAAATGTATGTAGGGAGGTACTATTTAGATAAAAAAAAATGGATTGCAGCTATTAATAGATTTAGAACAGTTGTAGATAACTTTGAAACAACCATCTACACTGAAGAAGCGTTATATAGATTAGTAGAAATTTATTACATTATTGGATTAAAAGATGAGTCTAAAAAATATGCGAAATTATTAGGATATAATTATAAATCATCGACTTGGTATGAAAAATCTTATTCTTTGTTTGATAAAAAATACTCAGAAAATAAAAATAAATCGATTAAAAGTAGAAAAAAAAGTAATATCATAACTAAAAAATTTAAGTCTCTTTTTGATTGAGATGAAAAAAAAAGATATTCAAAAAAAATATAAGGATAAAATCAAATTAATCAAAACATATAATGCTAATTATTATGACAAAAGTAACCCAATTGTTAATGATCAAGTTTACGACAATTTAAAAAAAGAAATATTAAAATTGGAAATTGATTACAATTTCTTAAAATCAGAAAATTCACCTTCTAAAGTTGTTGGACACAAACCCTCTAAAAATTTTAAAAAATCATTTCACAAAGTACCCATGTTGTCTTTAGGAAATGCTTTTTCTGAGGAAGATTTAGTTAATTTTGAAAAAAAAATAAAAAACTTTTTATCTTTGAAAGAAAAAGATCAAATTTATTATAATGCAGAACCCAAAATTGATGGGATATCTGCTTCATTAACATATATAAAGGGAAAGTTTTTTAAGGGGCTTTCTAGAGGAGATGGAAAAGTCGGGGAAGATATCACAGATAATCTTGCAACTATAAGCGATATTCCAAAAAATGTTTCAATTAAAGATTTTCCTGATGAGATAGACATTAGAGGGGAGGTATTTATTCAAAATAATGATTTTAAAAACATAAATGAAAAATTTGCAAATCCTAGAAATGCAGCTTCTGGATCTCTAAGACAAAAAAATCCAAAAGATACACAAAAAATACCACTAAAGTTTATTGCATATACTTTTGGATTTGAAAAAGGATTGTTAATAGAAAATCAGTCTGATTTTATAAAAAAATTGAGTGAATGGGGGTTTAAAACAAATCCCTTAAATAAATTAATTTCAGGAGTTAAAAATTTAATTGAATATTATAATGAAATTGAAAAAAAAAGAACAAGCCTAGATTTTGATATAGATGGAATTGTTTATAAAGTTAACGATTTTACTATGCAAAAAAGATTGGGAAATGTAGCTAATGCACCAAGATGGGCAATAGCTCATAAGTTTTCATCTAATAAAGCAATTTCTAAAATACTAGATATTGAAATCCAAGTTGGTAGAACTGGGGCATTAACTCCAGTAGCAAAAATTAAACCAATAAATATTGGTGGAGTTGTTGTCTCAAATGCAACACTACATAATGAAGACGAAATATACAGAAAAGATATTAGAGTTGGTGATACAGCTATTATAGAGAGAGCAGGTGATGTAATACCCCACATACTTTCGATAGATAAAAAAAAAAGATCAAAAGACAGTCAAAAATTTATATTTCCAAAAAAATGTCCTTCGTGTGGATCAAAAACTATCAAGGAATTTAATGTTTTAACAAAAAAAACTGATGCTGTTAGAAGATGTTCTAGCGAAGGTTATTATTGTGATAAAATTTCAATTGAAAAATTAAAGCATTTTGTTTCAAAAGAAGCATTTAATATAGAAGGTTTTGGAAAAAAAATAGTCGAATTTTTTTGGAATTTAAAATTTATAAAATTTCCTCAAGATATATTTCAATTAGACTATGAAAAAATTGAAAAACTCGAAGGGTGGGGAAAACTTTCTGTGGAAAATTTAAAGTATTCTATAAATCAAAAAAAAAATATATCTTTAGAAAGATTTATATATTCTTTGGGTATTAGACATATAGGATTAGAAAATGCAAAATTACTATCTAAATATTTTGTTTCTTTTTTTAAATTTAAAAACTTATCTAAAACAAATAAGTATGAAGATTTGTTAAACATCGATGGGATTGGTGAAACACAAGTAAACTCAATTAAAGGATTTTTTAGTAATGAAATAAATTTAAAAGTTCTGAGTGAATTAGAGAAAGTTTTAATAGTAAAAAATGCTTCACGTATAAAAATTAATGGTCTTCTTAAGAATAAATCATTTTTAGTAACTGGAAAATTAACTGGTATTAGTAGAGCAGAAGTAAAATCATTAATTGAGGAAAATTCAGGCACAACAGTAAGTTCAGTTTCAAAAAAATTAAATTATTTAATTGTAGGTGAAAAACCAACAAAGAAAAAAATAGATAATGCTAAGCAATTAAAAATAAAAATTATAGATCAAGTTGAATTTTTAAAAATGTTAAATAAAGGTAGCTAGCCATTTCCTTTCGTTTAAATTCAAATATTTTGATATTTTTGAATAAACTTCTAAATGATATTTAAGTAGATAATTTTTTTCAGTAAGAGTTAATAATTTAAAATTTATTAAATCTTTTTCTATAGGTGCCATAGTCAAGTTCTCAAAAAATAAATTTTTCTTTAACTTTCTGACATACACTAAATTTTCTATTCGAATTCCATATTTATTAGTTTTGTAAAATCCTGGCTCATTACTTAAAATCATGCCTTCTTTTATTTTGACTGTGTTTATTTTTGTTATTGACTGTGGGCCCTCATGTACATTAAGGAAAAAGCCAACTCCATGTCCAGTGCCATGTGCATAATCTAGATTACTTTTGTTTAAGAATTTTCTAGCTCTTTTATCAATTTTTTTACCTGTGTTGTCTTTATTAATATTTGTAGTAGCAACAGCTATATGACCCTTTAACACTTTAGTAAAAATATTTTTGATGTTTTGTTTTTGTTTTGAAAAACAAATGGTTCTGGTTACATCGGTTGTACCATATTTGTATTGGCCTCCAGAGTCGCAAAGAAAGATATCTTTTTTATTTATAATTTTACAGCTTTCTTTCTTTGCTCTATAATGAACAATTGCACCATTCTTTCCAGATCCAGCTATCGTATCAAAGCTGGGATATAAAAAATTTTTATTCATTTTTCTAAAATTTTCTAATTTTTTCGCAGCATCAACTTCACTGATTTTTTTTTTATTAATTTTTTTTATCCAGTAAAGAAATTTTGTTAATGCTACACCATCCAAAACATGAGATTCTATCATGTTCTTAATTTCAGTTTTATTTTTAATCGCTTTTAAAAGATAAGTAGGGTCTTCTCTTTTTTTAATTTTAAATTTTGATTTAATTAAATTTTCATAAAATATTGAACAAGATTTATCATCTATTATAAAAGTTTTTCCCTTTAAATTTAATATTTTTTTAGGCAAATCTTCAATATCTATAAATTCATCTTGTTTAATTATTTTATTTTTAATTAATTTTTTACATTTTTTTATTTTGCTAATTAATAATATTTTTTTTGATTTACTTATTATTAGTCTTGAATTAGGAATTGGACTATTTGGTCCATCACTACCTCTTATATTTAATATCCATGCCACGTTTTCTGGAGCACTTATAAAAATATACTCTGAATTATTTTTTTTTAAATAATTCGATATTTTATTAATTTTTGAATTAACACTCTCTCCAACTATTTTTTTATCTAATGAAAAAAATGGAGTAATGAATTTATTTTTTTGCTTTCTAATTTCATCAATTAAATTTTTATTTATTAATTTTACTTTATTATAATTTGAGAAATAATTCTTAATTTGAGTGTTAGTAAATAATTTAGGATCAATACCTAAAGTTAGGTGTTTAAATAAATTGCAGTTTATTAATTTTTCAAATCCATAAATTTTAAAATTTTTTCCACTTTCAATCTGACTTTGTATTGTGTACCTTCCATCAGTAAATAAATAGTTTTTGTTCTTCAATATAATAGCTATTCCTGCTGATCCGCTAAATCCAGATATAATTTTTAATCTATTAATTTTTGAGTATTCTGTAAAATAATCATCGTTTTTCGGAACCACATATCCATCAATATTATATTTTTTAAATTTTGTTCTTAATGATTTTATGTAATTATTCATTTAATTCTCTTTTGGTATCTAATCCACCCAGGGCTACGGGCTGCTTCCTCAACTTCAAAATCTTGATTAAACTCAAAGTCCTCCTCATAATTTATTTCTTCATCAAAAAACGAATTTTTTTCTACGTTTTTTTCAGGTAATTCATCTATAAACCTTGAAGCCATACTGTCTATCCAGTCTCCTTGATAAAATCTATTCATAGAAAAAGATATTATAGCTTTTTTCTTCGCTCTAGTAATTCCTACATAAGCCAAGCGTCTTTCTTCCTCTAAGCCATTTTGACCTTTTTCCTCAATAGATTTTTGATGAGGAAACAAACCTTCTTCCCAGCCTGGAAGAAAGACAACATCAAACTCTAATCCTTTTGCAGCATGCATTGTCATCATATTTATTTTTTCACCATCCCATTCTTGATCTACTGAAGTTGCTAAGGATACATGCTCTAAAAAACTTTCTAAATTATCAAATTCTTTCATGGCACTTAACAATTCTTTAACATTCTCCAATCTATTTTCATTATCTACATCTTTTTTATTTTTTAACATTGCTGAGTATCCAGACTCGTCTAAGACAATTTGTAATAATTTTATATGGTTTAATTTTTTGATTATTATATCATCTCTCCATTTACTTAGAGAGTTTATAAATAAATTTAAACCAATTTTAGCTTTTGGTTTGATTAAATTTTGCTCAAGCATTTTTATAGAAGCTCTTTCTAAATTTAAATTATTCTCCTTAGCAAATTCATGAATATTTTTTAAGGTACTATCTCCTATTGATCTTTTAGGGTTGTTAACAATTCTTTCAAAAGCAAGATCATCTTTTTCTTGGTTAATCAATCTTAGATAAGCTACACAGTCTTTTATTTCAGCTCTTTCATAAAACTTTGTGCCACCTAATATTCTATAAGGCATACCAATTTTTAGGAAACGTTCTTCAAATTCACGTGTTTGAAAAATAGCTCTCACAAGGATTGCGATATTATTATAAGAAAATTTTTTTTTAATATTTTTCTCTATTTCGTCTGAAATTCCAACTGCTTCATCTTTACCATTTTTAAAACAGTTTAGTTTAACTAAATCACCTTCATCCATAGTTGTGATTAATGTTTTACCAACTCTATTTTGATTATTAGAAATAAGATTTGAGGCAACTGTTAAAATATTTTGCGAGGATCTATAATTTTGTTCTAATCTAATTACTTTTGTATTTTCATAAACTTGGTCAAATTCTAAAAAATTTTTAATCTCTGCTCCTCTCCAGCTATAAATTGATTGGTCATCATCTCCAACACAGCAAATATTTTTATTTTTTTCTGATAATAGATTAAGCCATTTACTTTGTATAAAGTTAGTATCTTGATATTCATCAACAAGGATATATTTAAAATTTTTTGAATATATTTCCCTAATGTCTGAATTGAATTCTAAAATTTTAACAACATGCAATATAAGATCACCAAAGTCACAAGAGTTTAAGTCAGTTAATTTTTGTTGATAAATTTTATATAGTGGAAGAATTGTTTTTTCATAAAGATCTTTTTTATTTATTACTACTTCATTTGGATAAAATCCTTTATTTTTCCAACGATCAATTATTGCTAATATAAATCTTGGAGACAATTGTTTGATGTCAATATTTTCAGCCTTGCAAATGTTTTTTATAAGTCTGATCTGATCATCTGTGTCTACTATAGTAAAATTGGAATTAAGGTTTGCTGCAGAAGCATGTTTTCGTAATAATTTTGCACATATAGAATGAAACGTGCCTAGCCATGAAAGTCCGATTGCATTAGAGCCAAGTATTTTGCTTACTCTAATTTGCATTTCTTTAGCAGCTTTATTAGTAAATGTTACTGCTAAGATTTGATTTGGAAATGCCTTTTTTTCTTTAATAATGTTAGCAATTCTAGAAGTTAAAACTTTTGTTTTTCCTGATCCGGCCCCAGCTACAATCAAAAGTGGACCATCTAGATGAAGAACAGCTTCTTTTTGGGCATCATTTAAATTTTTTAAATAATCTTTGTTTATCATTTAAAATAATCCTTTATAAGACTTCTTGATTGTTATGAGTAAAACAAATTTTTTTGTAAAACATTTAAAAAACATTAATAATTTTATTAATAATCTTTTAGAAAAAAATTTAAACAAGTTAAATTTTAAGAATCTAAGCTATTTATCTAAAAATAATAAAATAATTTTAACTTTTGTCGCACTTTTTGTTATTTTTATTTCTTATTTATTAATACCCACTTTTTACAATAAAAATGATATTGCAAAAGTGCTGAAAAATGACCTCCAAAGTAAATTTGATTTAAATTTTAAATTTTCTAAAAATATAAAATACAATATTTTTCCCAAACCCCATTTTGTAATCACAGACTCTAAAATTCTTAAAAATCAAAAAGAAATTTCAAAAATTAGTAAATTAAAAATTTTTATTTCATTCGACGATTTTCTTTCTTTAAAAAATATAGAAGTAAGAGATTTAATTTTAAAAAATGCTAATTTCTATTTAAACGCAAATAATTATAATTTCTTTGTTCAGCTATTAAACAGAAGTTTCCAAGCTGGAGACATAAAAATTAATAACAGCAATATTTTTTTTAAAAATATAAAGGATGAAGTTTTGTTTATAACTAAAATTTTTAAAATGAAATATTATTTTCATTCAAAAGAATTAAAAAATATTTTCTATTCAGAAAATGAAATATTTAATATTCCTTTTTCAGTAGAGTCTTTTTTTGATGAAGATAACAAGAGATTTTTATCTACAATTAATCTTAATTTATTAAAACTTAATATTGAAAATGAGTTAATCTTTGAGAATGATAAAAAAGTTGGTAAATCAAAGTTTAATTTAAATAAAATAAAAAGACTTGTAGAGTATAAAATTGAAAAAAATTCATTTGATTTTCATATTTTTGATAAAATAGATCAACCAAGCTCCTCTTATAAAGGAAACTTTAATTTTAAACCCTTTTATGCAAATTTAAAGGGCATATCAGCTGAAATAAATTTAAATTACTTATTTGGTTCTAATGCTATAATTGCTCAACTTTTAAAAACTGAAATATTTAACAGTAAAAATATTGATTTTAAATTAACTATAAATGCAGACAACGTTTATAATAATGCTGATTTTGGAAATATAAATTTAAATTCAAAAATTCAAGATGGATTTATTGACACAGATAATACAAAATTTGAATGGAGGAATTTTGTAAATTTTGAATTATTGGAAAGCTTAATTTTCGTTAGAGATGGAGAATTAATTTTGGATGGAAAACTAAAAATAAACGTTAAAGATTATAAAGAGGTATATAAATTTCTTTTAACACCTAAAAATTATAGAAATAAAATAGATCAAATAGATTTAAATTTTACCTATAATTTCGATAAAAAAATAGCTGCATTAAATAATATTAAAATTGATAACAAAATTAATGAGAATATTAATAAAATTTTAAGTAAAGTAATTTTAAAAAAAAATGATTTACAAAACAAAATTTATTTTAAGAACTTATTAAATGAGGCAATCAAGAGTTATGCTGGATAGATCATCTTTTTAGGATTAACTATCTTATTGTAATCTTTTTCTTTAATTAACCCTGTTTTTAAAGTTTCATATTTTAAAGTAGTATTATTTTTGAGTGCAGTTTTTGCTATCTTTGCCGCATTATCATAACCAATATGTGGGGCTAAAGCAGTTACTAACATAAGTGAATTATCTAGATGTTCTTGGATTTTTTTTTTATTAGCTCTTATTCCTTTGACGCAGTAAAGGGCAAAATTTTTTGTGCTGTCAGCAATCAAGTCGATTGATTGTAAGATGTTATGAGCAATTAAGGGTTTAAAAACATTTAGTTCAAAATGACCATGAGATCCCGCCATAGTTATACCATTATGATTGCCAATAACTTTTACACAAACCATTGTTACAGCTTCACATTGTGTTGGATTAACTTTACCTGGCATTATAGATGATCCTGGTTCATTTTCAGGTAAGATTAATTCTCCGTATCCAGCTCTTGGACCAGAACCTAAGAAACGAATATCATTAGATATTTTCATTAATGCTACTGCACAAGTATTTAAAGTGCCCGAAAAATTTACAATTGCATCATGGGCAGCAAGCTCAGCAAATTTATTAGGCGCTGGTTTAAATTTAATTTTTGTAAATTTAGCAATTTCTTTAACAATTTTCTTGTCAAAATTTTTCTTTGAATTTATTCCTGTACCTACCGCCGTACCACCTTGAGCTAGAAATAATATTTCTTTTAACGCATATTCTATTCTTTCAATACTTTTTTTAACTTGAAAATGATATCCTGAAAATTCCTGTCCCAATGATAATGGAGTTGCATCTTGCAAATGAGTTCTTCCAATTTTTACGATATTTTTAAATTCTCTAGATTTTCTTTTTAACTCTTTTTCTAAAATTTTTAAGCTTGGTAGCATTTTACTGATTGATTGTTCGGCGATAGAGATGTGCATTGCTGTTGGAAAAACATCATTTGTAGATTGCGATTTATTTACATGATCGTTTGGATGAACTGGTTTTTTAGTACCTTTTTTACCACCTAAAATTTCTATTGCCCTGTTGGCAACAACCTCATTTACATTCATATTTGTTTGTGTACCAGAACCTGTTTGCCAAACTTTTAAAGGAAAATTTTCATCTAATTTACCCTTAATTACTTCGTCAGATGCTTTGATGATTGCTTTAGAAACTCTGCTGTCAATCAGCTTATCCTTAGAGTGCACTATTGCTGCTGATCTTTTGATAATTGCAATTGCTTTAATGATCGAAATATTAACTAATATTTTACCTATATTAAAAAACTTATTGGATCTTTGAGTAGATGCACCCCAATATTTATCATCTGGGACATTTATGCTTCCAATACTGTCAAATTCTTTTCTTAATTTCATTGATTAAATTTTAAGTAACAAATAATTGTTAACATACAATAATTTTTTAAAAACATACAGGAGCATTATGTCGAATTTTAGTAAAGTAGGTACTTTCATGAAAACTTTTGGTCAGGAAGTAAAAACAAAACCATCATTTAGCACTGATAAAATAAATAAATTAAGGATAGATCTAATAAAAGAGGAATTAGAGGAACTTACAGAAGCTATGAATAATAAGGACTTATTGGAAGTAGCTGATGCACTAACAGACATATTATATGTAACTTATGGAGCAGGGCACGCCTTTGGAATTGATTTGGATAAATGTTTTGATGAGGTCCAAAATTCAAATATGAGCAAATTAGATGAAAATGGAAAACCAATTTACAATGAGTCTGGAAAAGTCATGAAAGGTCCTAACTATTTTAAGCCAGATCTATCAAAGTTTGTGAATTAAATTTCTAACTTAAAGTCAATTGCAGCAGCGCTGTGTGTAATACTGCCAACAGAAATTCTATTTACTCCAGTAGAAGCAATTCTTTTTACTTTTTCTAAAGTAACATTGCCTGAGGCTTCAGTTTCATAATGATTTTTAGCAATTTTAACACCATCTCTTAAATTTTTAATACTCATATTATCAAGCAGAACAGTATTAAATTTTAGACCTAATATTGATTTAAGTTGTTTAATTGTATCAACCTCAACTGTAATTTTTTTTCCTTTTTTATTTTTTATTGCCTTTAAGACCAAAGTTTTTAAATCTGAGCTAGCTATGTGGTTATCTTTAATCAGATATTCATCACTTAAATTAAATCTATGATTTGTGCCACCACCTAATTTTACAGCATACTTTTGGATTACTCTTAAATTTGGGATTGTTTTTCTTGTGCAACAAATTTTAGTTTTTTTTCCTGCTAGTTTAACAAATTTATTTGTTTTAGTTGCTATACCAGAAATATGAGACAAAAAATTTAAAGCTACTCTTTCAGCGATTAGAATATTTTTTGCATTACCTTTAATTAATGCTACTAAATTTCCTTTTTTAACTTTAGAACCATCTTTTTTCTTAATAATGATTTTTATTTTATCATCAATTAATTTAAAAGTTTGTTTAGCAAATAACAATCCTCCAATAATTGCACTTTGATTTGCAATTAATTTAACTGTTACAATTTTATCATCTTTAATTAAACTTGAAGTAATATCTCCTGAAGGATAAAGATCTTCGTTTAATGCTAGCTTAACAGTACTTTTGATAAATTCTTTGCTTAGTTTTATTTTTGACACTTAATTATCTGCCAATTGCTGCCATTCTCTCTACGGATATTCTGGCTTTCTCAATTGTTTCTTTGTCCATAATAATTTCACCAGTTTCGTTCTCTAAACAATCTAATATCTTTGGAAGTGTAATTTTTTTCATATGAGGACACATATTACATGGTTTAACAAAGTCTACATTTGGATTTTCTATTTGGATATTATCACTCATTGAACACTCAGTAACCATCATTACTTTTTTTGGTTGATTATCTTTTACATATTTTATCATTCCAGATGTTGATCCAGCGAAATCACTTGCTTCAATTACATCAGGAGGACATTCTGGGTGTGCAATAATTTTAATTCCCGGGTTATTTTTTCTTATATCCTCTATTTCTTTTTTATTAAATTGATCATGGACAATACAAATTCCTTTCCAAGAAATAATTTCAACATCAGTTTGAGAGGCAACATATTTAGCCAAGTAATCATCAGGTAAAAATATTACTCTTTTTACCCCAAGTGATTTAACTATTTTAACTGCGTTTGCAGATGTACAGCAAACATCTGTTTCCGCCTTAACTTCTGCAGATGTATTAACATAAGATACAACAGGAACGCCTGGGTATTTTTCTTTTAATAGCCTAACATCTTTACCTGTAATAGATGACGATAAAGAACAGCCAGCATCCATATCAGGAAGAATGACTTTTTTATTAGGGCTCATTAATTTTGCAGTTTCTGCCATGAAATGCACCCCAGCCATTAAAATAATATCAGCTGAAGTTTTTGAAGCTTCAATTGCTAGTGCAAGAGAGTCCGCAGAAAAATCTGCTACACCATGATAAATTTCTGGTGTTTGATAGTTGTGAGCAAGAATTACGGCATTCTTCTCTTTTTTTAATTTATTTATTTTATGAATGTACGGAGCATGAACTGACCATTCAATTTCAGGCATTACTTTAGAAATTTTTTGATAAATAGGATCTGTCGCTTTACGTACTTCTTGTGTAAATTCCATGAAGATTTTTACCAATTTGAAACATAATTGTCATTCATTTATTATGGGACATATCGCGGTCGTGCTGAAATTGGTAGACAGGCACGGTTGAGGGCCGTGTGGACCCAGTCCATGAGAGTTCGAGTCTCTCCGACCGCACCAAAATGAATTTTATAGAGGAGTTTTTGATGGATAAATTGCTTTCAGTAATATTTATGATTGGAGTTTTAATTTTAGTTCTACCAAGTTTTTTACAATCAAATTCGCAATTAAAGCAATTTCTTAAAAATCTCAGTATATGGATTATTGTAGTTTTTATTATTTTAATGATTGTTTATTTATTTAAATAAAAAAATTAGTTTTTTATCCAATCAGGTTTATTGATATTTATTGAAGCTTCTTTAGTTTTAAAATTTGCTTTTTCATCAAAGTTTTCGTTTAAGTATTTAATTAAAGCAAAAGGGTAGTCACTATCAATTAAAACCTTACCTATTTCAGTTTCATTATTATAAATACTTTCACCTTCGTGCAGTTTTCCATTAATTACAGTTATTGGAAATAATCTTTTTGAAAGCTTGTTCTTTAATTTAATTCGCGCTGTATTTTCTTGGCCGACATAACAGCCTTTTTTGAAATCAATTCCATTTAGTTCTTCAAAATTACATTCAATACCAAACAATTTGTCTTTTAATTTATTTAAATCTTTTGGAACTATTCCAAGGCTATGACTTAATGCATAATATTCTTTTAGATTTGCATCGTGAAGATCTAGTTTTTTTAGAGATAAATAAAGTTTTTCTAGATTAATAATTAATCTAGCACCCAATTCCTTATTTCTTGGATCTAAAAAAATTGGATCTTCTCTATATTTAATTGTGTAACCAGGTTGATCTTTTGCTTCATCAAAAGTTAAGAATTTTTCACGAGAAAATGCTGCAACAACAAATTCATTACTTAAATTGAGAATTTCAACTTTTGATCTAAGTTTATACAAGGATAATTGTTTGAATAACTCCTCTGCCTGAGGTTTTTCACAATCCAAAATATATCCTGATTTATGTTTAACGATTATAAATTCATATAAATATTTACCTTGTGGTGTAAGTAATGAACTAAAACAACTATTTACATCGCTTACTTTGTTTATGTCGTTACTGATAAGATTTTGAAGAAACTCTTTTGCATCTTCTCCATTAATATAAAGAATTGCTCTATCATCTAAAATATAAACGTTTTTTATATTCATAATTGATTAATTATAAATTGTAATATAATAACAATTTCTTAAAATGTTAGATCTTATAATTAAGAATGGACAATGTTACATCGATGGTGAATTAAAAGATATTGATGTTGCTATAAAAGACGGAAAAATTCAGCAGATTGGACAAATTTCAGAAGAAGCAAAAGAGACAATCAATGCAAAAGGTCATACAGTATTACCTGGTTGCATAGATACTCAAACACATTTTAGAGAACCAGGATCTACAGATACTGAAGATCTCCATTCAGGGAGTAGAGCAGCAATTGCAGGAGGCATTACAAGTGTATTTGAAATGCCAAACACTAATCCCCCAACTTCCAATATGAAAGAATTTCAAAGAAAATTAGATCTAGCTAAAAATAGAATGTATTGCAATTATGCTTTTTACTTTGGAGCAACAGCAGACAATGCGGGTGATTTAGCAAGTCTAGAGGGTTTGGAAGGTTGTTGTGGAATTAAGCTTTTTGCAGGATCTTCAACTGGTAATTTATTGGTTGCTGAAGAGGATGATATAGATAAGGTTTTTCAAAATGCTTCAAAAGTAGTAGCAGTTCATTCTGAAGATGAGGCAATTTTAAATGTTAATAAGAAATTAATAAAAGAGGGTGATGTTCATACCCATCCAGTTTGGAGAAGTGCAGAATGTGCTATAGCATCTACTAGAAGAATTGTTCGAATTGCTGAAAAGCATAATAAAAAAGCTCATGTACTTCATATTACAACAAAAGAAGAAATTGATTTTCTTTCACAACACAAAGGAAACATTACATTTGAGATTACTCCCCAGCATTTAACTCTTTATGCTCCAGATTGTTATGAAAAGCTTGGAACTTATGCTCAGATGAACCCACCATTAAGAGATAAATCTCATTACGATAGATTATGGTATGGAGTAAGAAATAATTTTAATGATACTATTGGATCTGATCATGCTCCTCACTTAAAAGAAAATAAAGATAAGGTGTATCCAAATACCCCATCGGGAATGCCAGGAGTTCAAACTTTAATGCCTGTAATGTTAAATCACATAAATGATGGAAAATTATCTCTTAATCAACTGATGAACTTCGTTTGTGAAAATCCAGTAAAGATTTTTGGAATAAAAAACAAAGGATTTATTAAAGAAGGTTATGATGCCGACTTTACAATTGTAGATATGAACAAAACTATTGAAATTAAAAATGAAAATATAGAAAGTAAATGTAAATGGTCACCATTTAACGGATTTAAATTTAAAGGAACACCAACGCACACAATTATTGCAGGTAAAATCAAAATGCAGGATGGAAAAATTTTAGGTGATCCTGATGGTACACCTTTACAGTTTAGTTAAGCTTTCCGGTAAAACTATTTACAAGTATCACACCAATTACAATTAGGAATAAGCCAACAATTGCTTGCCAAGCTAAAGTTTGTTTAAAAAATATATATCCAAGGATTGCTATAGTAAAAATTCCTAATCCACTCCATGTTGCATACACAATTGCTATTGGAAGTTTATTAACCACAAAAGTTAATAGATAAAATGCTGTAAGATAAAAAGCAGATAGAGCAAGTGTTGGTATAAGTTTTGTGAAGTTTTGTGAGACAGGAAGTAGCATTGTTCCAGCAACTTCACAAAATATTGCTGCGATTAAAAAAATATAAGTTTTAACCATTGTTCAGGATTTTGTGATTAATTAAATCTTCTTTTATTTCTGTTAAAATTGCAGGATCATCTATTGTTGGAGGTACTTTATATTCAACACCATCAGCAATTTTTCTTATAGTCCCTCTTAAAATTTTTCCCGATCTTGTTTTTGGTAATCTTTTAATAACAATAACAACTTTAAATGCAGCAACTGGACCAATTTTGTCTCTAACCATTTGTACACATTCTTTTGATATGGTCTCATTATCTTTATCAACACCAGACTTTAAAACTACTAATCCTATAGGTAATTGACCTTTTAATTTATCTGCTATTCCAAGTACCGCACATTCAGCAACTGATTGATGTTCAGATAATACTTCTTCAATTGCACCAGTAGATAATCTATGACCTGCTACATTTATAATGTCATCAGTTCTAGACATTATCCAAATATAACCATCATCATCAATGTGACCTGCATCATATGTTTGATAATATCCTTCATAATTTGACATATAGTTTTCTTTATATCTTTGATCTGCATTCCATAATGTTGGAAATGTTCCTGGAGGCAACGGGAGTTTCACAACGATGTCTCCCATCTCATTTGGTTTAGCTAATGACTGGTCTGGTTTAATGATTTTTACATCGTACCCAGGAACAGCTTTGCAGGCTGAACCATATTTTGTTTCCATCATTTCAATACCAGTACAATTTGAGCTAATAGCCCAACTAGTCTCTGTTTGCCACCAATGATCTATCACAGGAACTTTAAGTAAATTCTCAGCCCACTTAATTGTATCTGGATCAGCCCTTTCTCCAGCAAGAAATAAGCTTTCAAAACTACTTAAATCATATTTTGAGAAAAATTTACCCTCAGGATCTTCTTTCTTAATTGCTCTAAAAGCTGTTGGAGCTGTAAAAAGAGATTTTACTTTATAATCTGAAATGATTTTCCAGAAAGCCCCTGCATCTGGAGTTCCTACAGGCTTACCTTCAAACAAAACGGTAGTGCATCCTTTAAATAATGGAGCGTAGACAATGTATGAGTGTCCTACAATCCAACCAATATCACTTGCCGACCACCAGATATCATCAGCATCTATGTTGTAGATATTTTTCATTGTCCATTTGAGAGCAACAATGTGACCTCCAATGTCCCTTACAATGCCTTTGGGTGTTCCTGTTGTTCCTGAAGTATATAAAATATATGCAAATTCATTCGAGTTCATCTCCACACAGTCGACATCTTTGGCGTTAGAGACCACTTCTTCCCAGCTGACCTCATTTGGAGCATTTAATTTAACCTCGTGGCCAGGTCGTTGGAATAAAATCATCTTTTCAATTTTATGTTTTGCTATTTTTATTGCTTCATCAACAAGTGGTTTGTACTCAACTGTTCTTCCAGGCTCAAAACCACATGAAGCTGTCACTAATAACTTTGCTTTACTGTCATCAATTCTACTTGCAAGCTCATTTGAGGCAAATCCACCAAAGACAACAGAGTGTATTGCACCAATTCTAGCACAAGCAAGCATAGCAACCACTGCTTCAGGGATCATTGGCATGTAAATGATTACCCGGTCTCCCTTATTAGCTCCTTGTGATTTCAATGCCCCAGCAAACTTAGAGACCTTCGATCTTAATTCCTCATAAGTAAACTGACTTTTGTTACCTGTAATAGGACTATCGTAGATTAAAGCTGTTTTTTGACCTCTTCCTTGATCAATGTGGATGTCTAAAGCATTATAACATGTGTTTGTAACCCCATCCTCGAACCATTTATAGAAAGGTGGATTAGATTTATTTAAAATTTTAGTTGGTTTTTTGAACCAGAAGATATCTTCAGAGGCTTCTTGCCAAAATTTTTCAGGGTACTTTATAGAATTTTGGTAAATTTCATTAAACTTAGAAGACATAAAGATTTGATTCGATTTCCTTATTTTTTTTGATTTTTAACTTACAAATTGTATTTAATTTTAAAAATTAAGTAAAATCAATGCTTATTAGTGGTAATTAAGTCTTCATAAAACTAATTTAATTTGCTATCTAACCACAACTTTGGCTTGGGGTAACTCAAGTCTAGTTTATATAAACTAAAAAATAAAAACTAACGAAGAGGGAGTTTTTTATGAAAAAACTTAAATTGTTTGCTCTTACAGTTGTTGCTCTTATGGGCGTAACTGGTGCAGCAAACGCAGAAACTGTGCTTTTAGCCTCTGATGACTTTGTTGGAATTTCATTCTGGCTAGTATCAATGGCTTGTTTAGCTGCTACTGTATTCTTTTTCTTAGAAAGAAGTTCGGTTCCAGCTGGATGGAGAGTTTCAATGACTGTTGCTGGTCTAGTAACTGGTATTGCATTCGTACACTACATTTATATGAGAGAAGTATGGATCATGACTGGTGAGTCACCAACAGTTTACAGATACATTGACTGGTTAATTACAGTGCCATTATTGATGTTAGAATTCTATTTTGTTTTAGCAGCAGTAAACAAATCAGACTCTGGAATTTTCTGGAGACTAATGATTGGTACATTAGTAATGCTAGTAGGTGGATACTTAGGAGAAGCTGGATACATCAACGCTACACTTGGTTTCATAATCGGTATGGCTGGTTGGGTATACATCTTATATGAAGTATTCTCTGGTGAAGCAGGTAAGAGAGCAGCGAAAAGTGGTAACAAATCACTTGTAACTGCTTTTGGTGCAATGAGAATGATCGTTACAGTAGGTTGGGCGATTTACCCATTAGGTTACATTTTTGGTTACCTAACAGGCGGTGTAGATGCTAACTCACTAAACGTGATTTACAACGCAGCTGACTTCTTGAACAAGATCGCTTTCGGTCTGATCATTTGGGCAGCAGCTATGCAACAACCTGGTAGAGCTAAGTAGTTTTACTTAAAATTTAAATTAAGGGCAGGTACAATTTTGTGCTTGCCCTTTTTTTTTACCTTTAATAAAATTATGTATAATAATTATACATAATTCTTTGCTATGGATGTTAAATTAGAAAAATGGCACAAATGCCAAGTTGATAAAGAAGTCCTTAAAGAACTTTCCAAGAAATCCGATTTAAAGGGACTGCAACATGTTTCAGTTTTTTTTGGACTATTATTGATAACTGGAATTTTAGCTTATCAAACTTGGGGTACATGGTGGTCAGTATTTTGGTTTTTAGTTTATGGAAACATTTATTCTTTCTCTAATCCATTATGGCATGAGACAGGCCACAAAACTGCTTTTCAATCGAAATTTTTAAACGAATTTTTTTATTATATCTCTTCTTACATGGCTAACTTTGAACCAACAAGATGGAGATATACACATTTTGTTCATCATGGAAACACTTATTCAACAGAAAATCCTTTTGATCATGAAATTGAATATGGAAATGATTTAAAAGAAACACCAAAAAGATTTATCATAAATATTATTCCTTTTTTAGATTTAGTGTTTTTTAAAAAACACATTTCTTTTGAAATTATTCAGCATGCATTTGGAATTAAAACCAAAGTTATGCAAGATAGCATTCCAGAAAGTGTACAAGCAAAAGCAATTTTTATTTCAAGAATTTATGTTGCTATTTGGCTTTCAATTATTTTATGGTCTATACTAGTTTCCTCTTGGATGCCTTTATTGTATTTTGTGTTACCACAATTTTACGGAAAAACTTTACATAAAATTGTTGCATTTACTCAGCATGCAGGACTTGCAAGGAACATTAAAGATCATAGGGTTACTTCACGTGAAATGTATTTAAATCCAATACTGAGCTTTTTGTATTGGAAAATGGAATATCATTTAACTCATCATATGTTCCCAACAGTTCCATCATATAACTTGGACAAATTGCATCATCATATTAAAGATCAGTTACCAAAGCCAAATGATGGATTAATAGATGCTTATAAAGAAATTATTCCTGCCTTAATGAAACAAAAAGAAGATACAAGCTATTTTATAAAAAAAGAACTACCCGAACCTCAAAATATTTAAAAATATACTAAGTATGATTTTACTTACTTGTCCTATTTAGATAAGAAACTATATATAACGCATGGCAAAAATTACTTATCACACTCACGATAACAAAACTCACACGATCGATGTTCAAAACGGTTTAACTGTAATGGAAGGCGCAATACAAAATGATATTCCAGGAATTGATGCAGATTGTGGAGGTGGAATGGCGTGTGCCACCTGCCATGTTTATGTCAAAGAAGAATGGTTAGATAAGCTTCCAGCAAAAGAAGATGGTGAGGAAGATATGCTTGATATGGCTTTTGAACCAAAAAATAATAGTAGGTTGAGTTGTCAGTTAATAGTTTCAGATGAGCTGGATGGATTAGAAGTAAACATTCCATCAAAGCAAGGATAAATGAATAAAACAGATGTATTAATTATTGGAGCAGGGCCTACAGGTTTATTTTGTGCTCATCAACTTGGAATTATAGGATTGAGTTGTGAGATAGTCGACAATCTTGATAAAGCAGGCGGTCAATGTATCGAGCTTTACCCTGACAAACCGATTTATGATATCCCAGCCGTGCCAGAGTGTACTGGTGAGGAGTTAACTAATAATCTTTTACAACAAATTAAACCTTTCAATGTCAAATTTCATTTAAATGAAAGAGTAGAAGAGTTAAAAAAAAATCAAAATAGATGGCATGTTAAAACGTCAGGTGGAGTTGAATTTGATGTTGCGGCTATCGTTATAGCTGGTGGTGTTGGTTCTTTTGAGCCAAGAAAATTTTCAGTAAAAGAATGTGAAAAATTTGAGGGAAATTCTTTATTTTATTCAATTAAAGATAAATCAATATTTAAAGATAAATCTATTTCAATTTTTGGTGGAGGAGACTCAGCCTTAGATTGGGCAATTGAATTATCAAATACATCTAAAGTAAATTTAATACATAGACGAGATGGTTTTAGTGGAGCAGAAGCAAGTGTTCAAAAAGTAAAAGATCTTAATGATCAAGGAAAATTAAATTTATATACAAAGTATCAAATGGATTCAGTTATAGGAGACAAAAAAATTGAATCTGTAAAAATAAAACATGATGAAGGTGAAATTAAAGAGATTAAATCTGATTACGTGTTAGGTTTTTTTGGTTTGATTATGCAACTTGGCCCTATTTTAGATTGGGGATTAAATATTGATAAAAAAACTGTTCAGGTAAATACCGAAAACTTTGAAACGAATGTAAGTGGAATTTTTGCAATAGGTGATATTTGTTCTTATCCAGGAAAATTAAAATTAATTCTATCAGGTTTCCATGAGGGTGCATTGGCAGCAAGAGGCTGTTTTAAATATGCTAAACCAGATGAAAAATTAAGATTTGAATTCACAACAACTTCTAAAGCTGCACAAGAAAGACTTGGAATTAAAAAATGATAGAACTTTTTTCTGCCAATACTCCTAATGGATGGAAAATAAGTATTATGCTTGAAGAAATTGGTTACGAGTACAAAGTAACCAAAGTTAATTTAGGTAAAGATGAACAGTTTAAACCAGATTATATAAAAATTAGCCCATTTGGAAAAATTCCTGTCATCATTGATCATGAGAACAACAAAAGCATCTTCGAGTCAGGTGCAATTTTGATGTATCTAGGTGATAAAAGCGGAAAATTTTATAATGAAAAAGATAAACTGGTTATTAATCAATGGTTGATGGCTCAAATGGGAACTGTAGGTCCAATGATTGGTCAACATCATCAGTTTCATCACTATAATCCAGGAAAAAGTGAATTTGGGGAAGAAAGATATTTTAAAATTACTAAAAGAATTTATGGAGAATTAGACACTAGATTAAAAGAATCTAATTTTCTTGCAGGTCCTGAATATACAATTGCTGATATTGCAACATGGCCATGGATGGCAAGACATGAATGGCATGATATTGGTTTGAAAAATTATCAAAATTTGTCTAGATGGTACCAAGAAATAGCTGAACGTGAGGCTGTAGTTAAAGGTTATGCTTTTATGGATAAAGAAGCAAAAATTCCAAAAGTTTAATTAATCATCTGCATGAACTTTTTCCTCTTTTTCATGCTTTTCTTGTGCTGCAATAGTGTATTTTGCAACAGGTCTTGCCATTAATCTTTTTAATCCAATTGGCTCTGCAGTATCCAGACAATATCCATAAGTATCTTCTCTAATTCTTCTTAATGCCTTATCAATTTCAGATATTAATTTAATCTGTCTGTTAATTGCTTTCATTTCTACGTTGCTATCGATATAGGAGTTCGCTTGATCAACAATATCAGCAGAAATATTATTATCATCCATCCCACCATTATAAAGAGCTTCATTATTAGCTTTGATTAGTTCTTTTTTCCATTCAGTTAGTCTCATTCTGAAATACACTTTGTGTTTTTCACACATATATTTTTCAGTATCTTTTGGAACGTAAGTTTTTGAAATTTTTACAGGACCTTTGGGCGCAACTTTAGTTGCAGTTGGTTTTGCTTTACTTACAACTTTAGTTTTTGGTTTTGATACTTTTTTCTTTGCTTTAGCAGTCTTTGGCATAGCTTAAATTTAATCGCTCGCAGTATATTCAGCAAATTAGGGGTGTCAAGCAAGCTTAATTGATATAAATATTTGTAAATGACCATTAATAACAAAAATATCAATAATGTTTTTTATATTTTTGTTACAGCTCATCTAATTTTTTGGACGCTGATTCCATCAATTACAAATCATAATTTACCACTGGATACAATCGAAGCTTTAGCTTGGGCAAGCAATTTAGATTGGGGATTTAATAAACACCCACCAATGAGTGCTTTTGTTACTGAAGTTTTTTATCAAATTTTTGGACCACAAGATTGGGTTTATTATTTATTAAGTCAAATTTTTGTAATTATATCTTTTTATTATGTTTTTAAATTTTCAAATGAAATATTTAACAATAAATTATTAGGTTTAATTTCTGTACTATTAATTGAAGGAATTTATTTTTATAACTTCACCACTCCAGAATTTAACGTAAATGTATGTCAATTACCCTTCTGGTCTTTAACAGTTTATTATTCTTGGAAAATATATAATGGTAAAGAAATAAAGTTTTCAGATTGTTTTTTATTAGGTCTTTTTGCAGCTTTTGGTTTTTTATCAAAATATCTATTTATTTATTTACTAATTTCTATTGGTCTTCTTTTTATTTATCTAATTTTTTTAAAAAAAGAGAGAAAATTTGATTTTAAATATT
>CACBGU010000008.1 GCA_902538885.1 uncultured Pelagibacteraceae bacterium
AGACCATTATTTTCTAACCCAATATTGCCTAATATTAGTAGCGATAAAGATGGAAATGCAGATGAAATTTTAAAAAAAGATTCCATAGAAGGATTAAAAGTCAAATTCAATAAGATCTTTAATTTAACTGATGAAGATTTAGAAAATAACAATTCTTATAGAGAATATAAGAACAGGCTTAATCATGAACTTTCTATTATTACAGAAATGAAATATTCTAGTTATTTTCTTATAGTTGCTGACTATATTAAATGGGCTAAAAATAACGATATCCCTGTAGGTCCTGGAAGAGGCTCAGGTGCTGGTTCATTAGTTGCTTGGTGTTTGTCAATTACGGACGTCGATCCAATAAAATTTAATCTTATTTTTGAAAGATTTTTAAATCCAGATAGAATTTCAATGCCAGACTTTGATATAGATTTTTGCGAGGATAAAAGAGATCAAGTTTTTGAGTATCTAACTACAAAATATAAAGACAGTGTAGCTCACATTATAACATTTGGTAAATTAAAAGCTCGAATGGTAATTAGAGACGTTGGAAGAGTTTTGGGACTAGCATATGGATTTGTTGATAGCATATCTAAGATGATACCTTTTGATCCATCTAGACCACAAAATTTAACTCAGTGCATTGCTGGGGAGCCACGATTACAAAAACTTATAAATGATGATCCAAGGGTAAAGAAACTTACAGATCTCTCACTAAAATTAGAGGGTCTAAATAGAAATGTAGCAACACATGCAGCTGGAGTGGTAATAGCAGATAAAAAACTCACTGAAGTTGTTCCTTTATACAAAGATGTTACCTCAGATTTATTGTTACCATCTACTCAATTCGATATGTACTCAGCAGAAAATGCAGGTTTAGTAAAATTTGATTTTTTAGGTTTAAAAACACTTACAGTAATTAACAATACACAAAAACTTGTAAGAAAAAAAACTAAAGATTTTGATATAGAAAAAATAAGTTACGAAGATCAAAAAGTTTTTGATCTAATGTCTACAGGTAAAACAGTTGGCTTATTCCAAATTGAAAGTGCTGGTATGAGAGAAGCCTTAATTCAAATGAAACCAAATCATATTGAAGATATTATTGCATTAGTTGCCCTCTATAGACCAGGACCGATGAGCAACATTCCAACATATAATGATTGTAAACATGGAAAGCAAAAACCAGATTATTTACACCCACTTCTAGAAGATATTTTAAAACCAACTTATGGTGTAATTATATATCAAGAACAGGTAATGCAGATTGCACAAAAATTATCAGGATTTACAGCAGGACAAGCTGATCTTTTAAGAAGAGCAATGGGTAAAAAGAAAAGAGCAGAACTTGAAAAACAGAAACAAGGGTTTATTGCTGGGGCTGTTAAAAATGGAATAGCAAAAGATGTTGCTGCTGGAATTTTTTTAAAAATTGAACCATTTGCTGAATATGGCTTTAATAAAAGCCATGCTGCTGCGTATGCAATTATTTCTTACCAAACTGCATTTTTAAAAACATATTATCCAAAAGAGTTCATTGCAGCATCAATGACTATGGATATATCTAATCAAAATAAGTTAAGTGAATTTTACGAAGAATTAAAAAGATTAAATATTGAAGTTGTCCGTCCAGATATAAACGAATGTTTTGCAGATTTTAGAACAATTGATGATAAATTTTATTACGCATTGGGAGGAATTAAAGCTGTAGGTTATGAGGCAATATCAAATATAGTTGAAGAAAGAAATTTAAATGGAAAATTTGAGTCAATTCATGATTTTATAAATAGGGTAAATCCAAAAGATATAAATAAACTTCAATTAGAAGGTTTAGTTAAAGCAGGTGCTTTTGATAAATTAAATTCAAATAGACAAGCTTTGTATAATTCTATTCCTTCAATTATAGCTAAAAGTAAAAATATATTTGATAATAAATATGCTAATCAGATTGATTTATTCTCTGAAGATGAAAATGCGAAGGATGATATTTTAATTAAAACTGAAGATTGGAAATTTGAAGAAAGATTATCTAAAGAATTTGAAGCAGTAGGTTTTTTTATTTCAGACCACCCATTAAATCAGTTTACGGAGATTTTTAATGATTATAAAATAACAGATTATTCAAGTTTTATTTCAAAAGAAGATTTAAAAGACTCTAATATAGCCGCAACACTTTTGAAGCTTCAAGAAAGAAAAACTGCAAAGGGAAATTCTTATGCTGTTTTAAAATTAACAGATTTATCAAGTGTATTTGAACTTTTTATTTTCTCAGATGTATTAGAATTAAATAGAGAAATTTTGAAAGAGGGTAACTCCCTTATTTTAACATTATTTAAAAATATTTCTAATGATGAAAATCGACTTACTAGAATTAATGTCCAAAAAATAGCTTCTCTTAAAGATTTATTTAATAGTCCTATAAATGAGGTTTCATTCGAAATTAAATCTAAGCTAGAAATTGAAAAAATATCTACAATTTTAGAAGGTGAGGGTAAAACAATTGTAAATATTAATCTTAATTCTGGAGAGAATATTATCAAATTTAGATTAAAAAAAACTCGTAAAATTGACAGGAAAAACTTAAATCTCTTAAGAAATCAAGAAATCCAAGCCATAATTAACTAAATAATCACTTGTTAAATATAGTAAATATTTGTAAATACTTCATAAATTAATTAACACGCACACAGTTGTTGGTTTTATACCTCCGGTCCTTAATTGGAAATTACTGTGGTGGCTTAACCGGGAATAAATATGAAAATACCTAACGTTACAATTCAACAATTATTAGAAGCAGGCGTTCATCTTGGGCATAAAACTTTAAGATGGAATCCAAAAATGAAAAAATATATTTTTGGAAAAAGAGACTCTATACACATTATAGACCTAACTCAAACTCTTGAATTAACAAAAGTAGCTTTGGAAAAAGTATATGAAACTATTTCAAATAATGGAAAAATTTTATTTGTATCTACAAAAAAGCAAGCTTCTGAGGCTATAGCTGAAGTAGCAAAAGAAACAGATCAATATTTTGTTAATTATAGATGGTTAGGTGGGATGCTAACTAATTGGGGAACAATTTCAAACTCAATCAAAAAATTAAAAAAATTAGAAACTGATTTAGCAGCAGAAAATAGAGGCTTTACAAAGAAAGAGCTTTTAAAAATGAGTGTTAAAAAAGATAAGCTCCAAAGATCTTTGGGTGGTATAGCTGAAATGAAAAAAGTTCCCGATTTAGTATTTGTAATAGATACAAATTATGAATCTTTAGCTATTGCTGAGTCTGCTAAACTAGGAATACCAATCATTGCTATCTTAGATAGTAATTCTAATCCAGATCATATTGATTATCCGATTCCAGGAAATGATGATGCAAGGAGAGCTATTGATCTCTATTGTAATTTAATAAAAGAAACAATTAATAGTGCAAAAAGTTCTATTCCTGCACCTGAGTTAAAAAAAGATAAAGTTAAAGATGAAGCTAAAACAAAAACTATTCAAGAACTAGATAGAGAAAAATTAGATTCAAAATTTTCTAAAGAAGATAAGGAGAAATTAAATTAATGAGTGATATAGAAAAGGTTAAAAAACTTAGAGAAGCTACTGGTGCTGGTTTTAAAGATTGTAACTTAGCTATTAAAGAGTCAAATGGAGATTTAGATAAGGCAATTGAAATTTTAAGAGTGAAAGGAATTTCAAAAGCATCCAAAAAAATGTCTAGAGACGCAAAAGAAGGAGTTGTTGTAGTTAGTGGAGATGATAGCAAAACTTCTGTGATAGAAGTTAATTGTGAAACTGATTTTGTTGCAAAAAATGATGATTTTATTTCCTTTGTTAAAGAACTAGGGGAATTAAATAATGATAACAATTCAAATGTTGAAGATTTAAAATCAGCTAAAATGAAAAATGGTCAAACAGTTGATGATAATTTGGTTGCTTTGATTGCAAAAATTGGTGAAAAAATCACTATTGGTAAAGCTAAAACAATTAAAAATTCTGATGGTGTAAACAATCATTATCTTCATACTGTTGTAAAAGATAATGTTGCAAAGTTAGCTGTAATGGTTTCATTGGATACTAAAGATAATTCTGACACAGTTAAAACATTCAGCAAACAATTATCTATGCATATAGCTGCATCAAACCCATTAGCTCTAGAGTCATCTTCTATAGATCAGGCAATTATTGATAAAGAACAAGAGTTAGTTGCTGAAGAATTAAAAAATTCAGGAAAACCAGATGATATTGCAAAAAAAATAAGCTTAGGTAAAATGAATAAATTTAAAGAGGAAAATGCTCTTTTAACACAAGCTTGGGTAATGGAGCCTAAAAAGAAAGTTAAAGATGTATTAAAAGAACTTTCTATAGCTGATTTAAAAATTAAAGAGTTTTATAGAATAAAGATTGGAGAATAAATGTTTGATGAGAAATCATACAGCCTTAAAATGGATAAAGCCATTGAGGTGTTCTCTAAAGAGCTTTCTTCATTAAGAACAGGAAGAGCTAATGCGTCAATGCTTGATCTTATTAAGGTAGATGTTTATGGACAAAAAATGCCAATTAATCAAATTGGAAGTATAACAACCCCAGAACCAAGAATGATAAATATACAAGTTTGGGATGCCAACAATGTAACATTAGTTGATGCTGCAATACAAAAATCCGATCTAGGTTTAAACCCTCAAATAGATGGTCAATTAATTAGATTACCTGTTCCAGAACTCAATGAAGAGAGACGTACTGAATTAAAAAAAATGATTAAATCTATTGGAGAAAAATGCAAAGTATCGATTAGAAATATTAGAAGAGAAGCTAATGAGGATTTAAAAAAACTTTTAAAATCAAAAGAAATTGGTGAAGATGATGAAAAATCTCATGAAAAAAAAGTTCAAACAATTACAGACGAGCATATAAATTCGGTAGATGAAAAAGTTTCCTCAAAAGAAAAAGAAATAATGACCATATGAACCCTTTAAATCACGTGGCCATTATCATGGATGGTAATGGAAGATGGGGGATTATACATAAAAAATCAAGAAATGCAGGACATAAAGCTGGACTAAAAATTGTTGAAAAAATTATTAAAGAGACAATTAAAAATAAAATAAAATTTCTAACACTTTATGCTTTTTCTACAGAAAATTGGAAACGACCAAAGAAAGAAGTAAATTATTTGTTTAGTTTGTTAGAAAATTTTTTAATTAATAGAATTGAGGCATTACACAAACAAAAAATTAAATTAAAAATAATAGGATTTAAAAAATTTCCAAAAAAATTAAATTATTTACTAATACAATCAGAAAAAAAAACATCTCAAAATAAACAATTGCAAATTAATTTAGCCTTAAATTATGGATCTAAAACTGAAATAATTAATGCAATAAAAGGAATCTGTAAAAATAAAAATAAAATAAATGAAGAAAATTTTAAAAAATATTTATTAACAAAAAATATCCCTGATCCAGATATCTTAATAAGAACAGGCGATACAAATAGATTGAGCAATTTCTTATTATGGCAATTAGCATATTCAGAGATCTTTTTTGTAAAAAAATTATGGCCTGATTTTACAGAAGAAGATTATAATAAAATAATTAAAAAATTTAAAAATATTAGAAGAAATTTTGGAAATATATAATGCACAAAGAATTTTTTATAAGAATTTTAAGTTCATTTATAATAGTTCCTGTAGCCTTTTTTTTTATTTTAAAAGGCTCTTTTTTTTTTAATTTTTTTATTCTAGTAATTTTATTAATAACTTTATATGAGTGGCATTTTTTAAGTTCAAATAGAGTTTATCATATACCTGGTTTTATATTTATAATTTTTTCTTTTTACACTTTTTATTTTTTAAGAAATGAAAGTAGTTATTTTTTATTTTTATTAATTATTATTACATGTATCTCAACTGATGTAGGTGGGTACGTTTTTGGAAAAATATTAAAAGGACCAAAAATTACAAAAATTAGTCCTAATAAAACTTATGCAGGTATGCTAGGTGGGTTTATATTGTCCTTACTTGCGGCAAGTTTGTTTTTAAGTAATTTAAATATTTTCTCGTTATCAAATGCAGAATACCCTTTAGAAAAAAATATCATGATTGTTGTTTTGTGCATATCTTTTATTAGTCAAATTGGGGATTTGATTATTTCTTTTTTTAAAAGAATATCAAAAGTAAAAAATACAGGCAAAATTATTCCTGGTCATGGAGGCATACTAGATAGAATTGATGGTATGATATTTGCTTATCCCATTATTTATTTATCAACTAAAATTTTATGAAAAAATTAAGAATTGCAATTCTGGGATCTACAGGCTCAATTGGTAAAACTTTATTGAAAATAATTGAAAAAGATAAAAAAAAATTTGATGTTGTTCTTTTAGCAGCCAACAAAGACTATAAAACATTGTTAAAACAAGCAAAAAAATTTAATGTTAAGAATGTTATTATAACTGACCCACAAAATTTTGAATTGTTAAAAAAAAGAAAACTTAAATCGAATATTACTTTTTTTAACACTTTTAATAAATTAAATAAAATTTTGAAAACAAAAATTGATTATGTTATGAGCTCTATAGTTGGTATCGATGGGTTAAACCCAACTTTAAAAATTATAAAATTTACAAAAAAAATAGCAATTGCTAATAAAGAGTCTATTATATGTGGGTGGAAGCTTATTGAAAAAGAACTTAAAAAAAATCGTACAAAATTTATACCTGTAGACTCTGAACATTTCTCAATATGGTATGGCCTAAAAAGTGAAGATTACAAAAATATAGAAAAAATATATTTAACCGCTTCTGGTGGACCATTTTATAAAATGCCAATAAACAAATTTAAAAATATTAAAGTAGAAAATGCTTTAAAACATCCAAACTGGAAAATGGGAAAAAAAATATCAGTAGATTCAGCTACAATGATAAACAAAATTTATGAGTTAATTGAAGCAAAAAATATTTTTGATACATCTTATAATAAATTAAGAATTGTAATACACCCCAGATCGTATGTTCATTGTATTATTAAATTTAGTAATGGATTAATCAAAATTATTGCACATGCTACAACTATGAAAATCCCTATTTTTAATACAATTAATTCTCAAAACTTAAAAAAAATTTTTACAACTGAAGTTGATTTTGAATTATTAAACAATCTTAAATTTTCAGAAGTTTGCAATAAAAGATATCCAATGATTAAACTAATTAATTATCTTCCAAAAAAAAATTCTTTGTTTGAAACTATTATTGTTTCCGCAAATGATATCTTGGTTGAACTTTTTCTAAAAAAAAAAATAAGTTTTAATGATATTCACAAAGAGTTATTTAAATTTATTAAATCAAAAGAATTTATTAAATATAAAAAAATTCCACCTAAAAATGTTCAAGAAATAATAAAATTAAATCAATATGTTCGTTTAAAATTATTAAAAAAAGTGTATAAATCTCATGATGTTCAAGTTACTTATTAAATTTCCAGCCTTAATTGTTTATTTGAGTTTCTTAGTAATTTCCGTGGCAAAAGCTGAGATTATTAATGAAATTAATATTACAGGTAACGAGAGAATACCCGATGAAACCATAAAGATGTTTAGTGGTAAAAAAATTAAAGACAATATATCTTTGAATGATTTAGATCAAATTTTAAGGGACATCTACGATTCTAACTTTTTTTTTGACGTAAAAGTATCTTTAAAAGATAATATTTTAAATATTGTTGTTGAAGAAAAACCTATAATCGAAAACATAGAATATAAAGGTCTAAAATCAAATGAAATTAAAGAGGATATATTTAATAACAGAATACTAAAACAGAAATCATCCTATGATGAAATCATGCTTAAAAAAGACAGAGAAGAAATTTTAAATATATTAAAAGAAAGAGGTTATTATTTTGTTAAGCTTGAAACTTTAATACAAAACCTTGATAACAATAAGTTAAATTTGATTTATGAAATAGATTTAGGACCTAAATCTAAAATTAGCAAAATATCTTTTATAGGTAATAAAATATATAAAGATAAGAAGCTAAAAAATATAATTGTAAGTGAAGAGTATAAATTTTGGAAATTTATATCTGGAAAAAAATTTTTAAATGAAAACATTATCGAACTAGATAAAAGGTTGCTTAAAAACTTTTATCTAAACAAGGGTTATCATGATGTTGAAATTAATTCTTCGTTTGCAAAAATGATAGATGACTATGAGTTTGAGTTAATCTATAATATAGATGCGAAAGAAAAATTTTATTTTGATAATATTCTCCTTGATTTGACTGCCGATTATGATCCTAATAATTTTTTAGATTTAAATAAATTTTTTGAGGATTTAAAAAACAAACCATATTCAATTAATAGAGTAAGAGATATAATAAAAAAGATAGAAAATATCGCATTAATTGAACAGTTTGAGTCTGTCAAAGTAATTCCAGTTGAAAATATTATTGAAAATAAAATTAACCTTATTTTTAAGATTGAAGACACTGAAAAATTTTACGTAGAAAAAATAAATATTTTAGGAAATAATGTTACTCAGGAAAACGTTATTAGGAATCAGTTTGAAATAGATGAGGGCGATCCATACAATGAAATTTTGTACAATAAAACTATCAATAATATTAAAAATTTAGGATTTTTTAAAAGCACTTCAGGAGAAATCGAAGATGGAGCGAGTGATCAGAATAAAGTAATAAATATTACTGTTGAGGAAAAAGCAACAGGGGAAATCTCATTAGGAGCTGGAACTGGTACATCTGGTGCAACTGTTGCATTTGGAATCAGGGAGAATAATTTTTTAGGTAAAGGAATAAATTTAGATGCTAATGCTAGTGTCACTGAGGAAACTATCAAAGGAAAATTTGTTGTAGAAAATCCAAATTATAAAAATTCTGATAAATCTATAAATGTTGGAATTGAAGCAATTGAAATAGATAGGTCTACTGAGTTTGGATATAAAACAAATAAAACTGGCATAACATTTGGTACAGATTTTGAATTACTTCAGGACTTTAGTTTAGGTTTAGGTCTTACAAATTTTTATGAAAAAATTACAACAGATGTAAATGCTTCTGCTTTGCAAAAAACACAGCAAGGTAATTATTGGGATACTTTTTTAAAAATAGATTTTGATTATGACAAAAGAAACCAAAAATTTCAAACATCTCAGGGATATAGAAGTTTTTACTCTTTGGACCTACCAATCGTTAGTGATACTAGTACTTTAGTAAATTCCTATAATTATAATTTTTATACAGAACTTTATGATGAAAATATTACTAATGCTTCTATATTTTTAAAATCTGCAAATTCAATTTCTGGCAAAAATATTAAATTATCAGAAAGATTATTTATTCCCTCTAGAAAACTGAGAGGGTTTGAAAGAGGTAAAATAGGACCAAAAGATGGGGAAGACTATATCGGAGGTAATTTTGTGACAACGGCCAATGTATCATCTACTCTACCTCAAGTTTTAAACAATTTGCAAGATATTGATTTTGTGATGTTTTTTGATGCTGCTAATGTTTGGGGTGTAGACTACGATTCATCTATTGCAGATAATGGTAAAATACGAAGTTCTATTGGTCTAGGAATTGATTGGGTAACACCAATTGGTCCCCTAAATTTCACTTTTGCACAACCACTAACAAAAGAAAGCACTGATAAAACCGAAACATTTAGGTTTAATTTAGGAACAACTTTCTAATGTTTTTTTATTTAAAAAAACTTTTTATTATAACTTTATTTTTATCTTTTTCTTTTAAAGTTTTTGGTAATGAACCTGTTGCTTATTTAGATATAGATTTTATTTTTAATAATACAAATATAGGTAAAGAGATAATATTAAATCTAAAGGAGGAAAATAAACAAAACCTAATAGAATTAAAAAAAAAACAAGAAATTCTAAAAAATGAAGAAAAAAATTTAGTTAATAGAAAAAAGTTAATTACTGATGATCAATTTAATAAAGAAGTATCTCAATTAAATAAAAATATTCAA
Organism: uncultured Pelagibacteraceae bacterium; assembly: GCA_902538885.1. Taxonomy (GTDB): domain Bacteria; phylum Pseudomonadota; class Alphaproteobacteria; order Pelagibacterales; family Pelagibacteraceae; genus Pelagibacter. The sequence goes on from CACBGU010000008.1 coordinate 9,984, forward strand.
TTGTTTAGGAATAATAAAGATGAGTTAGTTAAAAAATTTGAAAAAAAAAAAAATAATGAAATTCAAAACTTTTTCAAAAAAATTACTCCTGTACTAGAAAAATATATGAGTGACAATTCTATTAATATTATCATTGACAAAAAAAACGTACTTTTAGCGAAAGATGCTCTTGATATTACTGAAGATATTTATAACTTAGTTAATAGCGAATTAAATTAAAATGAACAAATTAAATAAAGATCAAATAAGAAATTTACTTCCACATCGAGAACCAATGCTTTTAATTGATGAACTGTATGATATAAAAAAATTAAGTTCTGCAACTGCTTTAGTTAATGTTAAAACTGATAGTTTTTTTGTTCAAGGTCATTTTCCAGAAAATCCTGTAATGCCAGGTGTTTTAATTGTTGAGTCATTTGGCCAGGCAGCAGCAGCTCTAACAGCAAGTGGTTTAGATAAATCGACTTATGAAAATAAATTAGTTTTTTTAATGGGTGTTGAAAAAGCAAGATTCAGAAATCCTGTTATACCTGACTGCAAATTAATTCTCAAAATAGAAGCAATAAGATCACACGGAAAAGTTTGGAAATATAAAGGAGAAGCTTTTGTTGATGATAAAAAAATGGCTGATGCTATTTGGTCTGCTACTATTGTGGACAGGAAATAAATAGCAATAAATTTTGATAACTTAATTTAAATTGCTTTGGTAAAAGCAGTTATGTCTCATCCATTTTTTAAAAATCATGGTCCTTTTAAATTTTCTGAAATAATCAAATCATTAAATATAAATATTTATGATTCATTTAATGAAAAAGAAGTTTACGATATTAAAGATCTTTCTTCATCTACTAAAAATGATATAACTTTTTTTCATTCAAAAAAATATAAAGATATTGCAAAAAAAACTAAAGCTTCATTTTGTTTAACAACAGATGTTTTAAAAACAGAATTACCAGCTAATTGTTTAGCTTTGGTTGTAAAAAATGTTTTAGTTTCTACTTCAAAAATTACATCTATATTTTATCCAGATTCTATAAATGATAATTTTGATGAAACTGCAATATCAATTAATGATACTCATTTTAAAGATAGAGTTAATTTTGGTAAAAATGTTTTAATTGGAAGTAATGTTTCAATAGGAAACAATTGTAAGGTAGGACATAACACAATTATAGAAAAAAACGTTTTTATAGGCGATGATTGTTGCATTGGATCGAATAATGTTATTAGAAACACTATTGTTAAAAATAATGTAAAAATATTAGATAATTGCATAATTGGAAAACATGGTTTTGGGTTTTTTCCTATTAAAAATAAAAATTTACGATACCCACATATTGGAATAGTTTTAATTGAAGACAACTGTGAAATTGGATGCGGTGCCACTATAGATAGAGGATCCATGTCAAATACTATAATAGGTAAAAATACCTATTTAGATAATCAAATACATATTGCTCACAATGTTAAAATTGGTGAAAATACTATTATAGCTGGTCAAGTAGGTATAGCTGGAAGCTCTATAATTGGTGATAATGTTAAAATTGGTGGACAAGCTGGAATATCAGGTCATCTTAAAATTGGAAACAATGTAGAAATTGGAGGTGGCTCTGGAGTCATTAGAGACATTCCAGATAATACTAAAGTAATGGGCTATCCTGCAAAAAATATTAGAGAATTTTTAAGAGATAATAAATGATACACAAAACAGCTATAGTCGATGCAAATGCAAAAATTTCTAAAAATGTAAAAATTGGTCCATATACTGTTATTGGTCCAAAAGTTGAAATAGATGAAGAAACAGAAATTAAATCACATGTTAATATTTCAGGTAATACTAAAATTGGAAAAAATAACAAAATTTATCCATTTGCATCTATAGGTAATGACCCACAAGATTTAAAATTCCAAGGTGAAGAAACAAAATTGAAGATTGGTGATAATAACAAAATTAGAGAATATGTTACTATAAATCCAGGAACAAAGGGTGGTGGTGGATTGACAAAAGTTGGTAACAACTGTTTGTTTATGGTTTCAGCACATATTGCTCATGATTGTTTTGTTGGTGATAATGTAATTTTAGCAAACAATGTTCCATTAGGTGGACACGCGCACATAGATGATAACGCTATTATTGGAGGTAATTCAGCTGTTCAACAGTTCACCAGAGTAGGTAAATCAGCAATGATAGGTGGAATGTGTGGTGTTGTTAGAGATATAATTCCATATGGTATAGCACATGGTAACAGAAGTATTTTACAAGGATTGAATTTAATAGGTTTAAGAAGAAAAAATATCCCAAATAAAGAAATAATAACATTAAGTAATGCTTATAAAGAAATTTTTAAAAATGAAAACTTAACAGAAAATTTAAATAATTTATCAAATGAATTTAAAAATAATAAATTAGTTACAGAAGTAGTTCAATTTATAGAAAAGGACAAAAAAAGGCCAATTTGTACTCCATTTTCGAAATAAAATGATAGGTTTATTTTTAGGTGATACTGATTTTTCAGAAATAGTTTTAAAAAAAATAAAAACAAAAAAAATTAAATATTTCATTATAGATTTTTCAAAAAGAAATATATTTAAGAAAGATAAGAATTCATTCAAAATAAGTATTGGAAAATTTGGGAGAATTATAAATTTAATTAAACAAAAAAACTGCAAAAAAGTTTTATTTGCAGGTAAGATCGCAAAACCAAATTTTTCTTCGTTAAGATTAGATTTTAAAGGTATTTATTATATGCCAAGTATAATTAAAGCTGCTAAGATAGGTGATGCAGCTATAATTAAATCAATAATAGAAATTTTAAGTTATGAAGGAATAAAAGTCATTAGCTCTATATTTTTTAATCCAGAACTATCTTTAAAGAAAGGTTGTTACACCAAAATAAAGCCCAATCAACAAGATTTAATATCAATAAAAAAAGGGAAACTTTTTTTTGATAAAACAAAAAGTTTAGACCACGTCCAAGCATTAGTAGTTAAAGGAGATAAAATTTTAGCTAAAGAAGGTAAAGAGGGTACAAAAAAAATGTTATCAACATTAAAGAAAAAATCAGATGGTATCTTAATTAAATTACCGAAAAAGAAACAAGATTTAAGAATGGACCTTCCAACAATTGGTTTACAGACTTTTAAGGATGCTAAAAAATATGGATTACGTGGTGTAGTTTTACAATCTAAAAAGAATATTTTTCTTGATAAACTCAAATGCATTAAGTTTGCTAATAAGAATAAGATATTTATCAATATTATATGAAAAAAATATTCATACTTACAGGCGAGCCTTCTGGAGACAAATTAGCTTCAACAGTCATTTCTAAGTTAAAATCTCAAAATCCTAATATTGAATATTCATCAGTTGGTGGAAATCATTTAAAAAAATTAGGAATTGAAAGTATTTTTAATTTAAATGAAATAACTTACCTAGGTTTTACGAGTATATTGTTAAATATATTTAAAATTAGAAATAAAATTAACCACACTGTTAATGAAATAATAAAATTTAACCCTGATATATTATTTTCTGTTGATAGCCCTGATTTTACTATGCGTGTCGCCGAAAGAGTAAAAAAAATTAACAATGATATTAAAATAATTCACTATGTAGCCCCCCAAGTATGGATATGGAGGAAAAATAGAGTAAAAAAAATTAAAAAATATATCGATCATATTCTTTTATTATTTGACTTTGAAAAAAAATATTTTGATGAAGAAAATATAAAAAATACTTTTGTTGGACATCCTTTAATTGAGAATAATCAAGATAATAAAAAAATTGTTGAAAATATAATTCCTAAAGATAAAAAAATTATATCAATTTTCCCAGGAAGTAGAAAATCTGAAACAGATGCATTATTAAATATTTTAATCGATTTTATAAAACTAATGAACAAACGCCATAATGATTATTATTTTTACTTTCATGCAACTGATGAAAATAAAAATTTAATTTTGTCAGAAATTAAAAAATTTAATATTGAAAATGTAGATGTGGTTTCGGACGAAAGTATTAAATCTAAAATTTTATCTAATTCAGTTTTTGCTGTATCTAAATCTGGCACAGTTTCACTGCAAATTTCAAGCTTAAACATACCTTCTATAATTATTTATAAACTCAGTTTTATAAATTTTATGATATTTAAAATTTTAGTTAATGTTAAATTTGCAAATATAATTAATATTATCAATAATCGTGAAGTTATTCCTGAATTATTACAAAATGAATGTAATGCCGATGAAATCTATAGATCTGTAATTTATCTTTTAAAAAACCCTGACCTTATCAAAGAACAATTATCTGATTGTTCAAAAACATTAGAAGGAATTAGATCTAAAACTTCTTCTTCTGAAGAAGCTTGTTTAGTTTTAAGAAATTATCTTAGATAGTCTTTTTAAAACCTCTTCTTTACCAAGAGCCACAACTATATCATATAATCCAGGTCCAAATTTTGATCCTGTTAAACCAATCCGTATAGGCTGACCAACACCTTTAAAATTTGTATCATTTATTTTTATTAAATTATTTACTATAGGCTCTAAATTATCCTTATTTATTTTTGAAACAAATGATAATTCTTTAATAAATTCTGAAATAATTTTTTTGGCTTTATCATCTATTAATTTAATATCATCCTCATTGCAGTTAACTTCATCATTTATGATGAATTTTGAATTATTATAAATGTCTTCTAATGTTTTAGCCTTATTTTTTAAAAATGATAATGATGATTTAACTTTTGTTTCTTTGTCATTTTTAATTTCTTCTTTATAAATTTTACAATATTCGTATAGACATTGATAAAGGTTTTTCTCATCGATTGTTTTTATATAGTGCTCATTCATTGATAATATTCTACTCATATCAAGTTTTGATGGTGATTTTCCAATACCTGCTAAATTAAAGTATTCAATGCTCTCTTCTAGTGTAAATATCTCTTTATCTTGATATGACCATCCTAGTCTAAGTAAATAATTTCTTAATGCATCAGGCATTATTCCTATTTTTGAGTAATCATCCAAAGTTGAGGCGTTATCTCTTTTTGAAAGTTTTTTACCTTCAATAGTATGAATTAGTGGAATATGTGCAAATTCTGGAACATCCCAACCCATTGCTTGATATATTTGTATTTGTTTAAAAGTATTTATTTTATGATCATCTCCTCTAATTATATGAGTCATTCCCATTTGATGATCGTCAACAGTTGCAGATAGATTATAGGTTGGTGTTCCATCGTTTCTTAAAATTATAAAATCTTCTATTGTATTATTTTCAATTTCAACATCTCCTTGAACTAAATCATTAAGTTTAGAATTTCCCTCTATTTTACTTTTAAATCTAATTACGGGTTTAATATCTTTAGGAGCATTTTTTTTATCGGCATCTCTCCATTTTCTATTATAAATATATGGCATCTTTTTTTGTCTAGCTCTTTTTTTTTGTTCATCTATCTCTTCAGCAGAGCAGTAACATTTATATGCATTCCCTTTTTGTAATAATTCATTAGCAATTTTAATATGATCTTCTATTTTTTTTGATTGAATATACTCTTCGCCATCATATTCAATTCCTATCCACTTTAATGAATTAATAATTTGTATCTTATGTTCCTCTTTAGATCTTTCTTTATCAGTATCTTCAATCCTTAAATGAAAAGTTCCTTTTTGATTTTTAGAGAACAACCAATTAAATAAGGCAGTTCTAACTCCACCAATGTGAAGAGCTCCAGTAGGAGATGGCGCAAAACGTGTTGCTACTTTAGACATCAATGTTATTTAGACTATTTTTTTAGAAGTTTCTATATAAAGATACTAAAACTCCTTGAACTTTTACTCTATCAGGTCCAAAAATCTTAGTTTCATAGTTTCTATTAGCACTTTCAAGGGCTACAACTTTACCTTTTTTTCGAATTCTTTTTAACATTGCTTCATGCTCATCTATTAATGCAACGACAATTTTACCATTATCAGCAGTATCTGTTCTTTTAATAATAACAGTGTCACCTTCATGAATCCCTGCATCTATCATGGAGTCACCTTGAACTTTTAATCCAAAGTAATCACCGTTTTTTTCTAAATTATTTGGTAGTGGAATTCTAGAAACCTCATTTTGTATTGCTTCAACAGGCGTTCCAGCTGCAATTTTTCCAAGCACTGGTACTTCTACTTCATCAGAATTAGTTTGTTCTGCATCTAGTCCACCTTTAATCACACTAGGTGAAAAACTATTATAAATATCATTTGCAGAGGCTGTTTCTGGTAATTTAATTACCTCTAAAGCTCTTGCTTTGTGAGCTAATCTTTTAATAAAACCTCTTTCCTCTAAAGCACTAATCAACCTGTGAATACCTGATTTAGATTTTAAATTAAGAGACTGTTTCATCTCTTCATATGAGGGAGAGACGCCAGAACTTCTCAACTTCTTGTTGATAAATAAAAGCAGGTTTTTTTGTTTTTTTGTTAGCATAAGAACAAATATCGTACAAATAATGTTCTATAAAAGTTCTTTTAAATTAACAATACTAAAAAAAACTAGTAAAATAGGGCTTTATTTGACTATAAAACTGAAAAAATAGAATTTTTATCTAAGTTTTTCAAAAGTGATTCACCAATTAAAAAAGTATTAATTGATGTTTTGTTATTTAGCTCTAGTAGCTCATCTTTATTCTTAATTCCACTTTCAGATATTAAAGGACCTTTGTGACTTTTTACAACATCATAAATATCATAAGTTGTATTTATATCAGTTTTAAGTGTTTTTAAATTTCTATTGTTTATTCCAATTAATGCATCTTTAAAATTTAATGCTTTTTTAGCTTCTTCTACTGTATGAACTTCAACTATAACTGACATATTATATTTCAAAGCTTCATCATATAATTCAGAAGCAAGATCATCTGAAACCCCAGCTAAAATAATTAAAATAGCATCAGCGCCATAACTTTTTGCCAAAGGTATTTGAAATTTATCGATAAAAAAATCCTTACACAATACAGGTAAATTTATTTTATCTTTTATTTTACTTATGTGAATTAAATTTCCTAAAAAATAATCTTCTTCAGTTAAAACCGAAAGACAAGTTGCTTTATTATTTAAATAAATCTGAGCAATATCTACAGGATTATAATCATCAATTATTATACCCGCTGAAGGACTTGCTTTTTTAATTTCAGCAATAATTGAAGTTTTATTATTTTTTATATTATTTTCTATTTTCTCTTTAAAATTAATATAGCTGTTGTTTTTATTAATTAATTCATCCAAAGTTTTAAGATCTAAGGATTTTTTTAATTTATCAACTTTTTCAATTTTTTTTTGAATGATATTTTGAAGTATATTGTCAGACATTTTGAATTTTTTCTAGATGTAAAAAGCTTTTACCAGAAAGGATAAATTCTCTCGCGTAATTATATGCTTCAGAAAAGTCTGAAAATTTTTCTCCAATAATTAACCCCGCTGCAGCATTTAAACAAACTGCTTTTGAAAAATCATTATCTTCACCTTTAAATATTTCAATCATCTTATCAGCATTAAATTTTGCATCATCACCCACTAGATTTTTAAAATTATCTGCATTAACCCCTAAAGCATTTGGATCTATTTTTATTTCAGATATTTGACCATTTTTTAATTGAATAACATTAGTAATTGCATATGGAGATATTTCATCTAATCCATCCTCGCTATTTACTATCCAAGCAAATTTTAAATTTAAATTTTTAAGTCCTTCTGCAAAAATTTTTAATAATTTTTTATCAAAAACTCCTACAACTTGCCTTTCAACAAGTGCTGGATTACTTAATGGACCAATCATATTAAAAATAGTTCTTTTTCCAATTTTCTTTCTTACGGGTCCTACAAATCTCATCGCACTATGATAATTTGGTGCAAACATAAAACCAAAATTGTTGGTATTAATTTCTTTTTCTATGTCCTCAGGTTCTAAATCAATTTTAATTTTAAGAGCTTCTAAAACATCACCGGACCCACATTTCGAGGAAACAGCTTTATTGCCATGCTTAGCAACTTTTGTACCCATACTAGCTAAAAGTAGGGCAGAAGCAGTTGAAATATTGAGTGTATTCATACCATCACCGCCAGTACCACAAGTATCAATACAATCACTTACATTTACTCGTTTTGATTTTTCTCTCAGAACAAAAACTCCACCTGCTATTTCATCTGAAACTTCACCTTTTTCAGACAGCAAAGTTAAAAAGTCAAAAATTTCATTATCACTGGCTTTTCCTGTCATTAATATTTCAAAAGCAGTTTTACTTTCTTCAAAAGTTAAATCTTGTTTATTTTTAAGTTTTTCTAAAATTTGATCCATAAATTTAATTGTTAATAAAGTTTTTAAGAATTTTCATTCCAAACTTAGTTTTAATACTTTCAGGATGGAATTGTACACCATGAATATTAAATTTTTTATGTTGTACACCCATTATAATCCCATCTTCTGTCTCTGCTGTAATCTCTAGATCTTTTGATAAGGTTTTTTTATCAATTACCAAACTATGGTATCTGGTAGCTTCAAATATATTTGGGAGGTTTTTTAAAATGCCAATTTTTTTGGATTTAATTTTGCTTGTTTTTCCATGCATTAACTTTCTTGCTTGAACAATTTTTGATCCAAAAACTTGTCCAATTATCTGATGACCTAAACATACTCCTAAAAAAGGTAATTCTTTGTGTAATGAACTCAATATTTTAATACAATTGCCAGATTGATTTGGGTTGCCTGGTCCTGGTGAAATAACAATTTTATCATATTTCTTTTTAATTATTTCTTTAGAATTAATTTTATCATTTCTAACTACATCAACTTTAACATTTAGTGAGGAGATATAGTGATACAAATTAAAAGTAAAACTATCGTAATTATCTATTAACAATACTTTCATTATCTTAAAGCATTAATTAAAGCTTTCGCTTTATTAACTGTTTCCTCATATTCATTTTTAGGTTTACTGTCTGCAACTATACCTGCACCTGCTTGTACATAAAATTTTTTATTTTTAGCAACTGCAGTTCTTAAAGCTATGCATGTATCAAATTCCCCATTTGCAGAAAAATATCCAATTCCACCAGCATAAACTTTTCTTTTTGTTGTTTCTAACTCATCTATAATTTCCATAGCTCTAATTTTTGGAGCCCCAGAAACAGTTCCTGCTGGAAAACCAGCTAAGAGCGATTTAAATTTTGAAAATTTTTTATTATATTCCCCAACTACATTTGAAACTATATGCATAACATGTGAATACCTTTCAATAATGAAGCTTTCTGTAACTTTTACCGAATTTATCTTTGAGACTTTACCAGCATCATTTCTACCCAAATCAAGTAACATCAAATGCTCTGAAAGTTCTTTTTTATCTTTAAGAAGGTCTTTTTCATAAAACAGATCTTCTTTTTTAGTTTTGCCCCTTGGTCTAGTTCCTGCAATTGGTCTTACAGTAATTTTATTATCCCTAAGTCTCACAAGTATTTCAGGGCTTGCGCCAATTATTTGAAAATCGTCAAAATTGAAGAAAAACATAAAAGGAGAAGGGTTCGTTACTCTTAGTTTTTTATAAATATCTAATGGTTTCTTTGTTAATTTTGCCTCAAATCTTTGGCTTAAAACAACCTGAAAAATATCTCCTAATTTAATATATTTTTTTGCCTTATTAACCATTGATAAAAATTTATTTTTTGAAGTGTTAGATTTCACTTTTATATTTTTTGATTTTTGAATTATTTTTTTATCAATATTTTTGATTGATGACTGAATTAGTAATTTAAATAAATCAGATTTAATTTCTTCATATTTATTTTTATAGTTTTTAATTTTTTCATCTTTAAAAATATTAGATATGTAAAAAATTTCTTTTTTTAAATTATCATGAATGACTAAAGTTCTTGGACGTAGAAGCCTTACATCTGGCAAATTAAGATCGTTTTTACAATTATTTGGAATTTTTTCTATGTATCTGATTGAATCATAAGAAAAATATCCAGAGATTAATGAGCAAATGTTAGGTAAATTTTTGGGAGTTTCAAATTTGAAATCTTCAATGATTTTTTCAATTAATTTATTTGGTTTATCTTTTAATTTCCTTTTTTTATTTGTTTGAATTAGATAAGAATTATTATTATTAAATTCCCAAATTTTATCGGGATTTTTACCAAATATTGTATATCTACCTTTGATTTTACCTTTTTCTACAGATTCAAATATAAAACTATTTTTTTCCTCTAGGAAATTATCTATTAGGTTTAATACTTCTTCATCATTTTTTACTTTCTTTTTAGTAAAGATGATTTGATTTTTTTTGCTTCTGTGTCGAAACTTAAAATCTTTGAAGCTTCGATTAATAATCATTTGAAATAATTTTTAACTCTATCAATAGTTTTTTGATTTAATTGAACTTGATATTTATCATTAAGTAATTGATCATAAGATTGTAATATGCTTTTTCTATTATTTGTATTTTCGCTATTTACAAATTTAAGATATTTTTCATCAGTTTTGTTAAATGAATTTTTATTTGTTCCAGTAATTTTTAATAAATAAATTTTATCTTCTTTATTTACTAGAGCAAAAGAGTTTACAGGTAACGCATAAAGCATTTTTACTGAATTAATATCAATCAGTTTGTCATCCTCTATGGAATTAATGGAAGAATATTCTTTATTTGAACCTGCAAGTTCTTCAAATTTTGAATTATCAAATTTCTTGTTTTGAATTTCTTCTATAATTTCTCTATTGTAATCAAATTTACCTTTTTGATATATTAACTCGACTATTTCTCCTTTAATGATTTCATCATTTAAATCTGGAGCTCGATTATATTGATTATCAATATTATAAAGTAAAAAGTTATCACCACTTTCTATCAAGTCTATTTTAGATGCTTTCTTAGAATAAATTAGATCTTCATTAATCTGTTTACTAGAGCTAGGTGCAAACTCATTTACTTCAATAATGTCAACATTTATATCTTCTAATATAGTGTCAAATGTACTTCCTTGAGAAATTTTGTTTTCAATAGAGTCTATTTCATCAAAAAACTCTTGATTGAATTCTTCAATTCCAATTAGATTTTTTGGATTTAAAATTACATACTTAAAATCTATATATTCTCTTTTTAGTTGATCTTTATTTTCGTCAATGAATGCTTCAATTTCATTTGCTGTGTAATCATCTTTTGTTTTATATAGATTTTCCATATCAAAATACTCGATATCCAAAGATTTATTATTTTCCTCAAACTTTTTTTCTATCAAAAAATTTGGTGTTATTGTTCCAGCACCAATAAAATCAAATAAATGTTTCTGTAATTCTCTATTTTTTAATTTCAATTCAAACATTGGGGCTGAAAGGTTGTTAGAGAGTAAAAATTTTTCATATTTAATTCTCTGAAAAGTGCCATTTTCATCATGGAAATTTTTATTTTCTTTAATGTTTTTAAATATGGTTCTTTCGTTTATTGAAAGATTAAAATCTTTAATTTCTAAATCAATCAATGTAGTTGAAATTAATCCTGATAATAATTCCTCAATAATATTGTTGTCTAAATTATCCCGAATAGCTTCTTGTGAAATTCCACTTTGATTAACATAGTCAATAAAATCTTGGGTTGTTACATTTGTTTTATTTATTTTTGCAATATTGTTTTGATTGTTTGTACTAAACCCACCACCAAAACCACCAAAGCCAAAAGCGATAATGATTATTACAATTAACACCAATCCACCTAATTGTTTAAAGCCTAAGTTTTTTAATTTTTCAATCATTGCGTTATAAATTTATTGATCTGTAAAAAACAAATCTATAGATTAAAAAGTCAATTATGACAAATAAATATATGTATTTTGTAGCTAATTGGAAAATGTTTGGTGATTTAAGAACTCTAAATTCACTTGATAAAGTAATAAAGTTTTCGAAAAATAATAAAAAAAATAAGTTAAAAATAGTTTATTGCCCACCAAATACATTAATTCGTCCATTATCGAAAAGACTTAAAAAAACAAAAATAGAGGTTGGTGCCCAAAACTGTCATCAAAGCTATGACTACGGTGCGCACACTGGCCAAGTAAATTCTACCATGCTTAAAAATGTTGGAGCAAAGTTTGTTATTTTGGGACATTCAGAGAATAGACAGCTAGATGAGACAGATAATTTAATTAATTTAAAAATTAAAAGTGCAATTAAATCAGGCTTGAAAATTATATTTTGTATTGGCGAAACTTTGAAAGAAAGAAGACAAAAAAAAACTAATCAAATTTTAAAAAAACAAATTGAAAAAGGATTAAAATCGATAAAGAATAAGTCTAAAATTATTATAGCCTATGAACCTGTATGGTCTATTGGAACAGGTGTAATTCCAAAAGAAGCTGATTTAAATAAAACTATTTCATTTATTAAAAGTAGATTTGAAAAAAATTATCCTAAAATTTTATATGGTGGATCTGTAAATACTAATAACGTAAGTACATTAAAAAAAATTCCCAACATTGATGGTTTTTTGATAGGAGGCGCATCTCAGAATCCAAAAAAATTTATTGATATAATTCAAAAAACCATTAAGTAGATCCGCATGGAAACTTTATTATTAGTAATCAACATCATACTTGCAGTTATTTTAGTTCTTTTGGTTTTATTGCAAAAATCAGAAGGAGGAGCACTTGGTATTGGTGTGTCGCAAGAAAATTTTATGTTATCTAGATCAGCAGGAAGTTTCATGACAAAAGCTACTGCAATCGTAGCTACCTTATTTATTATCTGTAGTTTAGCTCTTACAATAATTTCTAGAGCAGAACTTACTCCAACTGGCTCAGTATTAGATACAGTTGAGGAAAAAACTGAAGATACACCCTCAATTCCAGAAAATAATTAATTAATCCTTTTCAATTCATTTTTTATTCGCTATAAGATACCTCCATGGCGCGATATATATTTGTCACTGGCGGCGTGGTTTCTTCTCTTGGAAAAGGTCTTTCTTCTGCATCCCTTGCTTATCTATTACAATCAAGAGGTTTCAAAGTTCGTTTAAGAAAATTAGATCCTTATTTAAATGTGGATCCGGGAACAATGAGTCCGTTTCAACATGGGGAAGTTTTTGTAACCGATGATGGGGCTGAAACAGATTTAGATCTAGGTCACTATGAAAGATTTTCAGGTGTTACTGCAAAGATAACAGATAACATCACAAGCGGAAAAATTTATAGCGATGTTCTTAGAAAAGAAAGAAAAGGTCAGTATTTAGGTAAAACAGTTCAAGTTATTCCACATATTACAGATAGAATTAAAGAATTTATAAAACACGACACATCTAAAGAAGATTTTGTCATTTGTGAAATAGGGGGAATAGTAGGGGATATAGAGAGCTTACCATTTGTAGAAGCAATTAGACAATTTTCAAATGACATTGGTAAAAAAAATGCATTATTTATTCATTTAACTTTAGTTCCCTATTTAAAAGCATCAGATGAAATAAAAACAAAACCAACCCAACACTCAGTTAAAGAATTAAGAAGTATAGGTATTCAACCAGATATAATAATTTGTAGATCAGAAAGACCTATACCTTTAGATCATAGAAAGAAAATTTCATTGTTTTGTAATGTTGATATTAAAAATGTAATTGAAACTGTTGATGTAAAAACTATTTATGAGGCACCGATTAGTTTTTTTAATCAAAAATTAGATATTCAAGTTTTAAATTATTTTAAATTAAAATCAAAAAAACCTGCAAATTTGAAACCTTGGAAAAAAATAACTAAAATTACTCTTAATACCAAAAGACATGTTAATATCGCAATTATTGGAAAATACGTTGAATTAAAGGATGCTTATAAATCTTTAGATGAAGCACTTACTCATGGAGGGATATCCAATAATCTTAAAGTTAATTTGGTTAGAATAGATTCTGAAAAATTAAAAGTATCAGAAATAAAAAATAAACTTAAAAATGTTTCAGGAATTTTAATTCCAGGTGGATTTGGTAAAAGAGGAACTGAGGGCAAAATTGAAGCGATAAGATATGCAAGAATAAATAAAATTCCATTCCTTGGAATTTGTTATGGTATGCAAATGGCAATAATTGAATTTGCTAGAAACCAATTAAAGATTAAAAAAGCAACTTCTTCTGAGTTTGATAAACGTGGTGTTCATATTATTGGCTTGATGCATGAATGGGAGAAAAGTGGCAGAAAAGTTAAAGGAACAGATAAAGACTTAGGAGGTACCATGAGACTTGGTTCTTATGATGCTATCTTAAAAGATAAATCTAAAATTAGAGATATTTATAAATCTAGATTAATAAAAGAGAGACATAGACATAGATATGAAGTGGATATTTCATATAAAGAAAAATTTGAAAAAAAAGGATTAATATTTTCAGGTTTATCTCCAGATCATAAGCTTCCAGAGATAATAGAACTTAAAAATCATCCTTGCTTTATAGGAGTTCAGTTCCATCCTGAATTTAAATCTAGACCTTTGAACCCACATCCTTTATTCTCTTCTTTTATCAAAGCAGCAAAAAATCATAGATGAGTGCGATTAAAGTAAATTGTGAAAATATAGAAATTTCAAACAATAATAAGATTTGTATTATCGCAGGTCCATGTCAGTTAGAGACAGAGCAACATGCAATGGATATGGCAGGAAAAATTAAGGAAATTACCTCAAAATTTGGCCTTGGATTTATTTACAAAACTTCATTTGATAAAGCTAACAGAACCAGTTTAAAAGGTAAAAGGGGAGCAGGATTAGATGCATCACTTCCCGTATTTGATAAAATTAAAAAAGAATTGAATGTCCCTATTTTAACAGACATTCATAATGCTGAACAATGTGAAATTGTTTCAAAACATGTTGATGTTTTACAAATCCCAGCTTTTTTATGTCGACAAACAGATTTATTAATTACTGCAGCTAAAACAAATAAAATTATTAATGTAAAAAAAGGTCAGTTCTTAGCACCCTGGGATATGGTAAATGTAACTAAAAAAATTTCAGACTCAGGAAATAAAAACATCTTAGTCACAGAAAGAGGCGCAAGTTTTGGATATAACACTTTAGTCTCTGACATGAGATCATTACCTATTATGGCAAAGAATGGTTATCCAGTAATTTTCGATGCAACTCATTCCGTTCAACAACCAGGTGGACAAGGAGAATCCTCTGGTGGTCAAAGAGAATTTGTTGAATATTTAGCAAGAGCAGCTGTTGCGGTTGGAGTTGCAGGTGTATTTATTGAAACGCATCAAGATCCTGACAATGCTCCATCGGATGGACCAAACATGGTACCATTGAATAAATTAGAGAATCTATTAAAACAATTAAACGATATAGATAATCTAATTAAAAAATAGTGAGTAAAATTTTAAAAGTAAAAGCACGTCAAGTTTTTGACAGTAGAGGAAATCCAACAGTAGAGGCTGAAGTTTATACAAAAAATAATAGCGCATCCGCTATTTGTCCTTCAGGTGCTTCCACAGGAACTTTTGAAGCTTTTGAAAAAAGAGATAAAAATAATAAACGGTATTTAGGAAAAAGCGTATTAAATGCAGTTAACTTAGTTAACACAAAGATTTCAAAAAAATTAAAAGGACAAAGTATCCATAATCAAGAAAGAATTGATACTTTGTTAATTAACTTAGATGGTACAAGACAAAAATCTAACTTAGGAGCTAATGCGATGTTAGCAGTTTCTATGGCTGTTAAAAAACTGTCTGCAAAAGCAAAAAAATTACCTTTGTATAAAACTTTTTTTCAAAAAAATAACTTTCAATTACCTTATCCATTAATGAACATTATCAATGGTGGAGCGCATGCAAATAATGGTCTTAGAATTCAAGAATTTATGATCAGACCTGATCGAGCAAAAAGTTTTTCTGAGGCGATGCGTATTTGTTTCATTGTTATTAAAAACTTAAGTAAATTAATTAAAGATAAAGGTTTATCAACCTCAGTAGGTGATGAAGGTGGTTTTGCGCCCATGATAAGTAGTAATAAACAAGCTTTAGATTTGATAGTGAGTGCAATAAAAAAATCAGGATTTATTAATGGTAAAGACGTTTCTATTTGCCTGGATGTGGCTGCTAATGAATTATATAAAAAGAATAAATATTCTATTCATTCAAAAAGTTATATTTCAGTAGATAAATCTATTAAAGAATATCAAAAAATTATTAACAAATATAAAATTAAGTCTATTGAGGATCCATTTGCTGAAAATGATTGGTTGGCATGGAATAAATTAATGAAATCAATAAAAAAAGTTCAGATCGTCGGAGATGATTTGTATGTAACAAATCTTGAAAGATTGAAGAAAGGTTTCTTGAATATTTCTTCAAATTCTATCTTAATCAAGCTAAATCAAATTGGTACTGTTTCAGAAACGTTGGATGTAATTAAATTTGCTCAAACAATTGGATATAAAACAGTTATATCTCATCGATCAGGTGATAGTGAGGATACGTTTATTGCGGATTTAGCAGTAGGCACTAATTCAAATCAAATTAAAACTGGGTCTTTAGCTAGATCTGAAAGGGTTGCAAAATACAATCAATTAATCCGTATTGAAGAAGAACTTGGAAAAAAAGCTAGGATGAATAAGATCAATTAATGCTTCGATTAATAAAAAGAAATTATTTTTTATTAATATCTGTTTTTCTTATTTTTTATTTTGGTTTTAACTTAGTATCTGGAGAAAGAGGCCTTTTTTCGTATATAGAAAAGAAGGAACTTTTGTCTAACTTGAAAAAAGAAGAATTAACCCTAACTAATAAAATAGAAGATATGGATCATAAAAATTCACTTCTAAGTACTAATTTAGATCTTGATTATATTGAGACTTTAATTAGAGAACGATTTTTATTTGGTAAAAAAAATGAGACAATTTATATAATTAAAAAAGATGAAAAGTAGACATCCAGAAAAAAAAAACAAACCAGTTAATCCGATTAAAAAAAAACCAGAATGGATTAGATCAAAGCTTACAAATAGTAAGGAATTCTTTTTAACCAAAACAATAGTAAATAATAATAATCTTGTAACTGTTTGTCAGGAAGCAAACTGTCCTAATATAACTGAATGCTGGAGTAAGCGACATGCAACTTTTATGATTATGGGAGACACCTGCACAAGAGCCTGTGCTTTTTGTGATGTTAAAACTGGTGTACCAGGAAAATTAGATCAACTTGAACCTGTTAAGATTGCAGAAGCAGTAAAAAAATTAAATTTAAAACATGTTGTAATTACTTCAGTGGATAGAGATGATTTAGATGACGGTGGATCAGAACATTTTTTTGAAGTGATTAATCAAACTAGAAACAAGAACCCGAATACAACTACTGAGGTTCTCACACCTGATTTTTTAAGAAAAGGAGATGCATATAAAAAAGTTTTAGAAGCTAAACCAGATGTTTTTAATCATAATATTGAAACTGTCCCTAGTCTTTATTTAAAAGTTCGACCAGGATCTAGATATTTTGCATCTTTAGAACTTTTGAAAAATGTAAAAAAAGTTAACAAAAATATTTTTACTAAATCGGGAATAATGGTTGGCTTAGGGGAGACAAGAGACGAAATTTTACAAGTCATGGATGATTTAAGAGCTGCAGATGTTGATTTCATAACGATTGGTCAATATTTACAACCTTCAACTAAACATTATCCATTAGACCGATACTATACACCAAAAGAATTTGAAGATTTAGGAACAATTGCAAAAGCTAAAGGATTTTTGCTAGTGTCTTCATCCCCTTTAACTAGATCTTCATATCATGCGGATGAAGATTTTGCGAAACTTCAACAAAATAGATTAAAAAACAATTAATGCCAAAAGCATCAGTTAAGCGATTAATTGATAACAGAAAAGATAAGCTAATTGAGTTTGTTTTAGATATTGAAAAGTACCCAGAATTTATTCCTTTCTGCGATAATTCAAAAGTTTATGAGAGAACTGATAACGGCGATACAATAAATATTATAGCAGATCTTACAATTGGTAAGGGGCCGTTTAAGGATACATTTAAAAGTGAAGTTAAATTAAATAAAAAAGATGATCATATTCATGTTGTTAATTTAGGTGGACCATTAAATCATTTAGAAAATAATTGGAAATTTATTGAGATAGGAAATGATACAGAAGGTTACAAGACAGAAGTTGAATTTGACATTGATTTTGAAATTGAAAATAAATTTTTAAATATTTTGATGACCAAATCTTTTCAATTTGGTTTGGAAAAGATAGCAGACGCGTTTCAAAAAAGAGCTGAAAGTATTAAATAATTTTACTGATTATCTTAATTACGCTACGAACTGTTGATTTTTGAATTGAATTACGGTTTTTTGATTTAAATTTATTTTCTTTAATAAGCAGAGCTTTACCTTTTTTTACCCCAATATAAACAAGGCCAACAGGTTTTTCTTTTGATCCACCTCCTGGTCCAGCTATTCCTGTTATGGAGACGTTGATTTTACTTTTTGAAATTTTAGATAAATTTTGAACCATTGCCTTACAACATTCATGGCTTACTGCACCATATTTTTTAATAATATTTTTATTAACCTTTAATATTTTTATTTTAGCTTGATTAGAGTACGTGGTTAGCCCCATTTGAAAGTATTTTGATGAATTAGCTAATTGAGTAAAATTATGAGCTAACAATCCACCCGTACAAGACTCAGCTACAGATATAGTTAATTTTTTTTTAATTAATTTTTTATGAAGTAATTGAATACTCATTAGAATTTTAAGCTTATTAAGTATATTAATATCATAGAATATAACCCTGCCATTATATCATCCATAATTATTCCAAAATAGTTCTTATGGTTTTTATCAAAGTAACTTACTGGAAAAGGTTTTAGGATGTCAAAAAATCTAAAAAATACAAAAGATAAAATGTAATAAATTTCAATTGAAATACTTATTTGATTAGTTTGATTTAAATACAATAACAAAATTAAAGGCATAGATTGCCCTAAAACTTCATCGATTACTATTTGTCTTGGATCTTTATTTTTAAATTCAGACTCAGAATCTTTTACTGCATAAAATGAATAAAAGAATAAAAGTACAAAAAAAATAATTGAAAATTTAAGGTCTGTGTAACCTAAAATTTCATAAGCAATATAAATAAAAACAGTCGTTACAGCAGAAGTTACAGTCCCAGGAATTTTGGTTAAATATCCATAACCAAAAAAAGTAGATAACAAAACATTTATTTTTTTCATTGGGTAATTGAGCAAATAACTTCACAAGCTATTGCTTTTTCCTTTCCAATTAATCCAAGTTTTTCTACTGTTTTACCTTTTAGATTAATTAATTCTTTATCAATGTTTAATAAATTAGATAGAGATTTAAGTATTTTATCACGATATTTTGAAACTTTTGGTTGTTCACATATTAAATTTATATCTAAATTATTTATATAAAAGTTATTATTATTTAATATCTCAATTATTGGTTTAAGCATTTTTGGAGATCTAATATTTTTATATTTTTTTTGATTATCTGGAAAAAAAGTACCAATATCTTTTTTTCTCATAGCCCCAAGAAGAGAGTCTATTATTGAATGAATAATTACATCTCCATCTGAATGTCCCTTAAGTCCTGAGTGAAAAGGGATTTTTATTCCACCTAAAAAAAGTTTTTTGCCTCTTATTAATCTATGAATGTCAAAACCTATTCCAAAATAAGTTTTATTAGTTTCTATATCCTCTTTAAAAGTAATTTTATTATTTAAATTTTCTCCTCTAATAAATTTAACTTTTAAATTATTTTCAATAAATAATGTTGCTTCATCAGTAATTTTATTTTTTTGTTTATTTGAAAGATTATATAAATCTTTAAATTTAAAAGCTTGAGGGGTTTGAGTTAGAATTGAATTATTTCTATTTAAGTTAAACAGTTGGTTTTTTACTTTGTATTTAATGGAGTCTTTTGAATTTATAGAAGGTATTACAGCCTTATTGTTTTTAAGTGATTTTATTAGATTTTTTAAAAGCTTGATTGTAAAATTTGGTCTAGCAGCATCGTGAATTAGGACATTATTTGGTTTAAATTTTTTTATATATTTTAAAGCTATTAAAGAAGAATCAGATCTTTCTTTACCACCCTTTATAATGGATACATTTTTAGGAAATTTTTCGTTAATACTTTTTTTATTGTTAACGACCAATATAATTTTTATAAACAGCTTTGATTTTATTGCTTTTTCTAAAGAATGTTTAAAAAGAGGCTTGTTTTTATAAATATTGAATTGCTTTGGTCTTTTTGAATTAAATCTTTTGCTTTGTCCTGATGCTAGTATTATAAAATAATTATTCATTTATATGATAGTTTTTATATTCAAATGTACGAATTTATTAAAAAAAATATATATCTAATAATATTATTTATTATCACATTATCGATAGGTTTTTTAACCTTTTTAACTTTTATTGATAAAGGATTTATTGAATTATCAGATCAAAATTTACAAATTTTATTAGTTCTAAATATTGTTCTTTTAGTGGCCCTTTTTGTTTTTATTTTTATTGAAATTAAGAGTGCAATCAAAAATGATATCGATAAAGATGGTTTAAAATCTAATAAAAAATATATTACATACTTTGGTTTATTTACTTTAATTCCATCAGTTTTAATTTCAATATTTTCACTCTTTTTATTTTCTTTTGCTTTAGAAAAGTATTTTGACAAAAAAGTTACCACAGTAGTTAACAACTCTTATGAGTTAGCAAGAAATTATGTTGAAGAAATTAGAAATAAAATTCAATCCGATATTGTTTTGATAGCTTTTGATACAAATAAAAGTAAAAAATTTCTTAATGATAATCAAAATGAATATAAGAGATTTTTAAACACACAAAAATTGATAAGAGATGTTGATGAGGTGCATATTATAGATATTAATAAAAAACTTTTATTTTCAACTTTAAATGATGATCAACCATATGACCCTCCAGTTGATAGAGCTTTAAACTTGGTTTTGGATGACGATCGTCCTTTAAAGATTATTAATGCACCTGAAAATATTTCTGCTGCAATAATGAGACTGCAAAATTTTGAAGATAGATTTTTATATGTTGTTAAATATTTAGATAAAGATATTTCAAAGTATTTAACAGAGTCTCAAGAAGCTATTAATTTTTATTATACAGTTGAGGAAAAAAGTACTGGTATTAAAATCTCTTTTGCTATTATTTATATTATAGTTGTTAGTGTTTTATTATTTGTCTCTATATCTATTGCGATTAGATTTTCATCTAGGTTTTTTAGGTCTATCAATAATTTAATTCTTGCATCAACATCTATTGGGCAAGGAAATTTTAATGCAAAAGTACCTGAAGTCAAAACCGATAAAGATTTAGAAACTCTAAATAAAAATTTTAATTTGATGATAGATAGGCTGAAAAGCCAGCAAGAAAAATTAATTATTAATGAACGACATGAAGCTTGGAGTAATCTTGCAAGAAAATTAGCTCACGAAATCAAAAATCCTTTAACACCTATTCAATTAACTATAGATAGAATGAAAAATAAATTTTCAAAAGAAATAAAAGAAGGTGATAGGGAAAATTTTGAAGAAAATTTAAAAATAATTAATAATCAAATTAGGCAAATTGGAAATTTAGTGAACGAATTTTCTGATTTTGCTAGAATGCCAAAACCTATTTTAAAAGAAAATAATTTAGTTCAAATTATAAATGAAAATATAAAATTATTAAGTGAATTGGATAATTCTATTAATATTGAGTTCAAAAGAAATCAGGAAACAATTGTTTTAGATAGTGATAAAGAACAATTAAGTAGAGTTTTTTTTAATTTACTAAAAAATTCTATAGAAAGTATTCAGCAAAAAGCTGAAAATAACTCTAATTTTAACAAAAAAATTACTATTGAAGTTAATTACTCAAATAACCACATAACAATCAATATCAAAGATAATGGTATTGGTTTTGGAATATTTGCAGCAAATATTAAAGATATTTTAAATCCATATTTTACAACTAAAAAAAATGGGACAGGTTTGGGACTTTCTATTGTAAGTAAAATTATAAATGATCATAATGGGAATATTGATTTTATTGCCATTAACGATGGAGCAGAAATTAAAATAAATTTTAATAAATAAAATGAGTTCTGAAATATTAATCGTCGATGATAATGCGGATATAAGAAATATTATAAATGAATTAATTATAGATGCAGGGTACAAGACACGACTTGCTGCAAATTATAATCAAGCTTTAGCAGAAATTGATAAAAAACTTCCTGATGTTGCAATATTGGATGTAAAATTAGATAAAGGAGATAATGATGGTATAGAGCTTTTATCTCATATAAAATCTAAAGATAAAGATGTGCCTGTCATTATAATTTCTGGTCATGCTAGTATTGAAATGGCTGTAAAATCACTTCATGAAGGTGCTTTCGAATTTATTGAAAAACCATTTGATCAAGAAAGATTACTTAATTTTGTTAAAAGAGCAGTTGAAAACTTTAATTTAAAAAAACAAAATAGAGAATACGAAAGTAAATTATTTTCATCTTATGAATTAATAGGAAACAGCAAAAATATATTGAACATTCAAAATCAAGTAGAAAAGATTTCAGTTACAGAAAGTAGAGTTTTTATTAATGGACCATCTGGTTCTGGCAAAGAATTGGTTGCAAGAAAAATTCACAAGCTATCTAAAAGAAGTAAAAATCAGTTCATAATATTAAATGGAGCCTTGCTAGATTCAAATAAATATGAACTAGAGTTATTTGGAGAAGAAAAAGAAAATGGCTCTATTTCATACGGTGCGCTTGAAAAAGCAAATAAAGGAACTTTATTAATAGATCAAGTTTCAGAAATACCATTAGATATACAATCTAAGATATTAAGAGTTTTGACAGATCAAAAATTTAAGAGAGTTAATGGTGCTAATGATGTAAGTGTAGATGTAAGATTAATTTGCTCATCAAGTAAAGATTTAAAAAAAGAAATAGAAATTGGAAATTTTAGAGAAGATTTATTTCATAGAATAAATGTTTTTGAGATTAACATTGAACCATTAAGCCAAAGAATTTCTGATATTCCTTTGTTAATCAAATATTTTTCAAGAAAAATATCTGAGAATTATAATATTAAAGAATTAGATATAGATGAAAATAATAGTTATATTCTCAATCATAATTGGCATGGTAATGTTAGAGAGTTAAGAAATTTAATTGAGAGGATTGCAATATTGCAACCAGATTCAAAAGATAAAATCTCAAATATTATAAAAGAATCTTTAAAAAATACAAATTTTGATGATCAATTAGCCGAAAATAGCCTTTCTGTGCCATTAAAAGAGGCTAGAGAAAAGTTTGAAAAGGAGTATTTAACTGTTCAACTTAAGAAATTTAATGGAAATATTTCTAAAACGGCTAATTTTGTTGGTATGGAAAGAAGCGCATTACATAGAAAATTAAAAGGTTTAGGCATTAAAGAATTTAATTAGATGAATATAATCATTTGTGGAGCTGGAAGAGTGGGGTTCACTATAGCTAAACAGCTTAGTGAACAAGGTCATTCTATAACTGTTATTGATCCATCTAGTGAAGATATTCAAAAAATTGACGATTCATTGGATGTCAAAGCTATTGTGGGAAAAGGTACTTATCCATCTATATTAGAAAAAGCTAACGCGGCAGAGACCGACATGATTATTGCAGTAACTAGAAATGATGAAATTAATATGCTTATTTGCCAAATAGCTTTTTCAATTTTTAAAATTCCAAAAAAAATAGCAAGAATTAGATCTCAAGATTATCTAAACCCAAAATTTACAAGAGTTTATAATAAAGAAAATTTACCAATAGATGTAATTATTTCACCAGAGATTGAAATTGCTAAATCAATACAAAGAAAACTTGAGGCACCAGGAGCACTAGACAGTGTTCCATTTGCCGATAATAAAATTAGATTGTTAGAAATTTTAATAAATGAAAATTGTAAATTAATTAACATCAAGCTAAATGATTTAACTAAAAAACATCCTAATTTAGATGCAAATATTATCGGAATAATTAGAGATGAAAAATTTTTAATTCCAAAGAAAAACGACGATGTTAAAAAAAATGATAAAATTTACGTAATAATCAATTCTTCGCAAATGTCAGACACTTTAGAAGCTTTTGGACATGACGAAAAAGTATCTAAAAATATTTTAATTGTAGGTGGTGGTAACATAGGCTTTAATTTAGCTAAAAATATTGAAGAAACTCTTGATGCAGCAAGAGTTAAAATTATTGAAAAAAATAAAGAAAGAGCTGAATTTCTTGCCAGTGAATTAAACAATACTATTGTCATTAATGGAGATGCCTTAGATGAAGAGGTTTTAGTAGAGGCTAATTTACAAGAAGCTGAAACAGTTCTTGCTTTAACAAATGATGATGAAGATAATTTAATGGTAAGTGTTCTTGTTGAAAAATTTGCAAAAGATGAAAAAGATGTAGATGATAAAAGAACAATGGCTTTAATTAATAAGCCAAATTATTCATTGTTACAAAGTTCTTTAAAAATTGATGATCTTATAGATCCTCGAATGAATACTGTCTCTAGTATTTTAAAACATATTCACAAAGGTACAATTGAAACAGCTTATACAATTATGAATGGTGAATATGAAGTAATTGAAGCTGAAATTATAGAAACGTCAGAACTTATTAATAAAGAATTAAAAAATTCTAACTTACCTGACGAAATAAGAATAGGTGCTGTATTAAGAGAAAATAAAGTAATTATACCACGATCAAATTTTGTTTTCCAAAAAGAGGATAAAGTTGTTTTTTTAGCTAAGAAAGACTCAATTTCAGTAGTAGAAAATATATTTAGAATTAGTTCTATTTAATTAAATGTCATTTTTTAGAGTAAAGTATTTAAGTTTCTTTTTTATATTAATATCTATTTTTTCTTTTTTAAATATTATTTATTCATACTATTTTAATTTATATCTTAATCTAAACACATATTATTTTAGCTTAATTATTTCGGCACTAATTGGAATAATTTTTTACAAAGTTAAAACTGATCCCAAAAAACCCTCCATATTTGAAAAAATATTAACCGTACTATTGGGATATATTTTAATGCCTTTGATTTTATCGATACCTTTTTATTTAAGTATTTATAACTTGTCTTTTTTAAATTCTTTATTTGAAGCTGTTTCTGGATTTACTTCAACAGGTTTTACTGTCTTTAAAAATATTAAACATATCGATCAAGGCTTAATTTTATGGAGATCATCAATACAATGGATAGGTGGGTTGTATTTTTTATATTCTATTATTTTTTTAATTGATATTTATGATGAAAGTTTAAAAAAATCTTTAACTAATTTTTTATCTTTTAATTCTGCCGAGATTTTAAAACAATCAATTAAAATTTTTTTGTTATACTCAGGATTAACTATATTAATTTTTATTATTCTAAATATTCTTGGAATTAGATCATTTAATTCACTGAATTTAGCAATAACGATAATTTCCTCAGGGGGATTTCTGCCTGTGAATGAACTTTCATCAATTTTAATAAATGATTTTCAAATTATTATATTTTCTTTTTTAATGTTGATTTCTTTTTTTAGTATTTTTTTTACATATAATTTAATTTTTTTAAGAAATAAAAATCTAAATTTTTTTTATGAAGATATACATTTATTTTTATATTTTATTGTAGTTTCAAGTATATTTTTTGTTTTCTTTAGTTATGATACTAATTTTACATCCAGTTTTTTATCTATAGTAAGTAGTATTTCAAATATAGGTTTTTCAATTGATGTTGATCATGCTAATTTAAACTTCATATATATCTTACTTGTAATCATTGGTGGATCTTTTTTTTCTACCAGCTCAGGTTTAAGATTTTTAAAAATATATTCATTAACAAAATATTCTATTAATCAAATCCTTTCTTTTAGTAGGCCTAAAAATGTATTTATGAATAAACTTGTTTTTTCTAAAATTAACTTTGATACAAAAGATATAAATAAATATTTTTTAACAATATTAATTTTTGTTATTTCTCTTTTTTCTTTAACCATCTTGTTATCTTTATCTAATATTGAATTTGAATATTCTTTTAAATTAGCTGTATTAACCTTAATGAACACCGTTAATTCATCTACTTATGGTGTATCTGAGTTTGATTTTCAAAATTTACACTTTTTAACCAAATATTTTCTTATTTTTTTTATGATAATCGGAAGAGTTGAACTTTTATCTTTATTATTAATAGCTAAAAAATTTCTTTTTAAAAATTAATTTAGTATTATATATATCATTTAATTTTGCGCCCTTAGCTCAGCTGGATAGAGCATCGGTTTTCTAAACCGAGGGTCGTAGGTTCGAATCCTTCAGGGCGCGCCATTAAAATCAAGGCTTATTCAACAAACAAAACACATCACCTCTCTTAAAATTTTGTCATGACGACCATATGACGAAACTATTAGTCTTTTTTTTCAAAATTAGACTAATCATTTTAGATTTGTTAATCTTAAATTATGAGTTTGAGTGAACAGCTAAAACAGAAAATAGCTAGAGTTAAACTTAAAGAAACAGGCACATTTGTTTCAATTTATGCTGGGGATCTTATTTATGATATTTTAAGAATAGATCCAAGAGTTATAGATGGAGTTGATTTTTTAAGAAAGAATGATTTATCGAACGTTTTAAAGTTTGGAAAACAAGAAATTGCAGATAGAGCTGAAAAATCAGAACAATCTTTAGCAGGATTGTATGATAGTTATACTGGTTATACTTTCGAGAGAGTAGTCGCCTTAGATTTTCAACAAAAAGGAGCTGAAGTTCAATTTCCAAATTCAGCTCAACAGTCTGGACATGATTTGGTTATTAATAGTGAAAAATTTCAGGTTAAAACTCAAGGTGATGGAATAGATATAATTGAAAAACATTTTGAAAAATATCCAAATATTTCTGTCATTACTAATAGTGAAGCTTATGAAAAATTTGCTGAAAAGTATCCTGATAAAGCACACATGGTTATCAATAGTGGTTTTAGTCATGACCAGACAGAAAATTTAGTTAAAGAAAGTACCGATGCTGCTGTTGAAGTTTTTGAAGATAATAATTTATTTGGAACAGCAATCCCTGAAATACTTGGAATAGTTTCAATTATTTCTATAGGAAAAAATTTTATGAGTTGGTCAAGAGGAGATACTGACCTTGAAACGGCTTTAAAAAACGTTGCTATCGATAGTGTTGGCAAATTTGCAGGTGCAGGGGTGGGTGCAAAGATAGGATCTTTTATATTGCCACCGTTTGGAACAATTGTGGGAGGCACTTTAGGTTTCATGTTTGGTGGAAGTTTGGCAAATGAATATAAAATTGAAAATTATTGCAAATATGAAATGGAAAATTTAGATAAAGCTATTGATGATTATCTAAAGAAAAGTGAGGAGATCATAAGCAAAAATAATAAAACTTTTGAAAAAAAAGTTAAATATTTAAATGATGCTTTAAAAAAGAAAAAAGGGAAAAGAGCAAGAGAATTTGAAGTTTTCATTAATAAAAAAATTATTCAAGAGAGAAAAAATAAACAAAGTATTATTAATACACTTATAAAATATTTTAAAAGATCAAGGAGAGGTATAGAAAAATTTGAAGTTCTATCCCCAAAATTTAAAGATGAAATTAGCTCAACTAAATATAATCAATATGCTTTAGAGGCTTTAAATTTATCAATGGACAATGGTGTTAGGCCAGAATTTATTCCTATTGAGGCTGATAATCTTTTTGACAAAGTTAAAAAATTTATGGATGCAGCAAAAAAACATGGTGTTTAATAATAATGTTTAAATGGGTTAAAAACAGAATTTCCAAAAGAATTAATAAAGAAATGGATGGATGCATAATTCAAAATTTAAACTTTGTTAATATGATAGAAACAGAAGAGTTCGTATTTAACAGAAATATTGATCAAGATATTTTAAATAGAATTTATGAAATTAAAGAGAGAACGAAAGAATATGACAAAACCAAACTTCCTGGAAATAATTTTAAACCTCATGAAACAGATGAATTATTAGAAATGAATATGCATTGTAGAAATATTTGGACAAATTATTTTAAGAAAAATGCGTTTGATTTTGACAAGGTGTTTTCTAGTGATGATCTTGACAATGAAAATTAGAAAATTTAATTTATTTTAATGACAATCTCACAAATAATTATCGCCATTATAGTTGTTGGTCTATCAATAATTCTGCCAATTTATTATTCTCAAAAAAAAAAGAAAGAAAATCTCCAAAAAGAAGAGGCAATCGAAAGAATGCAAATAAGAGAATACGGAAGAAAAATTAATGAGGAAACAAGAACCAAGTATAGAGAGAAAAAAAATTAACAATTAATTATGTCTAAAGAAAAACTAGGAAGATTGGAAAAAGTAGATTTAAGAGATATTTGGGAAAAAGAAGATACCCATTTCACACCTTGGCTTGCCAAAGAAGAGAATATTGAGCTACTTGGTTCGGCTATTGATATGGATTTAGTAGTTGAAGCTGAAGAGAAAGAAGTTGGTCCTTTTAGAGCCGATATTCTTTGCAAAGATATTGCTACTAACAATTGGGTCTTAGTCGAAAATCAACTTGAAAGAACTGATCACAAACATCTTGGTCAGTTGCTCACTTATGCAACTGGATTAGATGCTGTAACAATTATATGGGTGGCCTCTGAATTCACAGAAGAACATAGAGCTACACTAGATTGGTTAAATAAAATAACTGATACGCAATATAATTTTTTTGGAATTAAAGTTGAGTTATTTAAAATAGGGGACTCTAAAGTTGCACCTGTATTTAATGTTGTTAGCAAACCAAACAATTGGTCTAGAAGTATTTCATCTGCAGCTTCAAAAATTGCTAACGAAGATGTAGGTGAAACTAAAGTTTTGCAACTTAAGTTTTGGAGTGCTCTTAATGATACAATTAAATCTAAAGACGATACTCCGCTTAAAGTTCAAAAAGCTTCCCCAAAACATTGGCATACTTTCTCAATTGGAAAATCAGGCGTTCATATGTCTATGACATTTAATTCAAAAGAAGATGTTTTAGGAATAGAAGTCTATGTAGTTAAAGATCAAAGTATTTTTGATAGTTTAGAAGAAGACAAAGTCCAAATAGAAAAAGAAATAGGTGAGAAATTAAGTTGGCAACCACTTCCAGGAAGATCAGCCTCTAGAATTAAGTTATACAGAAATAATTCTGTATTAGACAATGAATCAGAATGGAACTCTTATATAGATTGGTCTATAGAAAATTTAGAAAAATTTTATCACACATTTAAATCAAGATTAAAAAATATTGATTAAAGTTTGATATGAAAAAAAAGAAAAAAAAATCAAGAGTCATTGCTGATGATATAGAATTTAATTATGGATG
>CACBGU010000009.1:0-2500 GCA_902538885.1 uncultured Pelagibacteraceae bacterium
TGGTGCTGGGGTTGAGGAATATTCAATTTTTAAAAATTTAAATATAAATTTTACAAATGGAAAAATAATTCAAGGTGTGCAAGTTTCTGAGCATGCCATAGCGCTTTTATTGTCTTTAACAAGAAACTTAGTCCCAATACTAAAAAAAGGGATTAGTGTTAATTTTAAAAGAAGGCCCATCGAAATTAGAGGTAAGAAAGCTTTAATATATGGTTATGGTGGTATTGGACAACTATTAGCAGAAAAATTAAAATCTTTTGGTCTAGATGTGTCTGCGGTAAATGGCAATTATGTTCCAATTGATAGTAACATATCGAATCTTTATTTAGACAATGATTTAATAGAAGGAATTAAAAATAAAGATTTTTTATTTATAACCTCTCCTTTAACACCAGAAAATTTTAGGGTATTTGATTATAAAAAGTTAAAATTATTAAATAAGGACTCAATAGTTATTAATGTGTCTAGAGGAAAACTTTTATGTCTAAATTCTCTATATAAATGTATTAAAGAAAAAAAAATTTTTGGAGCTGGTTTAGATGTTGCTGACCCAGAGCCATTATCTAAAAACCATAAATTGTTTAAACTTGAAAATTTTGTTTATTCACCTCATATTGCTGGAATATCTGACAATTTTGCACAAAGAAACTTTGATCTCATAATAAAGAACATGACTAGATTTATAAATAATAAAAGTCTATTAAATAATATTAATTTAAGATTAGGTTATTAAAATTTATTATGACAAAATTTGTAGATAAAAAAAATGTTAAATTTTATGAAAAGCTCTATAAAAATGGGCAAAATCATCAATATCCAAACTTAGATTTAGTAAGAATTCATCACACTTTTTTAAAAAAAAATTTAGGCAAAATACTTGATTACGGAGCTGGAAGTGGTGAAAACAGTAAATTCTTAGCTTCTAATGGACACAAAGTTTATTCTTTAGATAGTTCACAAACTGCTTGTAAAATAATAAAGAAAAAAAACCTTGAATTAAAAAAAAATCAAAAAATGAAAGTTATTAATATTAGAAGATTTAGTAAATTACCTTTTAAAAATAATTTTTTTGAAAATATAATTTGTATTAGTGTTTTGTCTTTAGTAGGTGGAAAGTCAAATATTAAAAACCTAATTAAAGAATTTATTAGAATATTAAAACCAGGTGGTTTGATGTTAATTGATATCAATGGCAAAAAAGGTGACTTTGCAAAAGATAAAACAAAAAAAATTATATGCCTTAAATCAAAAAAAGAATTTTCAAAATTTGTGAATACTAAATTAACTAAAATTTTGTTTAGCGGTGAGATTTTTAAAGATTATTCCAATATTTCAGATCATGAATTTATCATGCTCATTAAAAAATTGTAATTTAGTTGTATTAAAGATTTTAATTTTTTTGGTACCATAATATTGTTTTTTTTAAACCTTCATTTAATGAAATAAAATTTTTCATTTTAACAATTTTTTGAATTTTTGTTGTGTCTGGAATTCTTCTAAATGGAGAACCCAATGTATTTTCTCTTAAATAAAAATTTTTTTTTGAATTTAAAATTTTTTTAATTTTTTTTACTAAATCGATAATTTTTACCTCTTCATTCATATTGCCAATATTGAAAACTTTATTTAAAGATTTTCTTTTAAAACAACTGCCAATAATTAATTTAATTGCGTCATCAATATAACAAAATGCTCTTTTATGATACGGAGAAAAAACATCTACTTTAATTCTATCATTTGAAAATTTTAAAAATAATTCTGGTATAACATGAGAATAACCCATTCTTGGTCCATAAATATTGTGTGGTCTATAAATAATATATTTGAAATTTGTCAGTTGTAATATTATTTCAGAAAAAAATTTTGATAAGTAATATGATTGCCTTGAATTGAATAAAGTTGGATAAGTAAATCTTTGTTTTTCTAAAGTTGGAAATTTGAGTTTTTTACTATCTAATAGAGGTTGATAAACTTCACTCGTAGAAAAAAATATAATTAAAGGTTTCTTTTTTTTAGTCTCAAATGCTTTTAAAATATTCAAAGTAGAAATCAGATTTGTATCAAATGTTTTGATAGGATTTTTTTTAACATTTTGAACACCTACAATCGCCGCAAGGTGAAAAATATGTGTATAGTTTTCATTTATTTTGAAAGATTTTGTTAAATCTATTTTTTTGACCTTAATGTTTCTTTTTTTTTTTAATAAGTTATTAAATTCAATATCTTTTTTACCTCTCGAAAAATTATCAATTATTGTAATTTCAAAATTATTGTTTTTCGAAATTTCTTTAAGCAAATGAAATCCTATAAAACCAGCAGCACCAGTAATTAATATCTTTTTTTTCATATTGGCTTTGATAATTCGAAAAATTTAATTTTTTTTCTCTTAAAATATAAATAATCAACTTTCTTAAAAATATTATTTAAATCAAAATAGATTGGTTTTTTATCTAATTTTTTTAAATTGATATTTTTAATTTTTTTATGTCCTACACAGAAA
>CACBGU010000009.1:7500-34054 GCA_902538885.1 uncultured Pelagibacteraceae bacterium
GTATCTTCGAATTAAACCACATGCTCCACTACTTGTGCGGGTCCCCGTCAATTCATTTGAGTTTTAACCTTGCGGTCGTACTCCCCAGGCGGTGTGTTTATCGCTTTCGCTGCGACACTGAAAATAAATTTCCAACGTCTAACACACATCGTTTACGGCATGGACTACGAGGGTATCTAATCCTCTTCGCTACCCATGCTTTCGTTCCTCAGTGTCAGTAATGATCCAGAAAGCTGCCTTCGCAATTGGTATTCTTTCTAATATCTACGAATTTCACCTCTACACTAGAAATTCTGCTTTCCTCTATCATACTCTAGCTGAAAAGTTTTGATGGCAGTTCCAGAGTTAAGCTCTGGGATTTCACCACCAACTTTTTCAACCACCTACGAACTCTTTAAGCCCAGTAATTCCGAACTACGCTAGGTCCCTTCGTATTACCGCGGCTGCTGGCACGAAGTTAGCCGGACCTTCTTATTCGGGTACAGTCATTTTCTTCCCCGACGAAAGAGCTTTACAACCCAAGGGCCTTCTTCACTCACGCGGCATCGCTGCATCAGAGTTTCCTCCATTGTGCAAGATTCCCCACTGCTGCCTCCCGTAGGAGTTTGGGCCGTGTCTCAGTCCCAATGTGGCTGATCATCCTCTCAAATCAGCTATTGATCACAGTCTTGGTAGGCCATTACCCCACCAACAAACTAATCAAGTGCAGGCTCATCCAATGGTGCATAAAGCTTTCTCCGTAAAGACTTATCCGGTATTAGCACAAGTTTCCTCGTGTTATTCCAGGCCAAAGGGCAGATACCTACATGTTACTCACCCGTCTGCCACTAAGTATTGCTACTTCGTTCGACTTGCATGTGTTAGGCGTGCCGCCAGCGTACGTTCTGAGCCATGATCAAACTCTCAAGTTTAAAAACGGCGCACACTAGCTTCCATATAAATTCTAAGAATAAAATTTATATGTGATTGAAGTGTGTACGACAAATTTTTGGTAACCTTAACCGTCCACACTTCTCTTCTTAAATTTTTACTTTTTAAATAGCTAATTGAACAAAAAAGCTCAATAATCCTCACTTATTTATTGTATTTACAATAATTTATTGAGAAAGTTCAGTGCTTATAGGCTAAAAATATAGGAAATCAAGCATTTAAGGATAAAAATTTATGCAAAAATACTCAATTTTAGGGCCTTTTTTTTGATTTTTAACGTTCTCTAATCTAATAATTGAGCTCTTTTAATATTCAAATGTTAAAAAAAATACAAAACAAAATAAAAAAAAAATTTGAGATTTTTGGCTTAGTTTTTTTAATATTATTTTCTACAATTTTCATAAGTTATTTTAATTTTAAAAAAAAAATATTAGATGAAAGTTATAGTAGTTTTACTGAAAATATTTATTTTAAAAAAACACTTACCGATTTAATTAAAAATCTCGAACCAAAATATAAAAAAATTAAACATAAAATTAAATCTGGAGAAACATTTGATAAAATTTTAGAAAATTATTCTATAAACAAACAAGAAATATTAAAAATTAAAAATTCTCTTCAAAAAAAAGTTAATCTTAATAAATTAAATACCAATCAAATAATTCAATTTAGTTTAGACAAAACAAATAACAAAATAACAGAATTTTATTTTCAAATTTCAAATACTCAAAAAGTATATTTAAAAAGAAGTATCGATAATGATAGTTTTGATGAAGAAATTTTATCTATAAAGTTAGAAAAAGAAATTATTTATAAAGAAAATTTAATTTTACAAAGTCTTTATAAATCAGCCATAGATGAAAATATTCCGGCAAATATTATTATTGAATTTGCTAGAATTTATGGATTTCAAGTAGATTTTCAAAGAGATATTAGAAAAAGAGATAAATTTCAAATAATGTATGAAATTTTTCTAAATGAAAAAAAAGAAATAATTGAAACTGGAGAAATACTTTTTTCAAATCTTAAACTTAGTGGTCAAGATAATAGCCTTTATTATTTTGATGAAGAAGGCAGTGAAGGTCATTATGATAAAAATGGTAAAAGTGTAAAGAAAGCATTAATGAAAACTCCGATTAATGGAGCAAGACTTTCATCTCCCTTTGGCATGAGAAAACATCCAATAGATGGTTATAACAAAATGCACAGAGGTACTGATTTTGCTGCACCAACAGGCACACCAATTATGGCTTCTGGTGATGGTATTATTAAAAAAGTAGGATGGTGTGGTGGAGGTGGAAACTGTGTTAAAATAAGACATAATTCCACATATCAAACTGTGTATGCGCATATGTCGAAATTTGCTCGAGGAATAAAAGTTGGTGTGAGAGTTAAGCAAGGACAAACAATTGGCTATGTTGGTTCTACCGGCAAATCAACTGGTCCACATTTACATTATGAGGTAATCGTAAATGGTAAAAAAGTTAATTCTCAAAAACTAAAACTTCCATCTGGTAAAATTTTAAAAGGTAAAGAAAGAAAAATATTTGAAACAAAAAAAATTAAATTAGATGTTTTGAAATCTGAGAAAATAATCGGTTTAAACTAATTAGCCTCTGGCTGTGTCTCTGTGCTTATATCTTTATTTAAATTATCATCTAAATTATTGTCTGAATTTTCATTAGACTCAGATGAAGAATTCGATTTGTCAGTATTACCCTCATTTTTTAAAATAGCACTCTTTTCTTTTCTAAAACTCTCTCTCTCATTTAATATTCTAGTAAAATGATCCGCATGCTGAAGGTAATTTTCTGAAAGTATTTTATCTCCATTTGATAAAGCTTCTCTGGCTAAATCATTATATTTTTCAATTAATTTTGGGGCATTATGATTATTGCGTCCAGGAGCTTTTCGTTTAAAATTCTCATTATTTGAGAAATTAGATCCAAATTTCTGTCTATCCCCATTATTTTTAAAATTTCTATCGTTTCTCCTAAAATTATTTCTTCTATTACTATTATTATTGTTGTTTCTGAATGTAACCATTTTCAAATAATTATGTTTTCTTACAAATTATACATCGATCATTTTTAGATAGATCTTTAACTACACTGTTTATATAAAACCCTTCTCTTTTTAATAAATTAATTACTTTATTTTTTTGATCAAAACCTATCTCTAAAATTAGTGCACCATTTTTTTTAATCAGCTCAGATGATTTTTTAATAACTTTTCTGATTTCTGATAAACCATCTATCCCACCATCTAATGCTACTTTTGGTTCAAAAAGAGCAACATCCCTATCCAAATATTTTAATTTATTACTCTGAATATATGGAGGATTAGATACAATCAAATCATATTTGCCAAAATTAAATTTGTCAATATTAGTTTTATATAATTTTACTTGAGAAGCTACATTAAGATTAATCGCATTAATTTTGGTTAATTTTAAACAATTTTTACTTATATCTATTCCTGTTCCACGATAACATTTTCTTTCTTTTAATACAGATAAAAGTATACATCCGGTTCCAACACCAATATCCAATATATTTAAATTAGTCTTATTTTTTGTTAAATTTAACGCACACTCTACAACAAATTCAGTGTCAGGACGTGGAATTAAAGTATCTTGTGAAACTAAAAATTCAGAATTCCAAAAATATTTTTTATTAATAATATATGCAACCGGTTTTCCTTTAGATCTTTCCTTAATCAATTTTTTAAAATAATTTAAATCTCTTTCGTCAATTTTTCTATCAGAATTAGTTAGTATATACTTCTTATCTTTATCAATAGCTTTGGTCATCAAAATTTCTGAGTCCAAATAAGGTGATGGAATAAAATTTTTACTTAAAATTTCGGTGCCCTTAATAATTGCTGATTGAATATTCATTATTTTAAATTACTCAAACTTTCTTCCTGAGCTTGTAATGTTAGAGATTCAATCATTTCGTCAAAAGCTTCACCCTCCAAAAATTCATCTAATTTATGTAGTGTTAAATTTATTCTATGGTCAGTTACTCTTCCTTGGGGAAAATTATAAGTTCGAATTCTTTCAGATCTGTCTCCTGTACCAATTTTTGTCTTACGATCTTTAGATCTTTCTTGGTCTATTCTTGACCTTTCCAATTCATATAAACGTGCTCTTAAAATTTTCATACCTTTAGCTTTATTTTTATGTTGTGATTTTTCATCTTGTTGAGATACAGATAAACCTGTTGGTATATGAGTAATTCTAACCGCACTATCTGTTGTATTAACTGATTGTCCACCTGGACCTCCTGCTCTAAAAACATCAATTCTTAAATCTGTATCATTGATCTTTAAGTCAACTTCTTCTGCTTCAGGTAATACAGCTACTGTTGCTGCGGATGTATGAACTCTTCCTTGAGTTTCTGTGTCTGGAACTCTTTGAACTCGATGTACTCCACTTTCATATTTTAATGTAGAGTAAATGTTTCTTCCTTTAATAGAAGCTATGACTTCTTTTAAGCCTCCAGCATCACTTCTTGAAATTGATATTAATTCTAAAGCCCATTTTTTTTTATGACTAACTTTTTCATACATTTTAAATAAGTCAGAAGCAAATAAACTTGCTTCTAAGCCACCAGTTCCTGCTCTAATTTCAATAATCGCATTTTTTTTATCTGCTTCATCTTTTGGTAATAAAAATAATTTTAATTTTTTTTCATCAATTTCATGTTGTAAATTTAAATCATTTAATTCTATTTCAGCCATTTTTTTTAGTTCATTATCTGATGTTTCGTCATTTAAAATTTTCTCTAACTCCTGTTTATCATTCTCAAAAGATATATGTTTTTTTGCGACATCTATAATTTCGTTAATATCCGAATAGTCTTTAGATTTTTCTGCAAACAATTTTTTATCTATTTCCCCTGAAGAAAGTTCTTTTTCTAAAGCTGAATGTTTTTCAATTAGCTCTTCAATTGTTTTTAATGGGATCATTTTTTTATTTATTTTCTATTTCTGCTGCCTTTTTTTCAACCTCTAAAATTACTTTATTTATAATCTCGCTAGTTAAAACTTTCTCAGTTTGAATACCCGATAAATAAAGCATATTATTTCCTTTTCCACCGCCAGTTATGCCAATATCAGTCAAAGCAGCTTCGCCTGGGCCATTCACAACACAGCCTATAATAGACAGTGTTATTGGAGTTTTGATGTGGGATAATCTTTCCTCTAATATTTTTACTGTATCAATTACTTGGAAAGCTTGCCTTGCACATGATGGACAAGATATAATTTTTACCCCTCTATTTCTTAACCCCAACGACTTTAAAATTTCATTTCCAATCTTAACTTCTTTTACAGGGTCATCAGATAAAGATACCCTTATAGTGTCACCTATACCATCCAAGAGAAGTGATCCAAGACCTATAGCAGACTTAACACTACCTGTAACAAAACCTCCTGCTTCTGTTATTCCTAAGTGTAATGGGTAATTCGTGGTCCTAGAAAGTTGTCTGTAAGCTGCAATTGATAAAAATACATCTGAAGATTTAACACTTACTTTAAAATTAAAAAAATCTTCATCCTCTAAAATTTTTATATTTCTCAAAGCACTTTCTACTAATGCCTCTGGACACGGTTCTTTATATTTTTCAAGAATATCTCTTTCTAAAGATCCAGCATTAACGCCAATTCTAATTGAACAATTATTATCTTTTGCGGCTTTTAAAACATCGTGAATTTTTTTTTTATCACCGATGTTTCCTGGATTAATTCTTAAACACTTTGCACCATTTTCTGCAGCTTCAATAGCTCTTTTATAATGAAAATGGATATCAGCAATTAAAGGAATTTGAACATTTTTAGTTATTTCTTTTAAAGCTTTTGATGATTCCTCATCTGGACAAGACACTCTTACAATGTCAGCACCTTCCTCATGAATTTCTTGAATTTGTTTTATTGTTGCCGACACATCAGTTGTCAATGTATTGGTCATAGATTGAACTGAAATTGGATTATCTCCTCCAACTTTCACATCACCTACATTAATTACTTTAGTTTTTTTTCTATCAATATTTCTAAAAGGCCTAAGGCTCATAAAATTAGTCTAGTTTAAATTCTTTATGTAAGACTGCTACAGCTTTTTTAACACTCTTAGAGGAAATAAGTACTGAAATTTTTATTTCAGATGTAGATATAACAAGAATATTTATTTTTTTCGAAGCTAATGCTTGAAACATTCTATAAGTTATCCCAGGTGTAGTTATCATTCCTACTCCAATAATAGAAACCTTTGACAAATCTTTATCAAAAGATAATTTTTTATAAGATATTGACCTATTTTTTTTTAATAATCTTTCAGTTTTTTTCAAATCCTCAGATTTAATTGTAAATGTTAAATCTGTTTCTTTTCCATTTTGAGAAATATTTTGGACAACCATATCAACGTTAATTAAATTCTTAGATAATGGTCTAAAAATTGATGCTGCTACCCCAGGTCTATCCTTTACACCTATAATTGTAATTTTAGCATCATTTTTTGTAGAAGAAATTCCAGTTATAATTTGATTGCTAAAAATCTTTTTAGACCCTGTTATCAAAGTTCCACTTTTTGAAACAAAAGAAGATTTAACTTTGATATCAATTTTATTTAACTTAGCATCCTGAACTGAGGTTGGCTGCATTACTTTTGACCCAAGTGATGCCATTTCTAACATCTCATCATAAGAAATTTTATTAATTTTTTTTGCTTTTTTATATTGTCTTGGATCTGTAGTATAAACTCCATCTACATCAGTATAAATTATACACTCATCAGCTTTAATAAATTTTGCAAGCATGATTGCTGTTGCATCAGATCCACTTCTTCCTATAGTAGTAATTCTAAAATCATTGCTAACACCTTGAAAACCAGTGATTATGGGTATTCCTCCTGAATTTATATATTTATTAAGTTTCTTTATACCTACTGAACTAATCCTTGCACTTGAATGAGGACCGTCTGTTAAAATAGGTAGTTGCCATGACGTCCAAGATCTTGAATTAAAACCATTATGTTTTAGTCTACCAGCAATAAGTGCGCATGACGCTTGTTCTCCAGTCGAAACTAATGCATCATATTCTGCTCTATCAAAATTGCTACTTATCAGCTTAGATTTATTAACTAACTCATTTGTCACACCGCTCATTGCTGATGAAACAACTACTACCTTATTTTTTTTTTTTTTGTAAAAAGCAATAATTTTGCATACCTTTTTAATTCTATCTACAGTTCCTACAGATGTTCCACCAAATTTTAATACGATAGTTTTCATGCTAGCTTTAATTATTAATATTTAATAAATAAAGGATAAAATACATCTAAATTATTATGTCAACTATATATCACGATGACTAGCATAAATAAAAAAGAAATAGATAAATTTTCTAAAATGGCTGATGAATGGTGGGATCCAGAGGGTAAATTTAAACCACTTCATAAATTTAATCCAACAAGAATAAAATATATAAAGGAAAATATTATTAATAATTTTAAATTAAAAAATAAATTCAGACCTTTGTCAGGAATAAATATTTTAGATATTGGGTGTGGCGGAGGGTTACTATCTGAACCAATGTCAAGGATGGGAGCAAAAGTAACTGGTATCGATGCATCTGATAAAAATATAAAAATTGCTAAACTTCATTCACAAAAAAATAAACTTAAAATTAATTATTTATGTTCGTCACCTGAAAAACTTAAAATTACAAAAAAATTTGATGTTATTTTAAATATGGAAATTGTTGAACATGTAGAGGATGTAGATTTTTTTTTAAAGTCTTGCTCAAAACTTTTAAAAAAAAATGGACTAATGTTTGTTGCAACAATAAATAAAACTTTAAAATCTTATATTTTTGCAATTGTTGGAGCAGAGTATGTTTTGAAATGGCTACCAATTGGAACACACGAATGGGAAAAATTTGTTAAACCTGAGGATCTTAAAAAAATTTTAATGAAATATGATTTATCACTCAATAAATTAGAGGGCATGAATTTTAACATCATTAAGAATGAGTGGAGTATTTCTCGGGATTTATCTGTAAACTATATAGCAAAGTTTATTAAAAACTAATTTTCCTTTTCATCTATCCAAGGGATCATTTGAGCGTCTATTCCTTCTTCCTTTAATTCTTTTAAATCTTCTTTTGATGCACTACCGTAGATACCCTTTGATTTTTTTTTACCATTATAATGAATTGATCTTGCCTCATAAGCAAAATTATCACCAACATATTTGAAATTATCTTTAATAAATTTTTGATAATCATTTATCGTTTTTTTTACTTTGTTATATTTCTCTAAATTTATTTTCTCATCATTTTTAAAGTTTTGACTAATTAGTTGAGGTGCCATAATTGTTTTTTCAACTTTAACTGAATTGCACTTATGACAGTTCAAAAGTTTTTTCTTTTTTAATCTTTCATATTCATTTGATGATGCAAACCAACTATCAAATTTTAAATCACATTCTTTACAAAAAAGTTTATATTTAATCATGGTTATTAGTTAATAATACAATTTGAATTTTCAATAAGTTAACTTCTATAATCTGCATTAATTTCAATATATTTTTTAGTTAAATCCATCGTATAAGCAGTAAAGTTTTTCTTTCCCGTAAAAGTTTCAATATTTATTTCAATATTTTCTCCTTTCATATAATTTGCTGTTTGCTTTTCATCGTAACTTTGATCTAATTTTCCACCTTCCACAATTGTTATAGCTCCAAACTTTATTGATAATTTATTTAGATTAATTTTAGGCCCTGCTTTACCAATAGCCATTATAACTCGTCCCCAATTTGGATCTTCTCCAGCAATTGCAGTTTTTACTAATGGAGAATTTGCAATTGATATAGCAATTTTTTTTGCATCTATCTCATTTTTACACTTACTAACATTTATTGTAATAAACTTTGACGCTCCCTCTCCGTCTGAAACAACCCTTTTAGCTAAATTCAAAAGAACATTATTTAGAGCTTTGTCAAAATTTTTGATTTTATTTTCATTTATGCTTTTCACTTGATAATTTTTAACTTCATTAGTTGCAAAAATAGTTGCCAT
The DNA here is from genome assembly GCA_902538885.1 of uncultured Pelagibacteraceae bacterium. Lineage (GTDB taxonomy): Bacteria > Pseudomonadota > Alphaproteobacteria > Pelagibacterales > Pelagibacteraceae > Pelagibacter. Next base: position 16,507 of record CACBGU010000009.1, read on the forward strand.
GTCATTAGTACTAGTATCCCCGTCACAAGAAATAGCATTAAATGTATTGGTTATATTTTTCTTTAATAACTTTGCTAAAATATCATTAGACAAAGTTGCATCTGTAAATATATATGCGAGCGTTGTTGCCATGTTTGGATATATCATTCCTGATCCTTTAGCAATTCCATATATTTTTACTTTTTCACTTCCAATATGACATTCCTCCATAGCTAATTTTGGCTTCGTATCTGTAGTCATGATCGCAAGTGCTGCTTTCATCCAAATAAATTTATTTTGGGTATAACGAATTTTTTTGATTAAATTTGGAATATTATTGGAAATTTTTTCATATGGAAAACTTTCTCCAATAGTACCAGTGCAACCAAAAATTATATTTTTTGAAGAAATTTTTTTAGGATTATCCTCATCTTCCTCTTGCTTTTTATTAAGTTGTTTGGCTGTCAAATCAGCTATTTTTTTTAAACTTTCATATCCTTGCTTTCCGGTGAAAGCATTGGCATTTCTTGTATTTACAATAAGAGAATATATTTTTTTTGGTCTTTGATTTATATTCCATTTTATATTTTCAGACACTATTTTTGATTGGGTATAAACAGAAGCGTAATTAGCACCTTCTCTAAAATAGAACATTGTTAAATCATCTCTGATATCTTTATATAAATTTGCTGAAACAACTGAAATTGAAAGACCATCTAAATGATCAAGGTCTTGAAAATCAATCATTTTAGTATTTTTTGATTGAGAGGATAAAAAATTTGTTAAATTAATTCCCATATTGTTTAAATTATTTATTTAATACATATATTAAACAATATAAGTAAAGAATAAATCAAATAGTAATGTTTAACCCATTAAATTTAATAACAAAATTTATCAAATCTAGTAATCAGAAAGAGCTAGATAGAATTGGTAAAATTGTTGATAAAATAAACTCACACGAGGAAGATTTTAAAAATTTAAATGACGACGACTTTCCAAAAAAAACTAATGAATTTAGAAATCAGTTAAAAGATGGAAAAACTTTAAACGAGTTACTTCCTGAAGCTTTTGCTTTAGTTAGAGAAGCTGCGAAAAGAACACGTAATGAGAGACACTTTAATGTTCAGTTAATTGGAGGTGTTGCTTTGCATGAGGGTAAAATTGCTGAAATGAGAACTGGAGAAGGAAAAACTTTAACAATCACATTAGCTGCTTACTTAAATGCCTTAAGCGAAAAAGGTGTTCATATAGTTACTGTTAATGATTATCTTGCAAAAAGAGACTCCATAGAAATGGGGGAGATATATAATTTTCTAGGTCTAACTTCTGGATTCATTAATAATTATCAAGATGATGCAGAACGTAAGAAAAACTATAACTGTGATATCACTTATGCAACTAATAGTGAATTGGGTTTTGATTACTTAAGAGATAATATGAAATTTTCTGAAGAGCAAATGGTTCAGAGAGATCATAATTATTCAATAGTAGATGAAATAGATTCATGTTTGATTGACGAAGCAAGAACACCTTTAATTATTTCTGGAGCAGCTGAAGATAAAACTGCACAATATCTTGCAATTGATAAGTTAATTAGAATTTTAAATAATAAAGACTTTGAAATAGATGAAAAAGAAAAAAGCATTTTATTAACAAATGATGGGATTAATAATGTTGAAAAACTTTTTTCTAATGCTGGTATTTTAAAAAATGATAATTTTTATGACCCAGAAAATTTACATTTAGTTCACCATGTTAATCAAGCTTTACGAGCAAATCATTTATTTGAAAAGGGTAGAGACTATATTGTTAAAGATGGAAGTCTTAAAATTATTGATGAACTTACTGGTAGAATTTTAGAGGGCCGACGCTTTGGAGATGGTTTGCATCAGGCATTAGAGGCCAAAGAAAAAATTCAAGTACAGGCTGAAAATCAAACATTAGCTTCAATAACTTATCAAAATTATTTTAAACTTTATAAAAAAATATCTGGTTGTACTGGTACAGCTGCTACAGAGTCTGAAGAATTTTTTGAAATCTATAATCTTCCTGTTGTTGTTATTCCAACAAACAAAGAAATGATCCGAAAGGATTTTAATGATTTAATTTTTAGAACAGAAAAAGAAAAAAATGACGCAATTATAGAAAAAATAATTGAAAGAAATAAATTGGGTCAACCTATTTTAGTATTTACCTCAAGTATTAATAAATCTGAAGTTTATTCAAATTTATTAAATCAAAAAAATATTAAACATGTGGTGTTAAATGCAAAAAATCACGAAAATGAAGCTGAGATAATTGCAAATGCAGGTAAGGAAAATTCATTAATTATTACAACAAGTATTTCTGGAAGAGGTGTTGATATTCAACTTGGTGGTAAAAAAGGTTCTATTCCAGAAGACCAACTTAAAATAAATAAAGACAAAATTAAATCCTTAGGTGGTTTATTTGTAATTGGTACAGAAAGGATGGAATCTAGAAGGGTTGATAACCAGGCCAGAGGAAGATCTGGAAGACAAGGAGATGAAGGAAGTTCTGTGTTTTATGTTAGTTTAGAGGATGACTTAATGAGAATTTTTGGATCAGAATCCATGAATAGTATGCTCGAAAAACTTGGACTTAAAGACGGCGAAAGTATTGATCATCCCTGGATTAATAAAGCATTAGAGAGAGCTCAGCAGAAAGTAGAGGCTAGAAATTTTGATATAAGAAAAACACTTATTAAATTTGACAATGTTCTTAATGATCAAAGGCATGTTGTGTTTTCACAAAGAAAAAATGCGATGAATAGCGAAAATATCTTTGATTATTCAGATGAATTTTTAAAAGAAATATCTGATGATTTAATAAAGTTAAAAATTTCAAACTTATCAAATCCTAAAAGCAATGAATTTAATAATAAAACTAAGCAAATAGTCGGAAAAAGCTTTGAAGAAACTGAATTTAAGAATTTAATTGTGGCAAAAGATAAAGATTTTAAAGAAAAGATTTCTAATAAATTTCAAGAAACTAGAAACGAACGTATTAAACTTCTAGGTGAAGATCATGCAAAAGAAATTGAAAAAAGAATTTTTCTTCAATCAATTGATTTGAACTGGAAATCACATATTCAATATTTGGAGCAGTTAAGACAAGTCATAGGTCTAAGATCTTACGGACAAAGAGATCCATTAGTTGAATATAAAAAAGAGGCATTTGAATTGTTTTCAAATCTTTTAGAAAAATTAAAATTAGATTATATAACTATTTTAATGAACTTAAAAGTTGTTCTCGAGTCAAACCAGAAAAACGAAAACAAACAAAACGATATTTCTAAACAAATTTCAAACAATAAAAAAATGGGAAGAAATGAACCATGTTTTTGTGGATCTGGAAAAAAATTCAAGCATTGTCACGGTGCTTTATAAATTTAAATAAATAAGAGAATTAAAAAAATTAAAATTAATCCACCAGCAATAGCTGATAATACTTTTTTTGATTTTAAAATTTTATCAAAATTATTTTTCTTAATAGTTAATGTGCTTAGATCCTCAGTACTAGTCATAAAACCATCGTTTCTGCCAATTTTAAGAAATTTATTTTTTCTCTCATTCATTATTTCTTCAAAAGATAATTCATCAAAATATTCTAAATTTTTTGTTAAAGTTTCTCTCACGTTATTTAATATAATATCTCTATCTCTATGCGCACCACCTAAAGGTTCTTCAATTATTTCATCAATAACTTTTAATTTTAATAAATCTTTAGCTGAAAGTTTCATAGCTTTCGCAGCATCGAGCATTTTTTTTGGATCTCTCCATAGAATAGTTGCACATCCCTCCGGGGATATTACTGAATAAATTGCATTTTCTAGCATAAGAACTTTGTTTGATGAAGCCAATGCAATTGCTCCACCAGAACCACCCTCGCCTATAATTATTGAAATTGTTGGAACTTTAAGCTCCATACAGCATTCGATTGATTTTGCAATTGCTTCGGCTTGTCCTCTCTCTTCTGCTCCTACACCTGGATATGCTCCTGGAGTATCAATAAAAGAGATTATGGGAATATTAAATTTATTTGCTAAGTTCATTAATCTTATTGTTTTTCTATAACCCTCTGGTCTCATCATCCCAAAATTTCTCTCAATCCTGCTATCTAAATCTTCTCCTTTTTCTTGACCTATTACTAAAATAGATTTTCCATTGAACTTTGCAAATCCAGTTAATACTGATTTATCCTCTCCATAATATCTATCTCCAGATAATGAAATGAAGTCTTCAAACAAATTATCAATAAAAAATTTTGCTTTAGGCCTATCTTCATGACGAGCAACCATAGTAGTCTGCCAAGGATCTAGATTAGAATAAATATTTTTTAATTTTTCATCTATTTCAGTTTGAGTGCTTGAAATTTTTTGAGTATCGACTTCTGATAATCCCTCTTGATTGTAAGGATCTTTCAATTTTTCTAGTTCGTTTTCTAGATCTTTAATTTCTGTTTCAAAATTTAGATAATTTTTCATGTTTTATTTATAGCGGATGCATAAAATACAAAAAAGGCAATAAAATGATATTAAATAAGGTGTAATTCTTATTAATTGACTTAAATCATTTAACAGATACAAATTCATTATCGGGAGAGACTATTTATAGCGCCGAAGGAGCAACCACCCCGGAAACTCTCAGGCAAAAGGACCGATTAAAGCATAACACTCTGGAAAGAGATTGATTTCCGCCGAAGGAGTAAAGCTCTCAGGCAAAAATACAGATGGGGTACGAATTAAGTGCTATGCAAGAAAAATACATTAAAATTAATAATCTTCAGGTATCTGAAAAGCTATCAAACTTCGTAAATGATGAATTATTAAAAAATACAAATGTATCTTCAGAAAATTTTTGGTTAGGTCTAGAAAAGACTCTTGATGACTTAGCACCAAAAAATAAACAGTTAATTAATTTAAGAGAAGATTTACAGAAAAAAATAGATGATTGGCACATCAAAAATAAAAGTAAAGAATTTAATTTAGATGATTACAAAAAATTTTTATTAGAAATTGGTTATTTAAAAAATGAAGGACCTGATTTTAAAATAGAAACTGAAAATGTTGATGAAGAAATTACAAGTATAGCTGGACCTCAGCTAGTTGTGCCTGTCATGAATGCGAGGTATGCATTAAATGCTGCTAATGCAAGATGGATGAGTTTATATGATAGTCTTTATGGCACAGATGTAATTGAGCAGTCTGAAGACAGCGTATCTGAACGGTATGACCCTTTAAGAGGTGAAATGGTTATAAAATATGGAAGAGATTTTTTAGATAAATACTTTCCATTAGCTGGATTAAGTTGGAATAAAATTACAAGTTTTGCTGTTAAATATGGTAAATTAAAAGTTTTAAAAGGTGCTGATATTTTTGATTTGGAGGACGAAAATAAATTTGTTGGGCACCGAGGTGAAAGCGATAATCCGTCTGCAATTATTTTAAAGAATAATAATTTGCATATTGAAATTCTAAAAGACTCAAGGGCTTTTGCTGCTCAACAAGATCATGCAGGTATAAGTGATATTATACTAGAATCTGCAGTTTCAACAATTTGTGATAATGAAGATAGTGTAGCAGCAGTTGACTCGGAAGATAAAATTATTTGTTATCGAAATTGGCTAGGTCTAATGAAAGGAAACCTCAAGTCAAAATTTGAAAAAGAAGGAAAATTATTTGAGAGAAAATTAAATCCACACAGAAGTTATATCTCAAAAGATGGTAAAGGCTTAAAGTTACATGGTAGAAGCCTATTGCTTGTAAGAAACGTTGGTCATTTAATGACTAACCCTTCAATTTTATTAAGTGATGGAAGTGAAATACCTGAGGGTATTATGGATGCATTTATAACAACAGCAGCCGCGCTACATGATATTAAAAATAAAAATAATTCAAGAACTGGATCAGTTTATATTGTAAAACCTAAAATGCATGGTCCAGACGAGACAGCATTTACAGATTTAATTTTTTCTAAAGTTGAAGAAGTTCTAAATTTACCTAAGTACACATGTAAAATTGGGATTATGGATGAAGAGCGAAGAACATCAGCAAATTTAAAAGAATGTATTAGAAGTCTCAAAAATAGAGTTTTTTTTATCAATACTGGTTTCTTAGATAGAACTGGTGATGAAATGCATACATCTATGGAAGCCGGTCCTATGATTAAAAAAGGTGATATGAAATCATCTAAATGGATTACTGCATACGAAAATAACAATGTTGATATTGGTTTAAGTTGTGGTTTTTCTGGTAAAGCTCAAATTGGAAAAGGGATGTGGGCAATGCCAGATAAAATGAAAGATATGATGGAGCAAAAAACAGGACACTTAAAAGCAGGTGCAAACTGTGCTTGGGTTCCATCACCAACAGCAGCTGCATTACATGCTTTACATTATCATGAAATAAATATTTTCGATGAACAAAAAAAATTAACCAAAAGAGAACCGGCTAAGCTCGATGATCTTTTATCAATTCCAATAGCAGATAGACCCAATTGGTCTGTAGAGGATATAAATAAAGAAATTTCAAACTCTGCACAAACTTTATTGGGGTATGTTGTAAGGTGGGTTGATCAAGGAGTAGGTTGTTCAAAAGTTCCTGATATTAACAATATTGGTTTGATGGAAGACAGAGCAACTCTAAGAATTTCTTCACAACATATAGCCAACTGGATCCATCATGGAATTACAACAAAAATACAAGTAACTGAAATAATGAAAGAGATGGCCAAAATAGTAGATGATCAGAACAAAGATGATCCGCTATATGTTAAAATGAGTGATGATTATGAAAATTCTATAGCATTTCAAACTGCTTGTGATTTAGTGTTTAAAGGCAAAGAACAACCTTCAGGTTACACTGAACCATTACTTCATTTGAATAGGTTAAAAAAAAAATCTAATCTGAGTTCGAAACCAAATTAGATCGATTTTTAAAAGCAGAAAATAAAGTGCCATCATCTAGACTTTCAATCTCTCCTCCTACTGGTAAACCTTGTGCTAGTTTAGTAATTTTAACATCTAAATTTTTTAGACTATCCTGAATATAATACGCAGTGGTTTGACCTTCAACAGTTGCGCTAGTTGCAAGAATTACCTCTTCGATTTTATCTCTATTAACTCTTTCAACTAATGAGTTGATTAATAAATCTTCTTTTCTTTGGCCAACTGAAGAAATTGTTCCACCCAAAATATGAAAATAACCCTGAAAGATATTTGAATTTTCAATCGACCATTGGTCTGCAATATCCTCTACTACACAAATTTTATTGTATTTTTCTTTTGTATTCTCACAATTTAAACAACCATTTGAATTTGACTTTAAGGCACCACATGAATTGCATCTAACTACATTTTTATAAACCTGCACCAATGTATTTGCCATAGGTTTTACAAGTTCGTCACGATTATTTATTAATTTTAAAACAATTCTTTTTGCTGATTTGGGACCTAAGCCTGGAAGTTTTGAAATTAGTTTAATTAATTCCTCTATCTCACTGATGTTTTGCATTTATTATAAAGGCCATTTAAAACCAGGAATTCCAAAACCTCCAGTTGCTTTTGAAATTTCCTCAGTTGTTTTTGATTTAAGTTGAGATTTAGCACTATTATGTGCTGCAACAATTAAATCTTCAATTATGGTTTTGTCCTCTTTCATAATTTCATCAGATAACTTTATTGTTTGCATCTCTCCCTCTCCATCCAAAGTTATCTTTACAGAATTTGAGCCCGAAACTCCTTCAACTCTAATTTCCTTAATCTTTTGTTGGCTTTCTTTCATTTTTGCCTCAAGTTCTTTTGCTTTATCTAAAATTTTACTAAAATCAGTCATTATCAACTCCATCTTTGTTTGAATTTACATCTATTAATTCTGCATCAGGAAATTTATCCATCACACTTTTAAATATTTCTGAATTTTTCATTTCATCGATTAATTGTTTTTTTACATTTTTTTCTTTATCTTTCACTGACATTTGCCCTTTTAATTTACTAAACGTAATAATCCATCTTTCACCGGTCCATTCAAAAAGCTTTGATGATAAATCTTTTACAAAATCTTTATCTAAACTTTCATTAAAAGATATTTCAATTCTATTTTTTTCAAATTTTACAAGGTTAACATTTTTTTCTAACTCGTATTTAAGCTTGATCTCTTTTTTTTTTGAACAAATTTCAATTAAATCCTCAAATGCATTAATATTAATTTTATTTTCTGCTTTAATTTCTGTCTGGACTTCTGGTTTATTTTTTTCTTCCTGCGCAACATTCTTAATTTGATTTATTGTTCTAGAAGTTAATTCTGTTTCTGTATTCTTTACAAAATTTTCACTCTCCAAGTGAGCCTCAACATTTTCAATTTTATTTTCAGATTTTACAGAACTTAAATGCATTAGTCTTATTAAGAACATCTCAATTGAAAGGTGTTGATTAGAAACTATGTCTATCTCTTCGAGAGAAGAGATAGCAAATTGCCAAAATAATATTAATACCTCTGGATTTATTTGATTTGATAAATTTTTAATTTTAGAAAATTCTTCATCATTTAATGAAAAGTTTGTACTTTCTAAAGTTAAAGAATTAATATTTTTAAAGTAGTAAAGTAACTCTAGGAAATCATTTATAAAAACCTTTGGTTCAACCCCTTGGTCATAAATTTTTCTATAAATACTTATTACTTTTGTTTCTTCACCTTTTAAAATTAACTCAAACAAATCGATTAATTGAGATTTATCAAAATACCCAAAAATTTTCTGAGCTGAATTTAAGTCTAATTCTTTTCCTTCATCTAAACTTAATAATGCCCTATCGAGCAAAGATAAAGAGTCTCTAACTGAACCTTCAGAAATTTTTACTATAAGCTTTAAAGCATCGTCGCTTATTTTTCCATTTTCCTTGTCTTTAATTTTTTTAATAAACTCCAATAATTCTGAGGATTTAATTCTAGATAGATCAAATCTTTGACATCTAGATACTACTGTAATTGGAATTTTTTTAATTTCTGTAGTTGCAAAAATAAATTTTAAATATTCTGGTGGTTCCTCTAAAGTTTTTAATAAAGCATTAAATGCTTGTTTGCTTAACATATGGACTTCATCAATAATGAAGATTTTATATTTAGCCGAGGTCGGCCCATATCTTGAAAATTCGATTAAATCTCTTACGTCATCAACACCTGTTTTGCTTGCAGCATCCATTTCAAGCACATCTATATGACTAGACTCACTGATAGATTTGCAGCTTTCACAAAAGTTTTCTTTACATAAATTATCGATACCATTTGAACAATTAAGTGCTTTTGCAACAATTCGTGCTGTTGTAGTTTTTCCTATTCCCCTTATTCCAGTAAACAAATATGCATTAGGTATTTTGTCAGCTTTAATCGAATTGGTAATAGTTTCTGCAACAACGTTTTGACCAATAAGATCATCAAAAGTTTGTGGTCTATATTTTAATGCTAATACTTTTGAGTTATTATTCATATATCTATAAGGAGACTAGAACCTGAATAACTGTCTCTACGACTGCTTCCGTTAAGATCTGGTCGGGTTCAAGCAGCATCCACCTCTAGCCTCCAAAACCATTATAGCAGTTAAAATTTCTAATCTACAAGAAAAGATTCTTATTTTTTTTGTCTCAAGTTATCTGCTTCAAAAACACCTAGAACGTGAAAATCCTCACAATGCAGACCTAGCTCTTCAAGAGATTTCTGAACTTTTGGATCTTCGATGTGTCCATCCAAATCACATAAGAAAAAATAAGAGTCAAAACTATTTTTTTCTGGATAACTTTGCAGTTTAGTTAAATTTACACCATTAATAGCAAAACCTCCTAGTGATTGGTAAAGAGCGGCTGGCTTACTTTTCAATTTAAATAAAAAAGAGGTTATGTAAGTTTTATCTTTAAAATCTGGTTGAGAAATATTTTTTCCCATAACCAAAAATCTTGTTAAATTTCCACTTTCATTTTCTATATTTTTTTTAATTATTTCTAAGCCATAAATTTCAGCACTCAATGAGGATGCTATGGCTGATTGCTTTATATCTTTTGTTTTAGAAATCATTTCAGCAGATCCAGCCGTATCCGCTCTAATATGCTCTGCTAAATTATTTTCTTTTATAAATTTTGAACATTGAGACAATCCTTGAGCATGTGAGTATACTTCTTTTATATCTTTTAATTTAGCACCAGGTTGTCCTAATAAATTGTGCTCAATTTTTTGAAAATGCTCTCTATAAATATTTAGTCTATGTTTAAATATTAAATATTCAATTCCAATATTACCAGTAATTCTATTTGACTCTGGAATTATAATTCTGCTATCTGGCTCTTCAGATGCTTTATTAAAACAATCATCGAATGTTTTACAAGGCAATATTTCTGCTTTAGGTTCAATTGAAATTGCTGCTAAATGAGAATATGCACCAAAGGTTCCCTGAAAATAAATTTTACTCATCAATTCTTATATTCCATTATTTTTTTTAAGGCTAGATAATCTTCCTCTGTATCTACCCCTATCGGAGATGACTTTGCAAGTGAGATATTAATATCAATGTTATTATCTAATGCTCTTAATTGCTCTAACCGATTTTCTATTTCATTTTTAGATTGACTTAGTTGAACAAATTTTTCGAGCGAGTCTTTTGAGTAGCAATAAACTCCGATATGATGATAAATATTATCTATCCTTTCAGACTTTCTTAAAAAAGAAATACCCTTTGGAAAGTTATTCTCTTCTAGGGCATTTTCAGTAATTACCTTTACAATATTTTCATTTTTCAAATTTTTATTTTCTTTTATTATCGCAGCAAGAGTTCCTATATTTGAAGGATTTTCTAACATTTTATTATTCAACCTTACTATATCTTGGATGTCGATAGCTGGTTCATCACCTTGTAAATTCATAATAAAATCAACATCCTTAATATTTGATTTTTTAAGTGCTTCATGAATTCTATCTGTACCTGTTTTATGTTTATTGCTAGTTAATATGGCGTTGAAACCATTTCCTTTAACATCATCAATAATCTCCTGGTCCTCTGTAGCTACAATCACATCTCCAATATTGGCCTCTTCTGCTTTTTTAGATACATGTGAAATAATTGATAAACCATTTATTTTTAGCAAAGGTTTACCTGGAAGCCTTGTAGCGGACATCCTAGAGGGTATAATTACTAAAGTTTTCATTATATTTTCAAATTATTATACTCATTAAACAACTATAGAGGCAAATTTATACATTAAATTTTAACTTTTTTTTAATTTATCATGTTATACGTTCACTACAAAATTTAGAAAAAATGGATTCTTTCGAAATAAATAAAATAGTTGCTGCAGTTTTAATGGTTGCTTTGCTTGTTATCGGTATTGGAAAATTATCTGATGTTATATTCCATGTAGAAAAACCTGAAACACCTGGTTATTCAGTTGAAGTAGAGGCTACCACTACTGTATCCACAACCAGCTCAAGCACGACGTCAGACAAAATTGATATATCATCATTGATGGCAATGGGAGATATTGCGCATGGTGAAAAAGTTTTTAAAAAATGTGCAGCTTGTCATTCAATTGTTAAAGGAGGAAAGAATGCTATAGGTCCAGCTCTATATAATGTTGTAGGAAGGAAAGTTGGAGCGATTGAAGACTATAAATATTCTAAAGCGCTAGCTGCATATGATAAGAATTGGACTTTTGAAGAACTGAACGGATTTTTAATTAAACCCGCTAAATGGATAAAGGGAACAAAGATGGCATATGCAGGTCTTAGAAAAGAAAAGGATAGAGCCTCTGTAATAAAATATCTAAATGAGAATTCAGATACCCCTTTGCCGCTACCTTAATTTTCCAAAACAATATAACAAAATACTTTTTTGTACATGAACTCTATTGAGTGCTTGTTGCCATACGTGAGATTTTTTTCCCAAGAAAACCTCGTCACTCACTTCGTCTCCTCTAGGTAAACAATGTAAAAAAATACAATTTTTTTTTGCATAACTCATTAATTTTTTATTAATTTTAAATTTTTTAAATGCTTTTATTTTTTTCTTCTTATTAACTTTGTCATTTAAAGAAATAACTTTATCAGAAAAAATTACATCTGCATTTGAAACTGCTATTTTCACATCATTATAAATATAAATTTTTTTATTATTTTTTTTGACCCAAGCTCTAACTCCTTTTCCTGGTTCAAATTTTTTTGGACAACCAATACTTAGCTTAAAGGAAAATTTTACTGATGCGGCTATTAAGCTATCTAAAACATTGTTGGAGTCACCTATCCAACAAATATTTAATTTTGAAATAGGTTTTTTCATTATTTCTTCAACTGTAAAAATGTCAGATAAAACTTGTGTAGGATGTGACGAAGGGCTTAGACCATTAATAACTGGCACTGATAGATATTTTTTGAAGTCTTCTATCTTTTTATCACTATCAGTTCTCATCATAAAACCATCACCATAAGTTGACAGAATTTTAGCAGTATCAGCAATACTTTCCCCACCTTGACCTAAATGAAGCTCATTAGATCTAAGAGTTAAAGTGCCCCCTCCAAGTTGTTTAATTGCTAAATAAAAACTAATTCTTGTTCTCGAGCTAGCTTTCTCAAACATTTGTATTAAAATCTTACCTTTAAGAGGTGCACCTTTGTCAACCTCAAGGGTACTTAATTTTTTTCTTGAATTCTTTCTTTTCTTAGCATCACTAATAATCTTTCTAAGATCTTTCGCGGGTATATCTTTTAAATTAATGAAATGTTTCATATTATTTTATTTGTGAACATACCTTTTCAATAATTTTTAATGCTAAATCTAGTTCATTTTTTTTGACATTTAATGGAGGTAAAATCCTAACAACATTTTCTGCAGCTCTAATAGTCAGTAACTGATTGTTCATCAATTTTTTTATAAAGTCAGTTTGATCTTTATATAACTGTATCCCAATCAAAAACCCTTTTCCTCTTATTTGCTTAATAACATTTGGATATTTTTCTTTAATTTTGTTAAGCTTTAATAAAAAATATTTTGATAAACTTTTTACATTATTCAAAAATTTCTTATTAGATACTATATCCATTACAGTGTTTCCAACAGACATAGCTAAAGGGTTTCCTCCAAATGTTGATCCATGTGTGCCTGGTATCATACCTGATGCAACTTTTTTATTCATTAAAACTGCTCCAATAGGAAATCCTCCACCTATTCCTTTTGCAATTGGCACAATATCAGGTTTTACTTTTGATTTTTCAAAAGCAAAGAAATCACCAGATCTTCCAATTCCACACTGAACTTCATCAAGGATTAATAATATGTTTCTCTTATAACATAATAATCTTAATTCTTTTAAACACCAGTCTGGAATAACTTTAATTCCACCTTCACCCATAATGGTTTCGACCATAATGGCTGCAGTATTTTTGTTAATTTTCTTTTTGAGAGATTTATGATCCCCGAAGTTAAAGTGGTCGAAACCTGTTACTTTTGGACCAAATCCTTCTGTCATTTTCTTTGATCCACTAGCGAAAATTGTTGCTAAAGTTCTTCCATGGAAGGAATTTTTTATACACAAAATTCTATTTTTATTAGGTTTTCCTATTGAGTAAAAATATCTTCTAGCAACTTTAATTGCTGCCTCAGTAGCTTCAGCTCCACTATTTTGAAACATAACAAAATCTGCAAAAGTTTTGGTACATAGTTTTTTAGCGAGTTTTTCACCTTCTGGAATTTGAAAAGCATTAGATACATGCCAAAGTTTTTTTGATTGATCTCTAATTGTTTTAACTAATTTTGGATGAGCATGACCTAAAGAGTTAACTGCTATTCCCTGAACAAAGTCTAAATATTTTTTGTTATCAGTAGAATATAAATAGCTTCCTTTTCCATGTTTAAAGGAAATTTTTTTTCTATTATAGTTTTTTGCCAAATAACTCATAAATACATTTTTGTTTTATAAAGTTTAATTATTAATACAAGTAAGGATTGAAAATTTATATATACTTAATTTAACTATTAATGTTGATAACTCTTATTTTTTGATTGTTTAATTTAATTCTATATCAGTATATTGTTGTATTTTACAAATAATATACAACATATTGATATGAGCTGGACAGAAGAAAAAGTTGCAAAATTAAAAGAACTTTGGGGAAAGGGCAATACAGCAAGTCAAATTGCTGAAATAATCGGGGGCATAAGTAGAAATGCAGTTATAGGTAAAGCTCATAGACTTAATTTATCTGCAAAAATTAAAACTCGTACGGCTGCTCCAAATAAAAACTTTGAAACCAATCTTGATGAAAAAAGTATAAAAAATAAAAGGGGTCGAAGGAGTAAATTTAAATCTCTAATAATTGAAAAAGATTTTGAACCAGAAAACCCTAAACAATTAGAGGAACTAGATGAAAATTCATGTAAATGGCCTATTGGACATCCAGATGAAAAATCATTTTATTTTTGTGGTAGATCTTCATTAAAAGATTTTTCTTATTGTAAACTTCATCTACTTTATGCTTACCAACCCAAAGGCAAAAAAGAAGAAGTAAGTGAAAAAGAAGATGTTCCAGAATTTATAGAAAAGAAAATAAAGTCAGCTTAAATATTAGCTTATTTTTTTTTCTAAATCATTATTGGATGAATATTTTTCTGTAGAGAATTGTCCGCCATCTCTCCACATATAGCAATATTTTTTAACTTCCTCGTTAAAATACCTTACACTAGGCATTCCAATTTCAAAATTAGATTTATATTTTCCAGTTAATACATTATCATACTTTAGAAGTCTCAATTGATCTCTTGTTAAAAGAGGTTTTGGTAATATTTCAAATAAACTTGCAGACATATTTGCTAAAGGCAGCGGCAAAGGTATTAAAATTCTATTTTTATTTATCAGCTTAAGCAATCTCTGTAAAATTTCTTTAAAGGTAATTTCCTCAGGACCAACACACTCAATAATTTTAGAATAAATATTTTTTGAAACAATATGATAAATTATATCTGTCAAATCTGAACAATGAATTGGTGTAAACTTTGTATTTCCATTATAATAAAGAGGAAAAAAAGGAAGCCTATTAAGTAATGTCATAAAATTTGTTGTGAAGTTATCATCTACTGAATAAACCACTGATGGTCTTAAGATTGTAGCTAAAGGAAAATTATTTAAAACCTCAATTTCTCCGTTAAGTTTACTTTTAGCATATTCAGAATTTTTGGCTTCATTAATACCTAACGCTGATAAATGTATAAAGTGTTTTAACTTATATTCTTTACAAAGTTTTGCCAAAAGACCTGGGAAAACAGTATGAATATTTTTAAATGTATTTCCCTTTTTCTGCTCAAATAGAATACCAATTAAATTAATACAAATGTCAGCTTTCTTAAAAATCTCTCTTATTTTATTTTCTTCAAAAATATTTGACTCAACAATATCTATATAACCAGCATTAGCTTGGGTTTTAATTATATAACTTTTTTGGTGTACATTTCTCGTTACTACAGTAACTTTATAGTTGTTCTTAGTCAGTTTTCTTATCAGGTTTCTGCCAATTTGGCCACTACCACCAAAAATTAGACAATTTTTTGCTTTCATATATATATCCTAGGATGAATAATAATATTCAGTTACACAGAAATGACTTACCAGATGATTTAAAATTAGGCAATATAATAGCAGTAGATGGTGAATTCATGGGTCTAAATGTTAGACGTGATCCTCTATGTTTAATTCAAATTTCCTCAGGTAATTCAGATGCGCATATAGTCCAATTTGATAGAAATAATTATAACGCACCAAATCTAGTAAAATTATTAAGTGATGATAAAATAGCAAAAATTTTTCATTTTGGCAGAGCTGATTTGGCTCACATAAAGCATTATCTGAAAACAGAGACAAAAAATATTTTGGATACAAAAATTGCGTCAAAACTTGCAAGATCATACTCAGATAATCACTCTTTAAAGACTCTTATTAAAGAATTTATAAACATTGATATTAGCAAACAGTTCCAAAGCTCAGATTTTGGAGGAGATTTGTCACCAGCACAAATAAAATATTGTGCAAATGATGTGATTTATCTTCATAAAATTCATGAAGAATTAAATAAAATATTAGTAAGAGAAAATAGAATTGAATTGTATAAAGATTGTCTAAAATTTTTAAAAACTAGAGTTGATCTTGATTTAGCATTGTTTAAGGAAGATATTTGGTCTCACTAATGAAAAATAAAAAATTTATAAGTGTTGCAAAAGATGTAATAAATCTAGAAATAAAAGCATTACAGAAATTAAAAAAAAATATAAATAATTCATTTTGTGCTGCAGTAACAAAAATTGCAAAGTGTCAATCGAAAGTAATTTTATGTGGGGTTGGGAAAAGTGGACTTATAGCCACAAAAATTGCTGCTACTTTAGCCTCAGTTGGAACTCCATCCTTCAGTCTTGCAGCAAGTGAAGCATCTCATGGAGATCTAGGAATGATATCAAAAAAAGATATTTTGGTTATGATAAGTTATTCAGGTAATACCAATGAACTAAAAAATATAATTCAATATGCTAACAGGAATAAAATTTTGTTAATTAGCATTGTATCAAAAAAAGATTCTATTTTATACAAAGCATCAGATATTAAAATTTTAATACCTAAAGTAATTGAAGCTGGAGGAATAGTGCCCACTGCTAGCACTACTTCACAGCTTGCTTTGGGCGATGCATTGGCAATCGCTGTAATGAATTATAAAAAATTTGGAAAAATGGATTTTAAAAAATTGCATCCATCAGGAAGTTTAGGTGCACAATTAATTACAGTAGAAGACATAATGTTGGTAAATAAAAAAATTCCTTTTGTAAGTGAAAATCTTAAAATGCAAGTTGCTCTTAAGATATTAAGTAATAAAAAGTTAGGAGTCTTAATTGCACAAAATAAAAAAAAGAAAACAACTGGTATAATAACAGATGGACAGATAAGAAGATTCAACGAAAAAAAACTAAATCTTAACACTATGAGAGTGAAAGATATAATGACTAAAAACCCAATAAGTATTGATAAAAATCAATTGGCCGCCAAGGCTCTTTCTTTAATGAACAGTAAAAAAATTACCTCCTTATGTGTCTATGATAACAAAAATAAATTTAAAACAATAGGAATTATTCATATACATAATATTTTGCAGACTAATATTTCTTGATGAAAAAAAAAATCCTTAAATTTTTTTTTGTTATCATTCTCTTAATAATTATAGCTCAAGTTATCTTTTACTTCTTTCCAAAAAAGGAAGTTATAAAAAAATCAGAAGATAAAATTGAGATTCCTTCTTATAGTTCAAATATAATTCAAGATGTTAAATATACGTCTGTAGACGCTAAGGGAAATAAATATACTATAACTGCTTTAACTGGAGAAATAGATTATTCAGATCCAAGTACGATATTTCTTACAAAAGTAAAAGCATTAATTGAACTTACTAATTCTAATAATATTCAGATTGTTTCAGATTATGGAAAATATAATACAAATAATTTTGATACAATTTTTTCAAAAAATGTAATAGTAAATTATT
>CACBGU010000010.1 GCA_902538885.1 uncultured Pelagibacteraceae bacterium
TTAATTGATGTCTTAGAAGAAAAAAAAAATATTGATATAAATCAAATTAGGGAATTAATAATAAATCTAAACAAATCCTCATTTAATAATAAAAAGAGATTTGTTTTAATTGATAATATTGAATTATTAAACTTAAATTCTATTAATGCTTTGTTAAAAATTTTAGAAGAACCTAATGAAAATATAAATTTTATTTTAATAAATAATAATAAAAGAGTGCTACCAACTCTTAAATCCAGATGTTTAAATTTCAAAGTTTTTTTAACAAAAGATCAGTCTATTAGAATTGTTAATCAATTACTTAACGATGACATAAATACTTTTATCAATAATAAGTTATTTGATTATTATGCTACTCCTGGAAAATTATTTAAATTAATAAAGTTATCTGAAGAATATAACTTAGACCTTGCTAAATTTGATTTAAATTCAACCCTCACAACTATGATAAAAGATAAAATTTATAAAAAAGATAAATCTATAACTGAAATCATTTATTCTTTTATTGAACTTTATTTTAGAAATAATATATCTAGTGAAAATATTAGTTTACTAAAGTCATATCATTATTTTTTAGAAAAAATTAATAACACTAAAATTTATAATTTAGATGAGGAAACATTGTTTATGGAATTTGAGGATAAAATATTAAATGGATAAAACTTTTTATATAACTACACCTATATACTACCCCTCAGCTAAGCCTCATATGGGTCATGCATATTCAAGTATTATCGCAGATTTTTTTGCAAGATTTAAAAAAATTGACAATTATCAAGTTCATTTTCTTACTGGTACAGACGAACATGGATTAAAAATTCAAAGATCTGCAGAAAAAGCGGGAAAAGAGCCTCTCGTATTTTGTGATAAAATTAGTCAAACCTTTAGAGAACTTTCGGATACTTTGAATTTATCAAATACTGATTTTATTAGAACTACAGAAGCTAGACATAAAAAAACAGTTCAACATCTTTGGAATGAACTTGAGAAAAATGACGATATATACTTATCAAACTATTCTGGATGGTATTCAGTATCAGATGAAGCCTTTTATAACGAAGACGAAATTGAAGAATTAGAAGGAAAAAAAATTGCTATATCATCAAAATCTTCTGTTGAATGGATTGAAGAAGAATCTTATTTTTTTAGACTTTCAAAGTGGGAAAAACCGTTATTAGAATATTATGAAGCTAATCCAAATTTTATTGCTCCACAATCTAGAAAAAATGAAGTTATTAGTTTTGTAAAAAGTGGTCTTAAAGATCTTTCTGTTAGTAGAAAAAGTTTTTCATGGGGCATACCTGTTCCAAATAATGAAAACCACGTTATATATGTTTGGCTCGATGCTTTAACAAATTATTTAAGTGCATTAAATTATCCAAATAAAGATGATGATTTATTTAAAAAATTTTGGCCAGCCTCAATACATTTGATTGGAAAAGATATACTTAGATTTCATGCTGTTTATTGGCCTGCTTTTTTATTGGCTGCAAAGATTGATTTACCAAATAGAGTTTATGGACATGGATGGATATTATCAGGGGAAGAAAAAATGTCTAAATCTAAAGGAAATATCCTTGATCCACTTGAAATAATTAAAGAGTATGGTCTAGATCCTTTAAGATATTATTTAATTAAAGAAGTTTCTTTTGGGAATGATGGAAATATATCTCAAGAAAGACTAGAAGATTGTATTAATAGTGATCTAGCTAACAATTATGGAAATTTATGTCAGCGTGTAACCGCTTTTGCAATAAAAAATTGTGATGGAAAAATTCCATTAGAAGTTAAATTTCTTGATGAAGATTTATTAATACTAAATAAGTATAAAGATAATTTAGATAATATTAGGTCACAAATTGACAATCAAAATATTAATTTTTACATTGATTATATTGTAAATTCACTTTTTGAAGCTAACAAATATTTTAATGATCAAGAACCATGGAAAAAGAAAAATGATATAATTAGATTAAATACTATTGTTTATACTACTTTAGAAATTGTAAGAAAAATAAGTTTTTTACTATATCCAATTATTCCCGAATCTTCTTTAAAAGCATTAAAGATTTTTGACATTGAAGAAAAAAATATAAAATTAGATTCAGTTTCTAATAATGAGTATTTAACAAAAGGTAATAATATTAATAAAATAGACATACTTTTTAAAAAAATAGAGAAGAACAATGATTGATTCACACTGTCATCTAGATCATGAGCCATTATTAAGTGATTTAGCTAATGTAATACAAAGATCAAAAGAAGTTGGTATAGAAAAATTGCTTACTATCTCAACTTCGTTTGAAAGTTTTTCTAGAGTAAAAGATTTAATTAATAAAGATGAGATGATCTATGGTACTATTGGCATTCATCCTCATGAAAGCTCCACAGATATTATCACTTCAAAGCAGATCATTGAAAGTCTAAATGAAAACTCAAAAATTATTGGAATTGGAGAAACTGGGTTAGATTTTTATTATAATAATAGTGAAAAAGACAAGCAGATAGAAAGTTTTAAAGAACATATAGATGCATCCATAAAAACAAATATTCCATTAATTGTTCATTCAAGAGATGCAGAAAAAGAAACTTTTGAGATTTTAAATGAATACAAAAATGAAAACCTTAAAATTTTGATGCATTGTTTTACTGGGTCTAAAGAATTCTCAAAAAAACTAATGACTTTAAATTCATTCTTTTCAGCAAGTGGCATCATTACTTTTAAAAACTCATTAGATTTACAAGATACGTTTAAATCAATTCCCATGGACAATATCTTAATTGAGACTGATAGTCCTTTTTTAGCCCCTGTGCCTAAAAGAGGAAAAAAAAATGAACCATCGTTTATCGATTTCACTGCTGCAAAACTTGCTGAAATTAAAAATTTATCCAAAGAAGATCTTATAAAAAAAACTACAGATAACTTTAATAAACTTTTTTTTAATTGAAATTAATGAAATTTATTATTTTAGGATGTGGTAGTTCAATGGGTGTTCCAAGACCTGATGGATTCTTTGGTAATTGTGATCCTAATAATAAAAAAAATTATAGAACAAGATGTTCAGCTTTAATAAAAACCACAGATGAAAATATTCTTATCGACACGTCACCTGATCTACGTCAACAACTTTTAAAACATAAAATAAAAAAAATTAATAAAGTATTATATTCCCATATGCATGGTGATCAGACACATGGAATAAATGATTTGAGATCTTTTTATATAAACAGCAGAAAACAGCTTGATGTTTATGCCGATAAATATACCTCTAAATATCTTAATTCTACATTTTCTTACATATTTAAAAGCTATTCAAAAGAATATCCTGCAACACTAAAACTTAATAAATTGCCTAAAAAAATATTTACCAAAAATAATAATAAAAAAATTTGTATTCAATCAATTATGGTTCAACATGGTAAAGTAAAATCAAATTGCTTTATAATTAATAAAAAATTAGCTTATATAAGTGATGTAAGTAAAATTTATAACAAAGATCATAAATATTTTAGAAATCTTCAATATTTAATTATTGATTGCTTATGGTATAATTATCATCCATCACATTTTAATTTAGAAACTTCACTTGCTGTAATTAAAAAATTCAAACCCAAAAAAGCTATTCTTACTAACCTATCACCAGTATTAGATTATAAAGTGCTAAAAAAAATGATGCCTAAAAATGTTATTCCAGCACATGACGGATTGACAATAAACTTATAAGCTATTTTCTATAGCTTTAATTATTTTTTTTGAAGTTGGTTTTGTAAATGAAGCGAATGTATCTTGAACTTTGCCTTCTTTATTAATTAAAATTTTATGAAAATTCCACTTAGGTTCTGCTGACTTACCATGATTTTCTTTTGCCCATTTAAAAAGTTCATGAGCATCTTTGCCTTTAACCTCAGTTAATGTCGTAAGAGGAAAGTTGATATTAAAGTTTACTTCACAAAATTCTTTAATATCAGCATTATTATTTTTTTCTTGATTAAACGAATTAGATGGAACAC
Source organism: uncultured Pelagibacteraceae bacterium (assembly GCA_902538885.1). Taxonomy (GTDB): domain Bacteria; phylum Pseudomonadota; class Alphaproteobacteria; order Pelagibacterales; family Pelagibacteraceae; genus Pelagibacter. The sequence goes on from CACBGU010000010.1 coordinate 4,012, forward strand.
CAAGAACAATCAAACCTTTTTCTTTATATAAATCCCACAATTCTTGTAATTCATCATATTGTTTTGTAAATCCGCAATAGCTTGCTGTATTTACAACTAAAATAACTTTATTTTTGTAATCTTTAAAATTAATTGTCTCACCAGTTATACTCTCTATACTAAAATCATAAATTTTTTTTTCGTAATTTGCAGTTGCTGAAGTTTTAAAAAAAAACATAATTATAGATAATAGAAATATTACTTTTTTCATTTATTGGGTTTATTTGGTGTAAGTAATATTAAAAAATAACCAAATAAAGTTGATAACAATGATCCAGTTAATACACCTATTTTTACACCATCCATATACTGCATGTTTTCAACAAAAGCTAAATTTCCAACAAATAAACTCATGGTGAAGCCAATCCCAGTAAGTACTCCTACACCATAAAAATTATACCAACTTGTATCATTTGGCATTTGAGCCACCTTCAATTTTATAGATATATAAGAAAATACAAAAACACCCAGTTGTTTACCTAAGAATAATCCTAGCACTATACCTAGTGGAACCTTATCAAGCAGCGAAGCAAAAGACAAACCTTCTAACGATACTCCAGCATTTGCAAATGCAAATAAAGGCATTATTCCAAAAGCAACATATGGACTAATTGCATGTTCTATTTTTATTAATAAAGAAAAATCTTTTTCTTTTTTTCTATGAGGAATTGTCATTGCCAACAGAACCCCTGCAATAGTAGCATGGATCCCTGAGTTATGTGTGAAATCCCAAAGGAATAGTCCAACAACTAAATAAGGTAAGAACTTTTTAATATTGAATTTATTAATTAATAACAAAACAATAAAAGCTAATAACATTAAAGTTAAATACTTAATACTCAAATCTCCAGAGTAGAAGAGGGCAATGATTACTATTGCTCCTAAATCATCAATTATAGCTAATGCAGTTAAAAATACTTTTAATGACAAAGGAACTCTTTTACCTAACAAAGACAAAACTCCTAAAGAAAAAGCAATATCTGTAGCTGAAGGAATAGCCCATCCATTTAAAGTTTCGCTATCACCTAAATTTATAAAAACATAAAATAATGCTGGAACTAACATTCCTCCAACAGCAGCAATTATAGGTAATAAAGCTTGTTTAATATTAGAAAGTTCACCTTGCAAAAATTCTCTTTTAATTTCTAAAGTAACAAAGAAAAAGAAAATTGCCATCAAGGCATCATTGATCCAATGCAATACTGATAATTTTAATCCAAAATTATTAATACCTATGAATAAATACTTATTTAGTGTAGCAAAATATAAATCTGCTAGACCAGAATTACTTATAAATAATGCAATTATTGCAGCAAACAACAATACTAGTCCACTTGCAGCTTCTAATTTAAAAAACCATCTAAAAGGCTTAGATATATAGTTAATCATAAAAAATTAAATTAGGTCTATAATAAATAGTTTTATATCTTGCAATGTTTCAAAAAGGTTAAATAGTATAATTTCTAATCCTGGAAAAACATTAATTAGTGGAGTTTTTAGAGTATCTAGCAAAATAATTAAGGCTACAAAAGATATAATAAACACTATTAAATAAGAAAAAAATTTACTTCCTTTATTTTCTGATTTTTTAAGTGTAGTTGTATTTTTTTGGTTATCTAAATTTTTTTCTTTTTTTTTATTATTTGTTTCAGTTTTAATTATTTCTTCAGGTTGTTTTTTTTCCTCGATTTTATCCTCTTTATTTTCAGCTTTGGGTTCAATGTCTTCACTGATAATTTCCTGCTTTAACTCTAGTACTTCATTATTTTTTTCTTGGATATTATAAAACCAAATATGATTACATGATCCACATTGCAAATCTCTACCTTCATTTGGTATTAAAGAATTATCAATCTTAAATTGCTTGTTACAATTTGGACAAGTAATTATCATGCTTCGTTATATACCAGATTTTATTCAAATTTCTTTTAATTTTGGTATCTTTATACATTGAAATTATCAATAACTGCTGTATTAGTACTCGGATCGGAGTGTAGCGCAGCCTGGTAGCGCATCTGGTTTGGGACCAGAGGGTCGCAGGTTCGAATCCTGCCACTCCGACCATCAATATGAAAAAAGCTATTATTTACATTCCAAATAAAAATCCAATGCAATCAGGATTAGCAAAAAATGATAAATGGATTTTAGAATTCAAAACTAAAGATCCAACAAAAAATCCTTTGATGGGTTGGGAAAGTTCGTCTGATACATATACAGAATTAAAGTTAGAATTTTCATCTAAAGAATTAGCAATAAATTATGCAAAAAAGAAAAAAATCGATTTTGAATTAATTGAACCAAGAAAAAGAAAAACCGTAAAAAAATCTTATGCAGATAATTTTTTGAAATAATTAATGTTTAGATTTTTCACTCAAAAAAGTTGGTTTCTATGGTCATGGATAGGTTCAGCTATAATCTTATCTTCTCTATGGATTCAAGTTAAAATTGATGTAAAAATAAATGAATGGTTTGGTGAATTTTATGACATGATTCAAAAAGCTCTTGGAGCCCCAAACTCAATCACTATAGAAGAGTACTGGGCAAGTTTATTGTCTTTCATAACTTTAGCAGCTATGTATGTTGGTGTGGCTGTAATAGTAAGTTTTTTTACCTCACATTATTTATTTAGATGGAGAACAGCTATGGTTGAGTGGTATCATAGCGTTTATGATAAAGCTCGAAAAATAGAAGGAGCTGCACAAAGAGTTCAGGAAGATACTATTAAATTTTCTAGGATTATGGAATCCCTTGGTACAAGCTTAATTGAAGCTTTAATGATACTTGTTGAGTTTATGCCTATTTTATTTGGATTAAGTTTAGGTATACCAATATTTTTTTTTGGAGATTGGGATTATGGATTGATAGTAGGTGCTTTAATTTGGTCAGTTGGAGGAACAATATTTTTAATTTTACTTGGTATAATTTTGAGATTAGTAGGTGTTGAATACGATCTACAAAAAAAAGAAGCAGCCTATAGGAAAATACTTGTAATTGCAGAAGATGATGGAACTATAAGACCAAAAACCATAGATGAATTATTTGATGATGTTAGAAGTATACATTTTTTAAGTTATATAAGATATCTATATTTCAATGTAGGAAGAATAGCCTATTTACAGGCTAATGTTTTGTCAGCGTATGTTTTTTTAGCACCTGCTATAGTGGCTGGTGTAGTTACTCTTGGAGTTATGCAGCAAATTATTAGAGCATTTGGTAGAGTAGAAGGGTCAATGCAATACATATTGAAAGCTTGGCCAACTATTATAGAACTTGCTAGTGTTTATAAACGTTTAAGAGAATTTGAATCTAAAATTAATCAAGAAGATTTAATTGATGAAAAAGCTTAATGGCAATTGATAAAAAATCTATAGATCAGTTTGTTAATATAACTTCTAAAGCAGCACTAGCATCATCATACTTGGTTGGAAAAAAAGATAAGATAGCAGCAGATAAAGCTGCAGTAGATTCAATGAGATCTAATTTAAATAATTTGGACATAAGAGGTCAAATAGTAATAGGTGAGGGTGAGTTAGATGAGGCACCAATGTTGTATATTGGAGAAAAATTAGGAACAAATAAAGGTCCAGAATTCGATATAGCTGTTGACCCATTAGAAGGTACCAATTTCGCAGCTAACAATTTACCGGGTGCATTATCAGTAATTGCCATTGCTGAAAAAAATAATTTATTTAGGGCTCCTGAAACTTATATGGAAAAAATCTCTACAAGAGTTAATGAAAAAAACGTTATTGACTTGGATTTTACAGTAAAGCAAAATATTTCTAATTTAAGTGATTATTTAAATAAGAATCCAGAAAATTTAACTGCATGTATTTTGGACAGACCAAGACATAAAGAAATTATAGATGAGTTAAACAAATTAAAAGTAAATCTAAAATTAATTACTGATGGTGATGTTTCAGGGGCCTTACTAGTTACTGAAGAAAAATATAATGTTGATATTTTTTTAGGAACTGGAGGTGGTCCAGAAGGTGTACTTGCTGCAACTGCTCTGGATGCATTTAATTGTAATTTTCAAGGTAGATTTTTGTTTAATACAGAAAATGATAAAGCAAGAGCAAAAAGAATGGGGATAAATGATTTAAGAAAAAAATATGAATTAAATGAAATTGTGAAAGGCGATTCTATCTTTTGTGCAACTGGAATTACTTCTGGAGATTTGGTATCCGGTATAGATATACAAGGTAATGATTTTATTTCAGAGACATTAGTGACACATAAATCATCAGGTCTTAAAAAGGTAATAAAACTAAAACAAAATTTATAATGATATGCTTGATTAATTGTTGATTTTACAATAAAAAGCAGCAATTCGGTCCCTTCGTCTATCGGTTAGGACACGTGGTTTTCATCCTCGAAAGAGGGGTTCGATTCCCCTAGGGACCGCCATCATCATGTTTCATTATGTTTACATTATTAAAACTTTGGAAGGTTTTAAAAAAAGAACATACGTTGGATATACAATTAATTTAAAATCAAGATTAGATAAACATAATTCCTCAAAAGGAGCAAAAGCAACACGTGGTTATAAATGGAAAATAATTTACAAAAAAAGGTTTATGAATAAATCAAAAGCATTATCTTTTGAATATAAACTTAAAAAAGATAGAAAAAAAAGATCGTCCATAATAAAAGAGAGATGTTATAAATTATGAAAATAGCAACTATATTACCTTATAAAGAAAATTATACATATTCCAAAGCTCAAGCTGCTGCAATTTGGGTTTCTGATTTTTTTAAACATTCAAGATATAAAAAAAATAACTTTATCTATGGAAATACTAAAGCAAAAGATTATTTAACAAAAAACTATAAGAATATTAGAATAAATAATATAAAATCAAAATTTTCGAGTACGACAAAAGAATATTGTAAAAATATTGTTAGAAAGATTATAGATAAAAATTACGATATAATTGAAATCCATAACAGACCAATAATTTTTAATTTATTAAAAAAAGAATTAGATTCTAAGTTCATATTATATTTTCATAACGATCCCTTAAGTATGAATGGATCAAAAAGTAAAAAAGAGAGATTAAATTTATTAGTTAATTTAGATAAAATAATATTTGTAAGCAAATGGGTTCAAGATAGATTTTTTATAGGTCTAGACAAAAAACTTTCAAATAAAACAGAGATTGTATATCCAAGCATTCATAAATCAAAAAAAATATTAAAAAAGCAGAATAGAATTATATTTGTTGGAAAATTAAATTTTTCAAAAGGCTATGATATTTTTAAAGAGGCTATAATAAATATTCTTGATGAGTTTAATAACTGGAAAGCTTATTCAATTGGTGATGAAGAAAGAGAAAGGCCTAAAATTAGTCATAAAAATCATCATGAGCTTGGTTTTTTAAAACATAAAGATGTTTTAGATTTTTTAAGTAAGTCTGAAATAGCTGTTGTGCCATCAAGATGGGAAGAGCCTTTTGGAAGAACGGCTCTAGAATCTTCATCCAGAGCATGCGCTACAATTATTTCTGATAGAGGAGGTCTGCCTGAAACTACAGATCATCGTATAATGTTAAATAAAATTAATTCTAAAGAATTATATAAAGAAATCAAAAAATTAATTATTAATAAAAAATTACGAAGAAAAATACAAACGAATGGTTTTAAAAATATAAAACATTTATCAAAAAATAATTCTGAATTAATCGATAATATTAGACTAAATTTGATACAAGATTTTAGTCTTAATTATCTAAGAAACAAATTAAGAATAATAAATATTTACAATACAGGACAAAAAAATTTTCATAGATTATATAATATTTCATTAGGTAAAAAATTTACTAATGGTTTCATAAGAAATGGTCATGATGTTTTAGAGATTAGTGATCGTGACTTCTTAAGACAAAATAGATTATTTTTTCAACCCAAAAATGCTAATAAGTTCCAAGATTATTTATTAAAAACTGCTAAAAATTATAATCCAGATTTTATTTTTTTCGGACATACACAAAATATTGAAAGAAATACAATTGAAGAATTTAAAAATATAAATAAAAAATTAATAATATCACAATGGAATGAAGATCCTGTTATGAAAAGTTTAAACTACTCAAAACAAAATATAAAAAATATAAAAAACTATGCAGATTTAGTTGATCATAATTTTATAACAACCGATCCAAGTGTTTTAAAATCTCATAAAATTAATAATTTACATTTTTTCTTTGTTCCAGTTGATAAAAATATTGAATGTTTCAATGTATCTAAAAAAAAACCTACTAAAGATCTTTTTTATGCAATGAGTCATGGTGTTAATCGTGCTACTCTTAAAAAAGGTAAAAATGACTCTAGAATTCATTTTTTAAATAATTTAATTAAAAAAATAGATAATATTAATTATGATTTTTATGGTTTTCAAAATAAAGAACCAATTTGGGGTAATGATTTTTATAAAGCTTTAATAAATTCTAAAATGGGACTAAATTTGAGTAGAGGACTACCGACAAAATATTATTCCAGTAACAGAATAGCTTCATTGATGGGAAATGGCTTGTTAACTTTTGTTGATAAAAAAACACAATTGGATGACATGTTTACTAATGATGAAATTATTATGTATAATAGTATTGATGATCTAACAGATAAAATTAATTTTTATAAAAAAAATGACAAACTTAGAAAAAAAATTGCTTCTGCAGGTAGAACAAAATACTTCAAGTTATTCAATGAATTAAAAACTACAAAATATATTTTGCTAAAATCACTTGGGACTGACACAAAACTTTATTAATTAATGTATCTTTATAAAATGACAGATAAATATGATATCAATAGTTATTCCTACTTTTAATAATTTGAACTGTTTAAAATTATGCATTGCTAGTATAAAAAAGAATTCAAAATTTACCCATGAGATAAAACTACATATAAATGATGGTTCAGACGGAACAATTGAATATGCAAAAAAAAATAATATTTTCTACACCCACTCACATAAAAATATAGGTCTTTGCTCAGCAATAAACATGGTTAGTTCTACCATTAATGAAAAATATATTTTATATGCTCATGATGATATGTATTTTTGTCCTGATTGGGATGTAAGTCTTATTGATGAAATAAAAAGTCATAAAAATGATAAATTTTTTTTATCTGGAACTTTGATCGAAGCTAACACTGGCCATATAAGATTTAACTGTGGAGACAATCCAAGCAATTTTGATGAAAAAAGACTTTTAAATAATTACAAAAATAAAAATTTTTATGATTATCAAGGTTCACATTATGCTCCTCATCTTGTTTCCAAAAGAATTTGGGATAAAGTGGGTGGTTTTAGCGAAGAATTCAATCCAGGTGTAGGCTCGGACCCTGATTTTAATATGAAATTATGGGTTGAAGGTGTAAGAGTTTTCAAGGGCATAAATAACTTTAAAGTTTATCATTTTGTATCAACTGTAATTAATAGAATTAACAATCCCACAAAAAATAAAATGAATATAAGAACGAAAGCAAACAAAATTTTTCTTTTAAAATGGGGAATTTCAATAAAATTTTTTAAAAAATTTTATTTAAAAACAAATTCAAAATATGACGGATCTTTATCTAAACCTAAAAAAAATTTTCTTTTTTTATTTTATTTTTTTGCATGTAAAGTTAATTATTTTTATAATAAATTATTTTACAGAAAATTTATTTTTAAAAATTAAATATTTAAATTTTTTTTATAATTTAATTTTATTTAATGCATTATTTTTAAATAGATTAGCTTCTCTAATATATCTTCTAACCATTTGTGTTGTTTTATGTCCCGTCATAGCCATTATACTTCTTTCATCCGCTCCTGACTCAGCTGCTACCGTTGCGAAACCCGATCTTAAGCTATGACCTGCAAAATTTTTATTTTCTATTCCTGCTAAATTTAAATACTCTTTCATCAATAAAACTACAGATTGGTCAGTTAATCTTTTATCTGTTAAAGTCGATCCTTTTGAAAACCTTCTAAAAATAGGTCCTGATTTGATTTTAGAAATATCTAGCCATCTTTTAAGATTAACTATTGGGCAATATATTTCATTAGAAAAGTAGGGCAGACCTTTTATCATTCCTTCACCAAATTGATCTGTTTTTGATCTTTTAATAGTGATTTTGAGGCCTTCAGGGACAAATTCTAAATCCTCATGATCAATTGAAATCAGTTCTGTTCTTCTAAAACCACCTCCGAAGCCTATTAAGATTAATGATTTATCTCTAAGTTTTTTTATTTCCTCAGTTTTTTGTTCATTTATTATATTAATTATTGATTTTAAATGATTGATTAATATAGGTTTTTTGCCTTTCTGAATACTGCCTTTAACCCTTCTTATTCCCATTAAGTTTTCAACTATGATTGGATGCTTAGTATCTAGATAATGCCCTTTAAGCTTATGAACCATACTTATTGAAACCAATCTTCGTTTTAAAGTGCTGATTTTTGATTTTTTCGAAAGATGGGTAAGATATAGGGAAATTATTTTTGGCTCTGTTGGTAATGAATTTAATCCATGTTTTGCACAAAAAGCTCCAAAGTCTTTAAAGTCAGATTTATAAGCTCTTAAAGTATTATTTGCTTTAGAGCTTTTTAGGTTATTTAAAGTTTCCTCATGTAATGATTTTAGACCAGTAGTTATTTCATTCATCTTTTTACTATTGATAACAATTAATTATCGTTAGTAATATATTAAGTGATTTTTAATGTCAATAAAATAATAATAAAAAAATGGATTATGAAATTCGAAAAATAAATAGAAAAGATAAAAATAACTGGATTAGTCTTTATTGTGGATATGCAAAATTCTACAATGTTCCAATGAATCAAAAAATATTAGATACTTTATGGAGTTGGCTGCATGATAAAAATAATGTTGTTAATGGGATTTGCTGCGAATTAGAGGGTAAAATAATTGGAATTGCTCATTATAGTACTATGCCAAGACCTTTAAAAGGTGAATTTATTGGATTTTTACATGATTTATATGTTGATCCAGATTTTAGAGGTAAAAAAGTAGCAAAAAGCCTGATAAATCACTTAAAATCCCTATCTTTAACAAACAATTGGGGAGGAATACGCTGGTTAACACACTCTTCAAACAAGACAGCAAAGAAGTTATACGATAAAATTGCTAATAATACAGGATTTGAGCTTTATGAAATTAAAAGGCACTAAATTTCAGAAAAAAGTTTGGAATTACCTCAAAACCATTCCAAAAGGTAAGGTAAAAACCTATAAAGAAGTTGCTAAAGCAATTGGAATGCCGAAAGCTGCACGAGCTGTAGCTAATGCATGTGGAAAAAACCCTTACGCACCCAAAATACCCTGTCATAGAGTAATTAGGTCTGATGGAGGTCTTGGTGGATACTCAGGGAGAGGTGGAATTAAGACAAAGTTGCGTTTATTAAGATCTGAAAAAGTTGATATTTAGGTGCTTTTCAGGGCTATTTTATGTTCAAAAACACCAGTAAAATCAACAATATTTTGATATTTTAGCATATTTTAGCATAAATAGCGTCGTGCACCCTTCGGTTGTACTATATACCGTGATATAACAAAATAAACCACCTCTATGACCGTTTAAAACGTATATTCTATAACTGCATTGCTCTAGTTTTCAATGATATCAATGCTAATTTAATGACTAAAATCTCATCAATTTTACATGAATTTCTAATACCCTACTCACCTATTTTAAAATTTTTTCCAATTATATAAATTTCAAACCCTTAAAAAGCCTTGATATTAAACACTTCTGATGCTTATTACTGATTTTTCATTTTTACACTTGTCATATTTGCCTTTTTTCCCTCGTAAGTATTGAAATTACCCCTTTAATTACTGAGATATTTCTTTTTTTTTAATAATAGTATGTTATTTTATTATAAAATTAATAATAAAATTATTCAATAATTACAATAGTTTATTATATTATATTAATGTAATACATTATAAAATAGTAAATGTTTATTTACTATTAATTAGGTTTAGTAAGCAAATATTCTCTTCTAGAAATGTATAAACCACTAAGAACAATAATGAACAATCCTAAATATGTCCAATTATCAGGTAGTTCATGGAAGAAATAATAACTAATGAGTATATTTGTGATAATCTCTGTATAGCCCAAAGGAGCTAATTTAGAGGCATCAGCGTATTTGAGTGATAATATAAGGAAAAGATGCGCTACAGAGGCTATAAGGCCGATTAAGGCCATTAAAATCCATTGATTTGAAGTAGGATTAACCCAAACAGAAGGCATAAATAGACTAATAATGATGGTTCCTATCAAACCTGAGAGTAAAAGCGTTAAGAGTGGGTTATCAGAGGTGCTGAGCTTTCTTGTAATTATAAGGTAAAATCCATAGCAAATTCCATTACCTAAAGCTGCCATTGTAGCCAAATTAAGCTCAATAAAGCCAGGTCTAATTACAATTAAAGTTCCAATAAATCCTAATGATACAGCAGTCCACCTTTTCACCCCTACTTTCTCGTTTAAAAAAAATGGAGATAAGGCTGTAACGCAAATTGGAGCAACAAAAGCTAATGTTAAAGCTTTTGGAAGAGAAATTTCTGATATTGCATAAAAAAATAAGTAAGTAGAAAAAACAAAAATTAATCCTCTTATTAATTGAAGTGCTGGTTTTTTTGTCCAAACTAATGATTGTCTATAAAAGATAAGCATTAAGGACAATGTAAAGACTACAGTAAAAAAGTATCTAGCCCATGTTATCTGCAAAACGTCCATAGATGAGCTTAAATACTTAGCAAAAGCATCCATAACAGGAACAATCATCCAAGCAGATGCGTTTAAAATTATAGCCTTCATAAAAGAAGGATATCTCTTAATAGAAGTATTTTAAAGCAAAGAATACAACAAGTGGAACTGTGATAAACGACATTAATGTAGAGACAACAATGGTGCTCGCGATGTTATCAACTATTTCCTTGGGTGAATACATTGAACCAATAAGATAATTTAATATTGCACTAGGCATAGCTGATTGAATTAATATAACACCGGCGCCAAAACCTGATAAATCAAAATATATTATTATGATAAAACCAATTATTGGACCAATTATTACTCTTCCAATTGAGGAAATTATTGAGTTAGTTAGAGAAAATACTTTTAATTTTGTTAATGCTATACCTAAGGACATAAGTATTAAAACAATAGCAGTATAAGTTAACAACTCAGTAAGATTAATGATAGCCTTTGGCATTTCTAGATTAAAATACAAAAAACCAACAGAAAATATTATTGCATAAAAAGGTGGATTTTTAATCAAAATTTTAAAATCAAATTTTCTATCAGCAAGAAAAACACCAAGAGTAAAGTGTAGTAAAATGATTAATGAAGATATAGATGCAGCAATACCAAGACCTTGTGAACCATACGCAAAAAGACATATCGGTATGCCCATATTCCCATTATTTGGCAAGATAAAAACTGGTACCTCTCTTATGATGTCTTTAGTTTTTAATAAGTATAAAATTATTATTCCAGTTAAAGTGAAACCAATAATTGCTATTAAGTAATAAATAAAATAACTAGCATAAATATCGAAAGATATACCTGTTGAGGTTATAGCGTAAATAACCATAGCTGGTGTACCTACATTTGATGCAAAACTGGTAATAAAAGAGTTATCAAAATTTGGATTTTTTTTACCTAAATAGTATCCAATACCAACTATAAAAAAAACTGGAAATAAAACTTCAAAAAGTTTTAAATAAATTTCCATTAACCAAGCAATCTAATTAATGTTGGTGTTTTTAATATATTTTTGTTTTTCTTAAAAATCGATAAGCAATTATGGCAGTTAATTTCAGTTGTTTTATGTGTAATTATAACAATTGTTGCTTTGTTATTTTTCTTATCAGGTGTTTGAATCAATCTTTTTACAGATATTTTATATTTGGCTAGACGATTAGTTATTTGAGATAATACACCGGGTTTGTCTTTTACTTCGAACCTTAAATATAATGAATTAACGTAATTGTTTACATTGTATGGTTTTAAAGATTTAAGCTTTGAAACAGTAACACCAAAAGGTTTCTTTATATTGCCACGTAAAATAGATAACAAATCAGAAAGTAATGATGATGATGTAGGACCAGGTCCTGCTCCCTCCCCTTGTAATACACTTTCACCAACGGGTTTACCTTGCAGGATAACTGCATTCATTACGCCATTAACATTACCAATATAGGATTTTTTACTAACTAAGCATGGATGAACAGTCTCAAAAAGATGATTATTCTTTAACTCAGAAATTCCAAGAAGTTTTATTCGTAAATCTAATTGATTTGCAATTTCAATGTCTTTCAATTCGATTTTTTCTATTCCTTCCATTAAGCATTTATGTTTTGAAATTTTACTATTAAAAGCTAATGCAGACAAAATTCTTACTTTGGCAAATGCGTCAAAACCGTTTAGGTCTAATTTAGGATTACCAGGTTCAGCATAACCTAGCATCTGTGCTTTTTTTAAAACATTTGCAAAATTCTCATTTGAATTTTCCATTTCAGATAAAATGTAATTTGAAGTACCGTTAAGAATTCCATAAACTTTTGATATTTTGTTTGTTGCTAATCCTTCTTTAATTGATCTTAATATTGGAATACCCCCAGCAACTGATGCTTCAAATTCTAAATTAACTTTATTTTTTTCTGCTAATTTTGCTAAATCATTCCCATGTTTTGAAATTAAGGCTTTATTAGGTGTAATAATATGGATTTTATTTTTTAAAGCAGTTTCAACAACTTTTTTTGAAATACCATCTGACAAACCTATGGCTTCAAATAGTATATCGATTTTATTTTTCTTAAAAATTTCTAAAGGATTTTTATAAAATATTTTTTTATTAACTTTAAATCTTCTTTTTTTATTAATATTTCTAGCAGATACTGCAACTACTCTTATTTTCTTTCCTGTCTTAAGCTCTATATCTCTCTTTTTGGTATTTAATTCATTTAGTAAATAATTACCTACTTGGCCTAGCCCTATTACAGCAATATTTATTAATTTACTCATTTACTTATATCCGGATATTTACTCTTTTTTGTATAGTCATCTATATAAATCTCATATTCCTCTAATGTCATCGATGTTATATCGTCTGCCTTTTTTAAGATTTCATTTAATTTTTTTTGATTAGTTTTACTTTCAATAGAATTTTCTGTCCAATACTGAGAATCTTTATTTAATGAACAATTAGATATTATTAACGAAAAAAAAATTATTAAAAAACTTCTCATTTTAATCCAGTCTTTTCAGGGAAATTAAATTTATTATTTAAATTCTGCACGGCTTGACCTGCCCCACCCTTTATTAAATTATCAATAGCAGATAGAATGATAATTTTATTACTATATTTAGATTTGCACACAGAAATATAACAGTTATTAGTATTTATTACTTCATTGGTACTTAACAAAGAGTCAGGTTTTAATATTTTTACAAAACTCTCATTTTGATAAAAACTAGTTAATGTTTTTAATACTTTAGCTTGTGAAATATTGTTTTCTAAATCAACATATATAGTACTCAAAATACCTCTGAACATTGGTGATAAGTGAGGAGTAAAACTAAATTCAAATTTTTTCTTAGTAAATTTTTTTAACATTTGATCTATTTCAGAATTGTGACGATGATAACCAACTCCATATGCACTTAAAGATTCATATAGATTTTTATCTTTATACCTTTTGTGAACTCCTCTACCAGCGCCTGAATATCCAGATTTTGAATCAATTATTATATTATTCAATTTAATTAAATTTTTCTTAAATAAAGGAAATAGAGGAAGCAATATTGATGTTGGATAACATCCTGGACATGAAATAATATTATATTTTTTAATCTCTTTTCTATTAATTTCAGGAAGTAAATAAATACTTTTTTTTATTAAATTAGTTGCTCGATGTTTTTGTTTATACCACATTAAATAATCAGAGGCTTTTTCTAATCTAAAATCTGCAGCAAGATCTATTAAAGTATGATTTTTGCTTAAATGTTTCGATATATCCTGTGCTTCCCCATTTGGAAGTGCTGTAAAAATAACATGAACGTCTTTTAATAATTTTTTATTAAATTTTAAAATTTTTGGTAATTTATATTTAGTTAAAGATTTATCGTAAAATTTGACGTGTTTACCCACAGAAGAGTTTCCACAAAGGTATTTAATATTAATATATTTGTGTTTAACTAATAATTTAATTAATTGAACACCAATATATCCAGTTGATCCAGCAACTAATGCGTTAAGCTTAGGCATTTTTTATTATAACAGTTAAAAATTAAAAAAAAATTATCTTTTAGAGAATTGGAAGCTTCTTCTAGCTTTTCTTCTACCAGGTTTTTTTCTTTCAACTGCTCTTGAGTCTCTGGTAGTAAGTTTCTCTGTTTTTAAGGTGGCTTTTAGATTTTCATCAAATAATACTAAAGCTTTTGAAATACCATGAACCATAGCCCCTGCTTGGCCAGTAGGTCCTCCTCCTTTTACACTACATCTTACATCGTAATCAGTAGTCTGATTAATAATTTCAAAAGGTCTTGTAATTTGCATTTTATGAGTTTCGTCAGCAAAATAATCACTAAATAATTTACCATTTACGTAAATTTTACCAGAACCTTTTTTTAACCAAACTTTTGCAATTGATGTTTTTCTTCTGCCAGTAGCGTATTTACTGTCTTTAAAATCTAATTTTAATTTTGGAGATTTTGGTGCTGATTGAGTGTTTTCCATCTTAGTTTCTAGCTATATTTTTACTATTTAATTTATCTAACACTATTACAGTCGGATTTTGTGCAGAATGAGGATGCTCATTACCTGCGTATATTTTTAATTTTGTTAATTGTTTTCTGCCCAGTACTCCGCCTGGTAACATTCTTTTAACAGCCATTTTTAAAGTTTCTCCAGGTTTTTTTTCATGAAGTTTTTCTGGCGTTGTAACTTTAATTCCACCTGGGTGGCCAGTGTGTCTGTAATATTTTTTATCCTGAAATTTTTTTCCAGTAAATTTTGCTTGTTCAATATTTTTAACTACAACAAAGTCACCATCATCCATATGAGGTGTATATGTTGTTTTATTTTTTCCTCTAATTATATTAGATACAACAGTTGCTAATCTTCCAACTACTGCATTCTTTGCGTCTATTTCATACCAAGATGAAGCTAATTGGTCTTTTTTAGTGAATTTTGTCATTGTGCGAGGATTAATACTATTAATAATTACAAAGTCAATTTTATATTTAGCTTGAATTACGTAGCTTATATGCTAGAAATTACATGCCGATTTGATCCTATTGCGGGCTTATAACTGCTAAAAAGGAATTTTTCATAACATTGCAAATTGGTAGGCATTTGAACTGTATTGTGCGCCTTACATAAAGTTAAAGCACTAAAAAAGGAGTAAAAATGAGTACAAAAAGAAATAATCCAGAAACTATCGCTATACACGGTGGTGACTATAGAAGCGATCCAGCAACAAATTCTGTAGCTGTACCAATATATAGAACGACATCATATCAATTTAATAGCACAGAGCACGCAGCAAATCTCTTTGCTCTAAAAGAGTTTGGAAATATTTACACTCGAATCATGAATCCTACTAATGATGTTCTAGAAAAGAGATTGTCAGCACTTGAAGGAGGTCTAGCAAGTCTTACGGTTTCTTCAGGACAAACGGCATCTACCTTTGCAATCTTAAATGTTGCACAAGCTGGTGATAACATAGTTAGTTCAACGGATTTATATGGTGGAACTGTATCCTTGTTTACACACACTTTGAGTAAACTTGGAATTGAAGTTAGGTATGCTGATCCTTCAGATCCTAAAAACTTTGAGAAAGCTGTTGATGACAAAACAAGAGCTTTTTATGGTGAAACATTACCAAATCCATATTTAAGGGTTTTTCCAATCAAGGAAGTTTCTGATATTGGAAGAAAACATAATATACCATTAATAATGGATAACACAGCTGCACCAGTTATTTGTAAACCAATTGAACATGGTGCTGCAGTAGTTGTTTATTCACTTACAAAGTATATAGCTGGACATGGAACAGTTGTTGGTGGCGCTCTAGTTGATGGTGGTAATTTTGACTGGACTACAGATGCTAAAAGACAACCATTATTTAACGAACCTGATGCTAGTTATGGTGGTGTTGTTTGGGGCAAAGCAGTACCAGACTTAACAGGAGCAAATGTATCTTTTGCAGTTAGAGCAAGAGTTACATTGCTTAGAGATCTTGGTTCTGCCCTATCACCTGATAATGCATTTGGCGTAATTCAGGGTTTAGAGACTGTTGCTTTAAGAATGAAACAACATTGTGAAAACGCGGCTAAAGTCGTTGATTACTTAAAAAAACATAAAGCAATTAATAGAGTAATTTACGCTACCGAACATGAGAAAGAAATATCAAGTCGTGCAACAAAATATCTAAAAAATGGAAATGGTGCATTAGTTGGTATTGAATTAGCTGGAGGAATAGATGCTGGAAAAAGATTTATTGAATCTCTAAAAATGTTTTACCATGTTGCTAATATTGGTGATGCAAGAAGTCTAGCTATTCACCCGGCTACAACTACACATAGTCAATTAACTGAAGATGAGCTATCAGCAGCTGGAGTAACACCAGGTTATGTGAGACTTTGCATAGGTCTAGAACATATTGATGATATTATAGATGATTTAGATCAAGCTTTAGACAAATCTTCTAAAGGGAATTTAAAAGCTGTAAGCTAATTTGAGGTTTAAATGTCTACAAATAGAAACTAATAAATATCCTCTTTATATTTTGTAATGTAAAGAAAATACAAAGTTGAAAGTATTATAAAAATAGAATTTATCTGGTGTAGAGATGCATAAAGCATTTTTACTCCAGATAAAATTGTAAGAATTCCCAAAAAAATTTGAAATAGTAAACTAATTCCAATAACAAAAATTGGAACTCTTAAATTAAGATTTCTACTTTTTAAAACAAAAAAAAGTATGTAGAAATATAATGCAACTATTAAATAAGCTAAATTTCTATGAATAAATTGAACGAGTGATTGATCATCAAATACAGCCATATTAAAGAGATCAGAAATCATACTGTCATCAGGAAAGAACGAAGAACCCATTAAAGGCCAAGTATTATAAATTTTTCCTGCATCCATCCCGGACACAAATGCTCCAATTATTAATTGTAAAAACAACAATACAAAAAAGAATTTAACAGAGTTTAATTGAATATTTACTTGATTAATTTTTATATTTGTAAGTTTTAAAAATTTCCAAAAAACTATCGATAAAATTACAAAAGCTATAAATAAATGTAGTGATAATCTGTAATGACTAACATCAATTCGATCAACTAGACCACTTGAAACCATATACCAGCCAATAAATCCTTGAAAACACACCAAGAAAAAAATTATTGAATATTCTTTTAAAATCAAAAAACCATTTTTAATTGTGAAATAGATCATGGGTAAAAGCACAGTCAAACCAATTAATCTACCCAATTGACGATGTGCCCATTCCCACCAAAAAATTATCTTAAATTCATTTAAAGTCATATTAAAATTTTGCTCTTTGTATTCTGGAATTGCTTTATAAAGATTAAAATATTCTATCCATTTGTCATTTGTTAAAGGAGGCAAAGTACCAATAAAAAGTTCCCAAGTAGTAATAGATAGGCCAGAGTCAGTTAATCTGGTTAGACCTCCCACTAAAATTATAAGCACAAGCATTGATAATAAAGTAATCATCCATATTTTTAATTGAGAATTTAAAGAATAATTCTGACTGTACATGATTAGATAAATATAATAATTATTAATTAAACCAATAAATTAAATGTCGCCTAAAAACAAAAAAAAATTAGAAATAATAAGATCTAAATTAGATAAGTTAGATAATAAGTTGTTATCCTTGATAAAATTTAGAACAAATCTTGTCAAAGAAGTTTTAAAACTTAAAGAATTTAAAAAAGAAATAGTGGATAAAAAACGTATCAATTTTATACTTAAAAAAATCCACTCAAAATCTAAAAAACTAAAAATTGATCCAAAAATTACTAATCGTATATGGAAAAATATGATTTTGTCCTATATCGATTATGAAAAGAGAAACTTTAAGAAAAAATAATTACTTACTGTGTGGTGGAAGCTTTTTTTCCACAAACATTTCGTGTTTTCTAGTATCAGGATTGTATTTCTTTGCTGAAAGTTTAACTTTGGCCTTCTCACCTCCAGCAGGTTTTTTTACATAATAGAAGTAAGGGCTATCAGGTTTAGCCTCTGGAACCATTCTTACTTTAACGTGTGTTTTTTTTGCCATTTTTTAGTTCTTTTAATTTATTTGAAATTTTTAATAACTTATTTCTTAAATTTTCAGTCCTTATAGATTTATCTGCAATTTCGTCAAGCTTTAAAGAATCTTCATTATTTAATATTTTTTTTACACCATTTATAGTCATACCTTGGTCTTTAAGTAAAAATTTAACTTTTTTAAGAAGATTTATTGTCTTCTCATCATAATATCTTCTATTTGAATTTAAAATCTTTGGTTTAATTTGTTTAAATTGAGTTTCCCAAAACCTTATGACATGTGTTGGTAGATTTCCTTTATTATTTGATTTAAGATTTAATATTCTAGCTACTTCTCCAATAGTTTTATAAGCACTATCTAATTTATCCATTATCCTTCAAATTAACAAATTCTTTAAATTCTTTTGATGGTTTAAATAGAACAACATCCCTACTTGAAATTACTTTAGTTTCTTTTGTCTTAGGATTTCTTCCAATCCTAGATTTCTTTTTTCTTATAGAAAAAGTCCCAAATTTAGATAATTTTAATTTTTTTTCCTCTTTAATATTAGATACGATCGTTGATAAAAAATCTTCAATTAAATTTGAAGATATTTGCTTTGAAAAGCCAAGCTGCATATAAACCAAATTAACTAAGTCTTTTTTAGTTAAATTAATTCTCATATTAAATATTTTGCTTGATCTTTTCTATCAAATTACCTTTTACAATTCTATGACAAACATCTAAAGAATTTGAAAAACCAATATAATCGGTTCCTCCATGACTTTTTACAACTGGGGAGTCTAAACCTATAAAAATAGCTCCATTATATAATCTTGGATCTAGTCTTTTCTTAAATTTTTTTAGGTTTGATATATTTAATAAAGATGAAATTTTGCCTATTAATGTACCTGTCATCGCATTTTTTAATTCACTGGTTATAAAATTCGCAGTTCCTTCTGCTGTTTTTAATGCAACATTTCCTGTAAAACCGTCCGAAACAATAACATTTACCTCACCATCCATAAGATGATTTCCTTCAATGTAACCAGCAAAGTTATAATTATCTGATTTTTTTTCATTTAATAATTGATAAGTTTCTTTAATAGTCTCATTACCTTTTAATTCCTCAGAACCAATATTTAATAAAGCAACATTAGGTTTGTCATTAGGATATAGTGAAGTATACAAAGAGGCTCCCATAATTGAAAAGTCTGATAAATTTTTAGAACTACATTCAATGTTGGCACCTAAATCTAATACAACACTCATCCCTTTTTTATTTGGCCATAAGGCAGACAGCGCAGGTTTATCGATATTTTCTATCATTTTTAAATTCAATTTAGATACAACTAATAACGCGCCTGTATTACCCGCTGATATAACTATATCTGCTTCTTTATCTTTAACACTTTGAATGGCAAGCCACATGCTAGTGTCTTTCCCTCTTTTAGCGCCTTCTAAAGGACTATCAGTACTTTCAATTTTTTTTTCTGTGTGAATTATTTCGAAAAAATCATCTGAAATTTTTCCATTAATTAACGGATCTATCTTATTTTTATCACCAAAAATTTTAAAAAAATTATTTTTATTTGTAGAATGATTTAAAATAATACCATCAATTATTTTCTTTGGTGATCCATCACCACCCATTGCATCAACTGCAATTTTTATCAAATATGACATTTTAATAGATTATAATATACTATTCTTTTGGGTCTAAAACTTGTCTTCCCTTATACATACCTGTTTTTGGGTCAAGATGATGAGAAAGTCTATATTCCCCAGATTTTTTATCTTCAACTATGTTTTTAGTTAAAAATTTCATACTCTGAGCTCTTCTCATTCCAGTTCTGGAAGGGGTTTGTTTACGTTTTGGTACAGCCATAATTATGGGTTACTTACACTTTTTAAATAAGAATTCAAAGTTTTTTTTGATAAATTTAAGTTAAAATCATCAAAATAACTAAGTAATTCCTCGTTATTTTGTAATTCACTTAAAAAATACGAAATTTTTTTTAATTTTTCAGATTTTGATAAATTGTCCCAAAAATGTATTTCTGAAACCATGGAGTGAAATAGATTTATATAATCTTTCATTGTTTTATTGATTGACTGATCACCATATCCAATTTCACGAATACTTAACTCTAGTTGCCTGAAATTGTAATCATATATTTCTTGTAGAATTTTCCTATTTTCCTGATTTTTATAATTTTTTAAAAAGAAAGAAAAATGAAGTAAAAAAAGTGTTAATCTATCAGAAAAATTATCCTCTCTATTCAAATTTTTATATAATTCTTTATTTCTAGTGTAATTTATAAGATTATTATAAATATAAAAATATTTATCATTCATGTTTAAACTATTATATATAATTTTGTTTATTTTTACATTAACAAATTGTTCCATTGGTCCCGTTGTAAAACATCATGGTGTCCCATTTTTAGAAAAAAAACAGAAATCACTTATTGTTAATGAAAGTAACACTAATGATATAAAAAAAATACTAGGTTATCCGTCAACAAAAAGCAAATTTGATAATGATATATGGATCTACATAGAGAGACAACAGACTCAATCTAAGTTAAAAAAATTAGGAAAAATGAAAATTTATAAAAATGATATTTTAGTTCTCGAAATAGATAATTTTGGCTTATTAAAAAAGAAAGAATTTTATAATATTGATGATATGGAGAATTTAAAAGTGATTAAAGAGACTACGGATGATAAATTTGAAAGAAATTCATTCATATACGATTTCATGTCTAGTATGAGACAAAAGATGAATGACCCTCTAGGACAGAGGGCCAAAAAACGTAAAAAAATTAACCAGCGATAACTGCCAATAATAACAATGCTACAATATTAGTTATTTTAATCATGGGATTCACTGCAGGTCCTGCTGTATCTTTATAGGGATCTCCAACTGTATCACCGGTTACGGCAGCTTTGTGAGCCTCTGAACCTTTTCCACCATGATTGCCATCCTCAATATATTTTTTAGCATTATCCCATGCACCACCACCAGCTGTCATTGATACGGCTACAAATAGTCCAGTTATAATTACTCCAAGTAACATAGCACCGACCGCAGCTAAAGCAGCTACTTGTCCGCCAATTGATAAAATTATAAAATATAAAACTACCGGAGAAAGAACTGGAAGCAATGATGGTATAATCATTTCTTTGATTGCTGCTACAGTTAATAAGTCTACTAATTTAGCATAATCAGGTTTTTGTTTTCTTTTCATTATACCTGGGAATTTTTTAAATTGTCTTCTTACTTCAACAACAACTGCTCCACCTGCTCTACCAACAGCTTGCATTCCCATTGAACCGAACAAATATGGTAACATTCCTCCAATTAGTAAACCAACTACAACATAGGGATTAGATAAATCAAATGTGACAACAATTCCCTCAAGAGCAGAACCAGCTTCTTTTGAAAAATGTTTGATATCCTCAGTATAAGCTGCAAATAAAACTAAAGCACCTAAACCAGCAGAACCAATTGCATAACCTTTTGTAACAGCTTTAGTTGTGTTACCTACTGCATCTAAAGCATCTGTTGTTTTTCTAACTTTTTTATCAAGATTAGACATCTCAGCAATACCACCAGCATTGTCAGTAACTGGCCCGTACGCATCTAAAGCAACAACCATCCCAGCTAATGCAAGCATAGTAGTTACTGCAATAGCAATACCAAAAAGTCCTGCAATAGAATTTGTTATAAGAATTCCTGCAACAATTATTAATGCTGGTATTGCAGTTGCTTCCATAGAAACAGCTAGTCCTTGAATAACATTGGTACCATGACCAGTTGTTGATGATAATGCAACAGATTTAACCGGTCTGTAACTTGTTCCTGTATAGTATTCAGTAATCCAGATTAATAACCCAGTGATAACTAGGCCTATTACACCACAATAATATAGATCCATTCCATTAAAAATTTTATCATTTACTGTATATTCATTTGTAAAACCAATTACGTGATCTGTGACAGGCCATAATATTATCAAAGAAGCTACTGCAGAAACAACAAATCCTTTATACAAAGCATTCATAACGTTATTACTTTTTCCAAGTTTAACGAAAAATGTTCCAACAATAGATGTTAATAAGCATGCAGCACCAATCGATAAAGGGTAAATCATCATATTAAGATCACCAACAAAGAAAATTGAAGATAAAACCATTGTGGCAACAATTGTAACAGCATATGTTTCAAATAAATCAGCAGCCATACCAGCACAATCTCCTACGTTGTCACCAACGTTATCTGCTATCACAGCAGGGTTTCTAGGATCATCTTCTGGAATTCCAGCTTCAACTTTTCCAACTAAGTCAGCACCAACATCAGCACCTTTTGTAAAAATTCCACCACCTAATCTTGCAAAGATAGAAATTAGAGAAGCACCAAAACCTAATGCAACTAAAGCATTTACAATTTCTCTTTCATCGACATTAGATTTCAATAATATATAATAATAAACAGCTATAGATAATAGCGCCAAACCAGCAACCAACATTCCAGTTACAGCACCTGATTTAAATGCAACGGATAGACCTTGGGCTAAGCCTTTTCTAGATGCCTCTGCTGTTCTTACGTTAGCTTCTACAGAAACTAACATACCAACGTACCCTGCAATACCTGATAGAGCAGCACCAATTAAATAACCAAGACCCACCAGTGGACTAAATGCAATACTAACAATTACTAAAACTACAGCACCAACAATAGCAATAGTTTTATATTGTCTTGCTAAATATGCTTTTGCACCAATTTGAATTGCAGATGCAATATCTTGCATTTTTGCATTTCCTGCACTTGAATTAAGAATGTTTTTACCAGTTAAAAATCCATAAACGATAGATAATAAACCAGCTCCGATTGTGTATAATATTATTGTTTCGACTGTTCCGCTCATATTAACCTTAAGTTGTTGGTTGTTAAATTTTTAAGCCCGCACAATACAAAAAAAGATAGAAAAGACAACGATTAACTTCTAAAACCGGTGAATATAACCTTTGGATTTAGCTCGTATTTGCTTGCCTTTTTTATCGAATATCAAAGATCTATCATTACCAGATACAATTTTACCAATTTTAGTTATTTTAATTCCAGTTGTTTTAGAAGCTTTTTGAATGATTCTAGCTTTCTTAATATCTGCAGTAAATAATACCTGATAATCATCTCCATTAGAAATTAGATTAATTTTATTCAATTTTTGTTTTTCAATTAAATTGCTCAATTTATTGGAAACAGGTATTTCATTTTCAAATAAGTGAAATGATAAACTTTGTCTATTAATCATTTTTGCTAAATCATCAATTAATCCATCTGAAACATCAATAGAGCTGTTTGCAAATTTCAATAAATATTTTGTTAAATTTAAAGGTAACTCTGGTTTGTAATATTTATCTACAAAGAATAATTTGTATTTATTTTTAAATTTAACTTTATTACTTAATGCTTTAAGTCCCACATAACTATCTCCCAAATTTCCAGTCACATAAATGTCATCATTTGATT
>CACBGU010000011.1 GCA_902538885.1 uncultured Pelagibacteraceae bacterium
TTGCAAGAAACCTTTGTCCTTTAAAAATACTTGGATCTAATTTTGGAGTTGGATTAAGTATATTATTTATTAATCTTATTATTATTATATAAAAAACAGTTAAACCTAGCGTAACATGTATATCCTCAATTGTTATTCGTTGTTCACCAAAATCTAATTCCACCAGATAAAACCCCAAAGGTATTTGTATAAATAGAATAATTGCGCTGAGCCAATGTAACACCTTTGAGATAATACCATACTCTGTTATGGTGTTCGTTACATGCATAATTTATTTAATCATATAAAAAAATATATTAAAATAATTTTATTCTCAATTTTAAGCGTATTTTTCGTCTCATCTAGTAATGCTGAGTTAACAGTTGAAGAAATTATTAAAAGTCGACAAGCATTGTTTAGTAAAAACTATAGTACAGCTAAAAGGGTTCAGGCTTTCTCATCAAAAGGAGACTTTGAAAAAGCAAAAAAACTAATGATAGAAATGAGTGAAAATTATAAAGTTTTGATAGATCTATTTCCCGAAAATACACAAGAGGGTTTTGATACTGAAGCTTTACTTACAATTTGGGATGAAAAAGATGACTTCAATGCATTAATGCAAAAAGCCTCTAATGATATGACAAAACTTGTATCAGTAATCGAAGATGCAGATGATATTCGAGGTACATTAACAAAATTTATGTGGAGTAATTGTAAGGCTTGTCATAGTAGGTACAGAGAAGAGCATTAGCAACTAAGAAAGAATGATACCTCAAAAAGTTAAAGATCATATCGAAGAATATATTAGCCAAGAAGTTTATGTTCAAATCGCAATAATTAAGGGCAAAGAAAAAATTTCAATAGAATACGCTATAGATAAGTATTTTAACACTAACCATTTTAGAGATTTTTCAGAAGGTAAACCATATTTTCATTTCATTGACGGATTAAGAGATAAATGTCTTGGAAAACTTAAGAATTCTCCTATGAGAGACAAGGAAACCGAGGATGAGACTATAAAATTATTACAAAAAAAATTAAAAAATTTAACTGATAATGAGCTTGAAGACACATATTGGGAAATAGAAACTGGAGAATTTTTTTCAGGAGAACAAATAAAAGAACTTGAAAAAAATTGTAGAGAATTAATTAAAGAACTTAATCTATTAAATAAAAATAAAAAAGAAGTTCAAAAAACCATCATGAGTTTTTGTGAAAACTACGAAAAGTTGTGTCAAAAAAAATACCCAGAAGCTCCACTTCCACTAGAAATATTAAAATCTGTAAATTAATTATTTTTAAGGGTTCGCTCTTTAAGATGATACCTAAAGAGCTCCCTTATTTCGCCTCTTTGGCATTTAAATCCAAGTGGATTTATTATGTTTGTTAAGTCTTTTGATATTTAAAATTGTTCAGCTAAGTATCAGGTGGTGAAAGTATTAACATAAACCTCCTTCTATAAAAAAGGTAATTATATTTAATACAATTTCAATAAATTTATTTTCATTTTATGCAAATATATTTATTGAATACAACCTAGTGCTTTAGTAGATTCCCGGTAACTTAAATAACTCCCTAAAAATTATTTTTTATTTATTAATTCACTAATAAAATTTTCACCATAACCATCATCAACAGCTTTTTGAAAATAATTTTTATTTACTTCAGCAACTTTTTCAGCTTCAGGAAAATCTTTTAATAAATCTTGAATATAAGTTAAATCTTTTACTGAATTACTTGCAGTGAATTTAAAACCAGTGAAATCTCCTTTTAACAGATTATCAAAAACTCGATTTAAAGCTGCTGAGTTTCCTGAACCAAGTTTTGCAACATCAAATACTTTTTTTAAATCCAAACCCATTTCTTTGGCACTTTTAGCTAAATGATTAACTAATGCAGCATTTCCAAGAGATAAAAAGTTATTTAATAGCTTAGATTTTGCTCCCATTCCAACGGGTCCAAAGTGAAAATACTCTTTACAGAAAAAATTAAAGTATGGTTCAGCAATTTTAAAGTTTTCATCTGACGCTCCTACAATTCCTCCCAATATACCTTCCTCTGCTTGAACAGGTCCTCCCATTACAGGACACTCAACATAATTTATTTTTTTTGCATTAAATATTGCTTCTGTTTCCATTGAGCCAGTTTTATTATGAGTAGTAATATCAATTATTAAAGTTTTGTTATCTAAAACATTAGAAATTTTTTCTGATATTGACTTTGCTATGGGAGTGTTAGTAACACACATAAACATCGCATCTAAATTTTTATTAGAAAATTCTTCAAAAGATTTTATTTCTTCAGCTCCCTCGCTAACAATTTTCTCAATTGGTTTTCTATTTTTATTAGCAATGACAAAAAGCTTATTTTTATGTTTTAAAATATTTTTAGCTATTCCATAGCCCATATACCCAACACCAACAAAACCTATATTTTTCATCTAAACCCCACTATTTAACTTTTCTTTTTACCTTCTGTTCTTATGAACATAATACCAAAAACAATAATTCCTATCACCCCAACAATTTTATTATAATCAAACGGTACACCAAAAATTAAGAAATTAATAATTGTAGACCAAACTAATTGTGAGTATTGAAAATTAGTTACAAATGACAAATTAGAAAGTTGAATCGCATAAATAATTAAAGAATGACTTACAAAACCTGCTACACCAAGAATTACTAAATAAAGCCAAAAGATATTCTTTTCTAATGGCACCCAGTTAAATAATATAAAAATACTAAAAATTATTGCTCCTAAAATAGAAGTATAAAAAATAGCAGCAAATGGATCATTGTCGCCTGATACAACTTTGGTAAAAAATTGGTAAAGAGCCCAACAAATTGGAGGTACAATTGGAAATATTAAATCTAAACTAAATATTCTCATACTTGGACCTAACGAATAAACAATTGAACCAAAACTTAGCAGCATTAGAAATATACCTTTTGTACTTAAGACGTCTTTTAGAAAGAATGCTGAAAGCAACGAGACGATTAAAGGCGCTGTGAAGAAAACAACATAAATGTCTACCAAGTCAAATTTCTGCAAAGAATAAAACATAAACGAGGTAGCAGTTACCATTAATATCGATCTAATTATTTGGACTTTAAAATTTTTTTTTAAATTTACTTTTGGCTTAAAAATTAAAAAAAATATAATTAAAGATACCAAGTGAAAAAAAAATCTCCCCCAAATTGCTTGAGTAACTGGCATTACTGTTCCAAGATATTTTGCTGTAGAGTCCATACAAACAAACATAAAAAAACCACCAGCAGCTAATAAAATTACGTTAATTAAGGATGTTTGTTGAGGCACAGGAAAAATTAATTACATTACAACGCCAACTTGCCAAGGATTAAACTCCTCGTCACCGTAGCCGTTGATTTCACTTTTTGATTTATTCCCTGAAGCAGTATTTACAACTAATTCAAATATTTTTTGACCAACTTCTTCAACTTTTTCTTTCCCTTCAGCAATTGTACCACAATTAATATCCATATCTTCTGACATTCTTTCAAACATCGCTGAGTTTGTTGAAAGTTTTAAACTTGGAACTGGTTTGCAACCAAAGCAAGATCCACGTCCTGTTGTAAAACAAATAACATTAGCACCTGATGCAACTTGACCAGTTACAGATACAGGATCATAACCAGGAGAATCCATAAAATTAAAACCTTTATTTTTTAAAGGTTCAGCATAATGTAATACATCTTGTAGGACAGAGTTTCCTCCTTTTGCAACAGCACCTAATGATTTCTCTAGTATAGTTGTGAGACCACCTTTTTTATTTCCTGGCGCAGGGTTGTTATCCATGGAACTATTATTTATTGAAGTATAATGTTTCCACCACTCAATTCTCTTAATGAGTTTATCAGCAGTTTCTTGTGAGCTTGCTCTATTAATTAACAAATGTTCAGCTCCATAAATCTCTGGTGTTTCGGATAAAATTGAACTTCCACCTTTTTTAACCAAGAGATCTGCCGCAACTCCTAATGCAGGATTTGCAGTTATTCCCGAATATCCATCTGAACCACCACATTGAAGAGCTAAAGTTAGATGACTTACAGGTTGTGAGGTTCTTTGAATATTATTAGCTTCAGAAAGTAAATTTTTAATTTGAGACAAAACTTTATCTACTATTTTTTTAGTTCCACCTTCGTCTTGTATTGTAAGAAAATGAATTCGGTTATGTTTCTTTAGAGACTCATCAAATAAACTTACTTGAGCACATTCACATCCTAAACCTATAACAAAAACATGAGAAAAATTAGGATGATTTTTAAATCCATCTATAGTTCTTTGGAAAATTTGCATCCCTTCACTTTCAGTGTTCATTCCACATCCTGTAGAGTGAGTTATAGGCACTATGCCATCAATGTTTGGATAATCTTTTAAAATGTCAGAATATTTAATCCTCTCAACGATCATTTTTGTGACAGTTGCTGAGCAATTTACAGTGCTTACAATTCCAATATAATTTCTAGTAGCAACCTGTCCATTATCTCTTAAAATTCCATTAAAAAAGGTATCTGCTTTCTCATCAACAATATGTTTTTTATCTGTAACTTTAAAATCTCTTTTGAATTCTCTAAATTCTAAATTATGCGAATGTACATGTTGTCCAGGTTTAATATCATCTAATGCAAAACCAATAATTTGATCATATTTAATGATCGGATCACCTTTTTTAATTGTTTTTAAACAAACTTTGTGCCCAAAGGGTATTGGATCGATAGTACTAATTTCATGACCTTCAATTTTAGTTTTTTCAGGAATAATAAATTGGCTTACGCCAACATTGTCATTCTTATTTAAAACTATTAGATTATTCATAAAATTATTATATAACTATAAATCTAAACAAACCATTATTTAAATTATGCCTAAAAAAAGAAAAAAAAGTTTCAGAAGTCAACAATGGTTCAATAATCCTAAAAACCCTGACATGACTGCTTTATATCTGGAAAGATATTTAAATTATGGTCTTACAAGAAAAGAATTACAATCTGGTAATCCAATTATAGGAATTGCGCAATCTGGCAGTGATCTTTCTCCATGTAACAGGCATTTCATGTCTTTAAGCAAAAGAATTAAAGATGGAATTAGAAGAGCAGGCGGTATACCAATGGAATTTCCTACACACCCAATTCAAGAAACTGGAAAAAGACCAACAGCAATGTTGGATAGAAACCTTTCTTATTTGTCACTAGTTGAAGTTTTATACGGATACCCAATTGATGGAGTTATCCTAACAACAGGATGTGATAAAACTACTCCAGCTGCTTTGATGGCAGCTGCAACGGTAAATATTCCAGCAATAGTTTTATCAGGTGGTCCAATGTTAGATGGAGTTTACAAAGGTAAGCTTTCGGGTGCGGGAACAATTGTTTGGGAAGCACGAAAACTTTTATCTACTGGAAAAATAAATTATGAAGATTTTATGGATATGGTTGCATCTTCAGCACCAAGCGCTGGTCATTGTAATACCATGGGAACAGCATCTTCAATGAATTCTGTTGCAGAAGCTCTAGGAATGTCTCTACCTGGTGGAGCTGTAATACCCGCTCCTTACAGAGAGAGAGAGCAGATTTCATACGAAACCGGAAAAAGAATTGTTGGGATGGTTCATGAGCATTTAACTCCTTCCAAAATTATGACACGTAAAGCATTTGAAAACGCAGTGGTGGTTGCAAGTGCAATAGGTGGCTCAAGTAACTGCACAACACATTTAAGCGCAATAGCTAAACATATGGGAATTAAATTTGATCTTTCTGATTGGCAAAAATTAGGTCATGATATTCCTTTGCTAGTTAACTGTCAGCCAGCAGGTGAATATCTAATGGAAGGTTTTCATAGAGCAGGAGCAATACCAGCAGTTATGAAAGAATTAATAAAAAACAAAAAAATTCATACCAATATAAAGACTGTAACTGGAAAAACAGTTGGTGAAAATTTGAAAAAGAAAATTGATGTAAATAGCAAAGTAATCAAAACATTTAAAAATGCTTTAACTGAAAAAGCTGGTTTCTTAGTTATGAGAAGCAATTTTTTCTACTCTGCAATAATGAAAACATCTGTAATCAGCAAAGAATTTAGAGATCAATATCTATCAAACCCCAAACATCCTAATGTTTTTGAGTGTAAGGCAGTTGTTTTTGAGGGTCCTGAAGATTATCACAAAAGACTTAATGATAAGAAATTAAAAATTGATGAGAACTCGTTACTAATTGTTAGAGGATGTGGTCCAGTAGGTTATCCTGGCTCAGCCGAAGTAGTCAATATGCAACCACCAGATAGATTGTTAAAAAAAGGTATAAGACACCTACCTACTTTAGGAGATGGAAGACAGAGCGGAACATCCGAAAGTCCCTCAATACTTCATGTGTCTCCAGAGTCTGCTGTTGGAGGAGATTTAGGAATAGTTAAAACAGGAGATAAAATAAAAATTGATTTAAATAAACGAAGGGTTGATTTAATTATCTCTCAACTTGAGTTTAATAAAAGAAGAAAAAACAGACGAAAATTTAAAGCTAATAATCAAACTCCTTGGCAAGAAATTTTCAGAAATACTGTTGGTCAATTAGACGATGGGGCATGTATTAATTCTAGAGGAAAATACTTAGATATATCTCATACAAAAGGTTTACCTAGAGACTCGCATTAAATGAAACAAAAAATATTAGTTTCTAGAAAAATTTCAGATTTAGCAGAAGAAAAATTAAGTAAGGAATTTGATGTAACATTAAATCTAAAAGATGAACCAATCCCAGAGAACCAATTAATTAAAATCGCAAACGACTATGATGGAATTATTTCTACAAGTTTTGATAAAATTGGAGAAAATTTTTTCAATAATCTTAATGGTAAATTAAAAATAATTGCTCAGGTAGGAGTAGGATACGATAATATCTCTATTAACTCAGCTTTAGAAAAAAAAATAAAAGTTACTAACACACCCAATGTATTAAATGAAGCTGTTGCTGAGATTACTATTCTTTTAATTTTAGCTGCATCAAGAAGAATTGGCGAAGCTTATAATTTGATGAGAACAGATAGTTGGAAAAACCAAAAACTTGATATAACTAAATTTATGATTGGCAACTCAATAACTAGTAAAACACTAGGTATTATTGGCATGGGTAGAATAGGAAGAATGGTTGCTAAAAATGCAAAAGCCTTTGGAATGAAGATAATTTATAACAACAGAAATAAACTCCCTGATGATCTAGAGGATGGTGCAAAGTATTTTTCTGAAATTAAATCCATGCTACCAGAGTGTGATTTTGTAAGTATACACACTCCTGCAACTGCTGAAACTAAAAATATTCTTAATTCTTCGACAATTAGTTTGTTACAAAAACATGCTGTAGTTATAAATACATCAAGAGGATCAATCATTGATGATGATGCCTTGATAGATGCATTAGAAAACAAAAAAATTTATGCTGCAGGTTTAGATGTGTTCAACAACGAACCAAATTTAGATAAAAGATATTTAAAACTAGACAACTGTTTTGTTTTACCGCACATTGGGAGTGCAACACATGAAACCAGACTAGCTATGAGCATGATGGCTGTCGACAATATCTACTGTTTTTTCAATAAAAAACCTCTTATTTCAGAAGTAGTTTAGAACAACTATAAGTTGTCTGTTCAATGAATATATATAATTTCTATATATAAAAGTTAAACGAAATTATTGATCTCAAAAATCTTTTATGATTAACTTTCGGAAAAACATAAACGAGAGGAAGATAATGTTTAAACTTATATCTAAAACTATAGCAGCTGTAGCTATTGTTTCAGTTGCTTTATTTGGCTCTGCAAATGCAAAGACTTTAAAGATTGAAACACACTTTACAGCTAGTTCACCAAATGGTGAAGTTGCTGCTCAATTCGCTAAAAACGTAGAGAAGTTTTCTGGCGGAAGCTTAAAAGTAGAAATGTTCTACTCATCATCAGTTACAGGTAAATCTGCTGAGGTGTTTAACTCTGCACAAACTGGAATTATCGATTGTGATATGACTGGTGCTGGTTACCAAACTGGTAAAAATGCAGCGTTCCAATTCGCAGGTGATGTAATGGGTGGATACGATAACCCATATCAACAATATGAATTCTTGAATTTCCCAGGAGCTCAAGAAGCTGTTGATGCACTTTACAACAAATATGGAATGACATTAATTGGTTGGTGGATACCAGGACATGAGTCTTTAATATCTAGCAGACCAATTCCAGATGTTGCTTCATTAAAAGACTTTAAATTTAGATCGCCTCCAGGAATGGAAAGTATGATCTTTACAACTTTAGGTGCTAAACCTATCGTTATGGACTTTGGTGAAGTTCCAACTGCTTTACAAACTGGTCTAATTGATGGAGCTGACTATTCATCTTTAGCTACTAACTATGCAGGTGGACACTATGAGCAAAATAAATATGCTACATACCCAGGTTTCCACTCTATGCCAGCTGACCACTTAGCTTGTAATACGAAAGTATGGAAGAAGTTAAAGAAACATGAGCAAGGTGCTATGTTAGCTGCAATAGAAATTGCTGGAAGAACTATCACTAGTTTAGTTGAAAGAAAAAACGCTGAAGCTGTTAAAGCTTTAAATGAAATGGGTGTTACTCTTCACGACTGGTCTAGAGAAGATAGACTTAAATTCAGACAAGCTGCTTTAGCTGCTTGGGAAGAATGGAAGACTAAATCTCCAGAAGCTGCAGCACTTATTGAGATACACAAAGCTTATATGAAAGCTAACGGTATCATGTAATAAAAAAAATCTTGAAGGGCCTGCAAAGGCCCTTCGATTTATTTAAATTTTTACTCAATGATCGATAAAGAATTACAAGAACAAAATGAAAAAGTCGCGAGTAAAGATGATTTTCCAATAAATTGGATAGATAGAGTTTCCTTATTTTTAAGTCACACAATTAAATATTTAATTCCAGTAATTGTAATTGTGATGATGTATGAAATTTTTATGAGATATGTATTGTTTAAACCAACTCTGTGGGCAAATGAACTATGTTTATGGCTTGCGGGAATTTGTTATTTAGTTGGTGGAATATATGCAACAAGATTAAGAAGCCATATTAGAATAGTATTATTGTATGATTGGGTTAGTAGACCGACACAGAGAATTTTTGACCTAATTAGCACTTTAATTATTGTTCTTTTCGCAGCAGCTGTAATTTATGGGGGTATGGAAGATGCATACAGATCATTTATAAATTGGGAGAGATTTGCAACATATTGGGATCCACCAATTCCAGCTACTATGAAGCCATTAACACTTCTATGTGTATTTCTTATTGCTGTTCAATCTGTAAATAATTTAATTATTGATTGGAGAAATCCAAAAGAAAAACAATACGATCCGTCTAAAGAATTAAAATAATATGGATATAGGATCACTTTCAATAATACTAATAGTAGGATTATTATTACTAATTTCTATTGGTGTTCCTATGGGTTTTGCATCTGGTTTTATGGGTGCAGTTCTAGTGTTTTTATACATAGGTGAGCATGCATTAGGAATATTACTTTCTAGGTATTACTCATTAGTTGTTACTTATTCATTTTTATCAGTACCTTTATTTATATTTATGGCCTCCTTGCTCGAACGTTCAAACATCGCAAGAGATCTTTATGACGCTTTAAATGCGTGGTTAAGAAAGACTAGAGGTGGAGTGGGAGTCGTAACTGCCATCATGGCAACAATTATGGCAGCGATGAGTGGAATTATTGGTGGAGAAATAGTTTTATTAGGTTTGATTGCACTACCTCAAATGTTGAGATTAAAATACGATCAGGATATGTCGATAGGTATCATCTGTGCGTCTGGATCTTTAGGCACCATGATACCGCCTTCAATTGTTTTAATTATTTATGGATTAACAACTGAGACTTCTATCACTATGTTATTCCAAGAAGCTATTGTTCCTGGTTTAATGATTTCAGGTTTAATTATTACATACATTTTAATTCGTACAAGATTACAACCGCATTTAGCACCTTTAAGTGATGAGCCTGCTTTAACTTTAAAAGAAAAAATGTCATACCTCCCAGGTCTTTTACCACCAATCGGTATTGTAATAATTGTGCTAGGTTCAATTTATTCTGGAATGACAGGAATTACTGAAGCGGCTGGTATGGGAGTAGTTGCTACATTAATTATAATTTTTGCAAGAAAAGAATTAACGTGGTTTTTATTTAAAGATGCATTAACAAGAACTTTCAAAGCATCAGGAACTATTTTAACTATTACTTTTGGTGCTACAGTTTTAGCAGGTGCTTACTCTCTTGCTGGAGGTCCTAAATATGTAGCAGAAACTATTTTAGCTTATGATTTAAAACCGATGTATTTAATCTTCATGATGCAGATTATGTTTTTAATTATGGGAGCATTTATGGATTGGGTTGGAATTGTATTGTTAGCAATGCCTGTATTTTTACCAATAGTTATTGCTCTAGGATTTGATCCAATTTGGTTCGGAATATTATTCTGTGTCAACATGCAAGTTTCATTTTTAAGTCCGCCATTTGGGCCTGCAGCCTTTTATTTAAAATCTGTTGCTCCTCCACATATTTCATTAACAGATATATTTAGAGGTTTTGCACCATTTATAGTTATTCAGTTAATTGTGTTAGCATGTGTTATGTTCTTCCCAGAAGCGATGACACAAAACTTCCACGAATTTAAACCAAAACCATGATGAAAATTGGTTTTATTGGAACAGGCCTTATGGGTCTTCCAATGGCTAAAAATTTATTAAAATCTGGTTTTAAATTAAAAGCATTTAATCGTTCAATTAGTAAAGCAGAACCTTTGAAAGAATTTGGAGCCGAAATATCAAAAACATTAGGTGAAGTTGTTAAAGATAATGACTTTATTATTACAATGTTAACAGATGATAGCGCTGTTGATGCAATAATGAATAATTCAGATTTATTAGACAATTTAAAATCTGGATCAACTGTTATTGATATGAGTTCAGTTAAACCAACAACCGCAACAAAATATGGAAATAGTCTAAAATCAAAAAATATAGATTATTTAGATGCACCAGTTTCAGGAGGAACAATTGGGGCTGAGGAAGCTTCATTAGCTATAATGGTTGGAGGAGAGCAAAGTGTTTTTGATAATTCTATAAATATTTTAAAAGCTATGGGAAATCCAACTTTGGTTGGACCAATTGGTAGTGGACAAGTTTCAAAGTTAGCAAATCAAATTGTGGTAGGAGTTACAATAGGAGCGGTTGCAGAGGCAATAACTTTATGTGAAAAAGCAGGAGCTGACCCAGTAAAATTAATTAAAGCTCTTTCTGGAGGTTGGGCAGATAGTAAAATTTTACAAACTCATGGAAAAAGAATGATAGATAAAGATTTTACCCCAAAAGGTAAAACATCTACTCATTTAAAAGACATGAATAACATTTTGGAGTGTGCAAATTCATATAATACACATTTACCTATTTCAAATTTAGTGAAAGAAATGTATAAAACCTTGGTCGATAATGGTCATGGAAACACTGATCATAGTTCACTTTATAATGAAATCGAAAGGATAAATAAAAAATGAGTGGAAGATTAGAAGGTAAAAAAATTCTCGTAACTGCAGCAGGCCAAGGGATTGGAAAGGCAACAGCAATAGCATTTCATAAAGAAGGTGCTCATGTAACTGCAACCGATTTAAATGATAAAACTTTAGCTGATTTAAATAAAGAATATTCTGAGATTAAAGTGCACAAGTTAGACTCAACAGACAACAATGCAATTTTAGAATTTACTAAAACTTTAGATAGAGTTGATGTTTTATTTAATGCGGTTGGATTTGTTCATCATGGAACAATATTGGAATGTGATGAAAAAGATTGGGATTTTTCTTCTAATGTAAACGTTAAGTCGATGTACTTTATGTGTAAAGCTATTTTGCCTTTAATGATTAAACAAAATGGCGGAAGTATTATTAATATATCTTCATGCGCATCTAGCTTTAAAGGTTTTCCAAATAGATTTGTTTACGGAACAACAAAGGGCGCAGTGATTGGTTTAACAAAGGCGATTGCAGCAGATTTCGTTAAACAAAATATTAGATGTAATTCAATTGCGCCAGGTACAGTTTATTCACCTTCTTGGCAAGATAGGGTAAATCAAAGTCCAGATCCTGTTCAAGCAAAAAAAGATTTTATAGCAAGACAACCTATGGGAAGATTAGGTACAGCAGAAGAAATAGCAGCTGTGGCTGTTTATTTAGCTAGCGATGATGCAACATTTACAACAGGAAGTACTATTCATGTTGATGGTGGAATTTCAATATAATTAAATAACAAAAGGATAAATATGAAATTATTAAGAGTAGGAAATAAAGGAAACGAAAAACCAGGTGTTTTAGATAAAGACGGTAAAATAAGAGATATTAGTTCTCATGTTAAAGATTTAAATCCTGATCATTTAAATTTTGAGACTATTTCCAAGTTACAAAGTGCTGATTTATCTTCTTTACCAGAATTATCTGCAAATGATCGAATAGGATCTTGTATTACTAAGCCAGGTAAATTTGTTGCAATTGGATTAAATTATTCTGATCACGCAGCTGAAACAGGTGCAGAGGTTCCATCTGAACCAATTACTTTTATGAAAGCTACAAGTTCAATTAATGGACCAAACGATGATATCGAAATAGTTTCAGGATCAAAAAAACTTGATTGGGAAGTTGAATTAGGAATTGTTATAGGAAAAGAAACAAAACATATTTCTGAAAGCCAAGCTCAAGATCATATTTTAGGTTATTGTTTAGTAAATGATATTAGTGAAAGAGAATGGCAAATTGAAAAAATGGGTCAATGGGTTAAAGGAAAATCTCATGATACTTATGGACCAATTGGGCCTTATTTGGTTACAAAGGATGAAATTGCAGATGTTAACAATTTAAAAATGAGTTTAGATGTTAATGGTACAAGAATGCAAACAGGTAACACAAGCACAATGATATTCAATGTTGATATAATTGTATCTTATTTAAGTAAATTTATGTCTCTTCAAGCTGGCGATATAATTACAACTGGAACACCTCCAGGAGTTGGAATGGGTATGAAGCCTCAACAATTCTTAAAAGCCGGTGATACAATGAAATTATCAATAGAAAACTTAGGAGAGCAAAACTCGAAGGTAGTTGCTTTATAATTAATTGTGAAAATAACTTCTATTAAAAGTCATGTACTTAGATATGAGTTAGAAAAAGAACTTGGTTACTCACAACAGTATTATAAACATCGTACAGCTCATCTTGTTGAAGTTCAAACAGATGAGGGAATAAAAGGTTGGGGTGAATGTTTTGGTCCTGGAAATATAGCTTTAGCGAATAAGTTTATTGTTGAAAAGGTTATACAGCCTTTAGTAATTGGTGAAGATCCTTTAAATAAAGAACATATTTGGCAAAAAGTATACAATCTTTTAAGAGATAGCGGTCAAAAGGGCATGCCAATTCAAGCATTATCAGGAGTGGATATTGCATTATGGGATATTCTTGGAAAAAAAACAAATGCTCCTCTTTATCAGCTTGTTGGTGGCAAATGTAATAATGAAGTTCCAGTGTATGGATACGGTATGATGTTACAAAAAAAATCAGTTGATGAATTGATTGCCTTGTTCAAAGAAGAATCTAAGCAAATAAAATCAAAAAATTTTAAAGCCATGAAAATGAAAGTTGGATTAGGTCCAAAAGAAGATTTAAAGTTGGTTCAAGCCGTAAGAGACACTGTTGGAAAAGACTTCAAATTAATGGTTGATGCAAATCACACTTATAATTTGAAAGATGCTCTTTACGTTGGAAAAGGTTTAGATGAGCTAGATATTTATTGGTTTGAAGAACCTGTGGCTCCTGAAGATTATGAGGGTTATAGAGAATTAAAACAAAAAATCTCTACTAGCATTGCAGGTGGAGAGGCTGAATTTACCAAATATGGCTGGAATAAATTAATATCAAATAAATGTATTGATATAGCTCAACCAGAGGTTTGTGGACTTGGCGGAATTACGGAGTATTTAAAAGTTGCAGCATTAGCGCAAGCAAATTTTATACCAGTAATTAATCATGTATGGGGTTCTGCAGTGAGTATTGCAGTTAATCTCCATTTGTTGACAGCACAACCAGATATGCCAGGTGGATTATTTCCATCTAAATCTATGCTCGAGTTTGATACAACAGAAAAAAATATTTTTATCACAGATTTGCCAAAGGAAGAGTTTTCAATTTTAGACCAAGTTAAAAACAACAATGGTTTTGCATCAGTAACAGATAATGTAGGTATTGGAATTAATCCTGATGAAGACTTTATAAAGGAGTTTGAAGTAAATGAATAAAATAAAAACCTTAGAACCAAAACCTCTTTGGAAAATAAGATGTACTTTAGGTGAAGGAACATTATGGGTTGGTGAACATAATTCAATTTATTTTGTAGATATTAAAAAAAAGAAAATTTGTTCTTTCAATATTAAAAATAAAAAAAAGAAAATCTTTAAAGTAAATAAAGAAATTGGTTTTATCGCTCATATCAAAGATCATATTTTTATTTTAGGTCTTCAGGGCGAATTAAGAATTCAAAATCTAAAATCAAAAAAAATTTTAAAATCAATTAAGATAGAATCAAACTTGAAACTAAATAGAATTAATGATGGAAAAACAGATCCTGCTGGAAATCTTTGGTTTGGCACTATGGACAACTTAGAGCGAAAAATTGAAAAAGGTTCTTTATATAAATTAGATAAAAATTTTAAATTAATAAAAGTTGATAAAAATTATAGAATTACTAATGGACCAGCATTTATTGATCAGTATAATTTTTATCATACGGATAGTCCAAAAAAAACTATCTATAAAATTAAAATAAATAAAAATAATAAAATAGTTAGCAAAAAAATATTTAAAAAATTATCACCCGAAGAGGGTTCACCAGATGGAATGACCTTAGATAAAAATAAAAATTTATGGGTAGCTCATTTTCATGGTGCATGTATTTCTGTTTTTAATAAAAAAGCAAAATTAATTCACAGAATTCAGTTTCCTGCAAAAAATATTACTAATTGTGCATTTGGAGGTAAAAATACTAAAGAACTTTACGTTTCAACAGCAACAAAAGGTATGAGCAAAGCAGATTTGCGAAAATTTAGATATTCAGGATTCTTTTTTAGTGTAAAAACAAATGCAAAAGGAGTTTTACAAAAAAAATTTATATTAAGTAATGAAGAAAAGAGATCTTTACTATGAGCGAATACCTACAAAGCTTTTAAGAGAAGATATTAGATTATTAGGAACATTCTTAGGAAGAGTAATTAAAGATCAAGAGGGACCAGCTTTTTTTGAAATTGTTGAAAGACTAAGATTACTATCCAAAAACACATTACTAGACAAAAACAAGAGTAAAGTTTTCTCAAAAATTTCAAAAGAAGTAAAAAAACTTTCGCCAGAAAAAACTTTTAAAATCACAAGGGCTTTTTCGCACATACTTAATTTGATGAATTTAGCTGAGTCTTTAGATGCATCTAGAAAATTAAATGAATATGAAAATCCATATTTTAAAAGTAAAAATCAAAATTTATTTATTGAGGATATTATTGAAGGACTATTCAAAAATAAAAATATCTCAAATAATAAAATTTATGATTTGGCAACCAAGCTAGATATTGGGATAGTTCTTACCGCTCATCCAACAGAGGTTAAAAGAAGAACTTTAATTCAAAAATACGCAAATTTAATATCAATTATGGAGCAAAGACACCTCTATAAAAAATATCCCTCAAAAATTATAGAATTAGATAGAAAACTATATTCAGAAATAGCAATTATTTGGAAAACTGATGAACTAAAAAGAACTAAACCTTCTCCATTGGATGAAGCAAAATGGGGTCTGGCTGTAATTGAAGATAGTTTGTGGGATACTATTCCTAGGGTTTATAAAAGATTAAACGATATTTTTAGAAAAAATTTAAACAAAGACTTGCCGAGAAATTTTAATCCTATTCAATTTGGTTCATGGATGGGTGGAGACAGAGATGGAAATCCAAATGTAACTTCTGAGGTAACTAAGAAAGTAATTTTATTTTCTAGATGGCAAGCTGCAAAACTGTACGAGAAAGAACTTACTCAATTAATTCAAGATTTATCCATGGAGGAATGTTCTCCTGCAATCAGTAAAGTTACTGGAAAAAGTTTTGAACCATATAGAGTTTATTTAAGACCATTAAGAGACAAAGTAAGAAGTACTCATCAATTAATAGAAGCACATATAAACTTTAATAAACCTTTAGATGAAAAAAAATTACTCCAAGATAAATATGAAATTATTAATCCTTTGAGAGAAGTAAGAAGTTCTCTGAATCAAAACAAAGGTCAACATATTGCAAATGCTGATTTACTAGACTTAATTAGAAGAGTGAGATGTTTTGGAATAAATCTTGCAAGATTAGATATCAGACAAGAGTCTGATCGACATGAAAAACTTTTAAATGAAATTTTTAAAAAGAAAAATAAAATTAATTATTCTTCTCTAAGTGAAGGTGAAAAAATAAAACTTTTAAATAAAAATATTAAACAAAGAAAATCTTTTGTAGATAAAATAAATATTCGAGATAAAGAAAACAAAGAAGTATGGAATACTTTTAAACAAATTGCTAAAGAACCAATCCAATGTCTTGGTGCTTATGTAATATCGATGACATCCACAGCATCTGATATTTTATCTGTTTATTTTTTACAAATGCAGGCACAAACAAAAAATTTATTAAGAGTAGTTCCACTTTTTGAAACTCTGGATGATTTAAAAAATGCTAACAGTGTTATGACAAACTTATTCAAACTTTCATGGTACAGAAAAATGATTAAGTCAAAACAGGAAGTCATGATTGGATATTCAGACTCTAGTAAAGATGCTGGAAAATTATCTGCAAGTTGGCATCAATACAAACTTCAAGAAGAGCTTAGAAATTTAGCTAAAAAATATAAAACAGATCTTGTTTTCTTTCACGGCAGAGGTGGATCTCCAGGAAGAGGAGGTGGTCCAATACAGGCTACTTTAAAATCACAACCATCAGGAACAGTTAATGGTAAAATTAGAATTACTGATCAAGGAGAAGTAATTCAGCAAAAGTATGGCTATAAACCTTTAGCTGAGTACAATTTATGTAGTTATATAGGAGCTGTAATGGATGCATCTTTAAATCCTCCACCAAGATCAAAAACTAATTGGCGTGAATTAATTCAAAAAATGTCAGAAATTTCTACATCTTCATACAGAAAATATTTAAATCAAAGTGAGGATTTTATTCGTTATTTTAAAACAGTTACGCCACATAAATCACTAGGAAAACTTGCAATTGGATCAAGACCAACCAAAAGAAAGAATGTTGATAATATTCAAAGTTTAAGAGCTATTCCTTGGGTATTTGCTTGGACACAAATTAGATTAATGTTACCCGCTTGGCTTGGTACAACTGAAGCATTGAGATACGGTTCAATTAAAAAGTTTAAAAGAACAATGACTGACATGGAAAGAAATTGGCCATACTTTGTATCAACAATGGATATTCTAGATATGGTAATTTCTAAGGTGGATCCAGAAATATCAGTTATTTATGAAAATAATTTAGCTGATGCCTCATTAAAAAGAATTGGTAAAAAATTAAGATTTCAATTTGAGGCACTGGTCAAATTGCACAATAAAATTACCCCTAAAGAAGTGGTAAAAGAGAGAAAAGAATTTAGAAAAGCTTTATTTATAAGAAATAACTATACAGAGATGTTAAATATACTTCAGGCAAATGTAATGAATAAATTGACAAATAAAAAATATAAAAATTTAGATAAAAAATTTCTAGAAGATGCTTTAATGACATCGATTGCAGGTATTTCTGCAGCAATGAAAAATACTGGATAAATGTTTGAATACTTAATTGCTTTTGGAGCAGGACTTATAAGTTTTTTGTCTCCATGTGTTCTACCTTTAATACCTGGATATATTTCTTATATCTCTGGTCAATCTTTACAAGAAATTTTAAATCAAAAAAAAATCAATTTTTTTCCATTAATTTTATTTTGTTTAGGGTTCTCAACTGTATTTGTT
Organism: uncultured Pelagibacteraceae bacterium; assembly: GCA_902538885.1. Taxonomy (GTDB): domain Bacteria; phylum Pseudomonadota; class Alphaproteobacteria; order Pelagibacterales; family Pelagibacteraceae; genus Pelagibacter. Next base: position 18,109 of record CACBGU010000011.1, read on the forward strand.
CTTTTAGGTGCATCAGCATCTTTTTTGGGACAGGCATTACTACAAAATTCAGAAGTGTTAAGAATTTCAGCAGGAATAGTAATCATAATTTTTTCTCTTCAATTAATTGGAATTATCAATATTCCATATTTAAATTTTGAAAAAAGATTTGATGCAAAAGAATCTAGAAATATTCTTTTTCCATATCTGATTGGTGTTGCTTTTGGTTTTGGCTGGACACCATGTATTGGTCCAATTTTAGGTTCAATTTTAGCTTTGGCATCTATTGAAGAAACTTTATCAAGAGCTGTAATCTTGTTAATTTCTTATTCATTAGGTCTTGCTATCCCGTTTGTTTTGTCTGGATACTTAATTCAAAGATTCTTATTATTTTCTAAAAATTTTAAGAAAAACATAAATTTAATTTCAAAAATTGGTGGAATAACTCTGTTAGTTACAGGTATTTTAATTTTGACTAATCAATTACAAGCAATAGGATTTTATATAATTGAAATCTTTCCATTTATGCAAAAATTCGGATAAAAAGAATTAATGAAGATTTATCAAATAGATTCCAGTGCTAGAAAAAAAGGCTCTACCTCAAGAGCTTTAGCAAAAAAACTTTTAGATAAAATTAAAAAACCAGAAGATGAAGTAATTTATAGAGATTTAGATGATGAGATGCTTTTTGTAAGTGGACTTACAGAATCTGGAATGAATATTGATGAAAAAGATCAAACAGAAGAACATAAGAAAATGTTTGAGCTTTCAGATAAGCTTGTAAAAGAATTAAAAGAGAGTGATATCATAATAATTTCAGCACCAATTTATAATTATGGACCTCCAGCAACTCTTAAAGCTTGGTCGGATTTAGCTGCTCGTATAGGTGAAACTTTTAGATTTAAACCAAATGGAAGAAGAGAGGGACTATTAAAAAACAAACATGCGTATCTAGTTATTACTTCTGGAGGAACAAAACTAAATAGTTCAGAAGATTTTCTTACTCCTTGGTTAAAATTTATTCTTAATTTTTTTGGTATAGAAAAAGTAGATATAATTAGTGCAGACCAAATGGCATTAGATTATGAAAAATCAATTAAAGAGGCTGAAGCTCAAATAGAAAATTTGTTTAAAGATTAAACTTTCTTTTTAAGTGTCTAAGTTTTCCCTCAGTACTATCGTAATCAATATAACAACCTTGTAAAAATCTCTCACCTTCTTTTGTCTCATAAGCTGTTCTCCCATGGAGTAGCCTATGGTTGTCCATCATCATTAAGTCTTTTGGCTCGAGTTTAAATTCAATTCTATATTTATCTGAATTATACATTTCAGATATTTTTTTCCTTGCTTGGTAGTAAAGATCTAATTTTTCTTTTTCTAAAATTGGAACATAGTCTAATCTAGGACTAAATCTTACCTGCTTGAAACTCTTATCTTCATTGAGTTCAATCAAAGGAGAGATAGTTTCTAAAATTACTTCTTTATCTATAAATCTAAATCTAACTTTTACTTCAGTTAAAATTTTATAAAATTCTGGATACTGATTTTTTAAATCTTCAGTTACTGTATAACCATCTACTAAAGTCGATAATCCTCCTGAAACTTTACTTTCTATACAATGCAAAAGTTGAATACATGGAACAGGATTTCTATAAGGATTGTCAGTATGCGGTGCTAAAGCTAATGAAGTATAAGCAAGATCGTTTGGATCAGGTTTAGATTTTACGTCAAAATATTCACCAAAATTTGTTCTTCGAACACTGCCTATAGAATTTGCAAATTCCACGATGTAATTTTTTGATGTTGGAATATTTTTTATTATTACAAAACCATATTTGTAAAAAGAAACAAGCAGATCGTGCATCTCTTTACTTTCATAAAAATTTTCTTGGTATTCAAAATTTTTTATATTTTTTAAAGTTGAGTCCCATTTAGTTTTTTCAATAGATCTAATTACAATATCTTCTTTAGAAAATTCAGAAGCAATTTTATCAATTTCAAGTTTTGAATTAACGCCATCATTAAAATCAACCTCTAGGTATTTTTCATTAAGTTTTATTTTATCTCCTGTTTTAACTATTCCTAAATCTCCTCCAACAGCAGACTCTGGAGACACATGAAGTATTGAGGGACTTTCGGATGTTCCGCTCTGTCTTCCATCTCCTAAAGTAGGTAGGTGTCTTATACCTTTTTTTAACAATCTATCTGGTGGTTGCATATTGACTACTTCGGCTGAGCCAGGATAACCTACTGGACCACATCCTCTAACAATTAGTAACGAGTTCTCATCAATTTTTAATTTCTTATCATTAAGTCTTTTGTGATAATCTTCAGGACCCTCAAAAACAACTGCCTTACACTCAAAAACATTAGGATGTTTGGGGTTTGATAGATATTGATCTCTAAATTCTTTGCTGATTACAGATGTTTTCATTATTGCAGAGTAGAAAAAATTGCTTCTCATAACTAAGAAACCAGCTTTTTCAGTTAAAGCATTTTTAAATGTTTTGATTACTTTGCTATTTACATCAATTTTCTTTTTCAAATTTTCACCAACTGTTTTTCCAGTTACAGTCTTTATATTGGTATGAATTTTTTTGTTTTTTATTAATTCTTTCATAACTGCTGGTATTGCTCCTGCTCTATGAAAACCTTCCATTAGATATTCACCTGCTGGCTGACAGTTAACTAGCAAAGGAATATCATGACCTAATTTTTGCCAATCAGAAAGATCAAATTTAATTCCCATATGTTTAGCTATTGCGCTTAAATGTGTTGTGCAGTTACTTGAGCCACCTATTGCACTTGCAACCACCACTGCGTTTTCAAATGCTTTACGTGTCATAATTTTGGAAGGAGTTAAATGCTCATGAACCATCCCAACAATTCTTTTTCCGGTTTCGTATGAAATCTGCTCTCTCTCTCTGTAAGGAGCGGGTATTACAGCTCCACCAGGTAGAGACATTCCTAGAGCTTCTGCAACAGAATTCATTGAAGATGCTGTTCCCATGGTATTACAATGACCAGCGCTTGGTGCTGAAGATGCAACCATATCCATAAAATCTTCATAATTTATTTTTCCAGTAGATAAAAGTTTTCGTGCTTCCCAAACAATTGTTCCCGCACCCGAAAGCTTACCTTTGTAAACTCCATCTAACATTGGACCACCTGATAAAACTATTGCTGGAATATTTACCGTTGCAGCTGCCATCAAAGCAGCTGGAGTAGTTTTATCACATCCTGTTGTTAGGATAACTCCATCAATTGGGTATCCGTATAAAACTTCAACTAGTGACAAATAAGAAAGGTTTCTATCCAACATTGCTGTTGGTCTTTTTCCAGTTTCTTGAATTGGGTGTGTAGGAAATTCCATTGGTATACCGCCTGCTCTTCTAATTCCATCTTTAATTCTTTTGCTTAAAGACATGAAATGCCTGTTACATGGAGAAAGATCACTGCCAGATTGCGCAATTCCTATAATTGGATTACCAGATTGTAATTCTTTTCTTGTAAGACCATAATTTAAATATCTTTCCAGATATAAAGCAGTCATGTCAGGGTTTTTAGGATTATTGAACCATTGTTGACTTCTGAAACTTTTTTTTCTTTTTTTAGGCATAATTTAAATAATGGTTTGTTTAGATTTATAGTTATATAATAATTTTATGAATAATCTAATAGTTTTAAATAAGAATGACAATGTTGGCGTAAGCCAATTTATTATTCCTGAAAAAACTAAAATTGAAGGTCATGAAATTAGTACTATCGATCCAATACCCTTTGGGCACAAAGTTTGTTTAAAAACAATTAAAAAAGGTGATCCGATCATTAAATATGATCAAATTATTGGTTTTGCATTAGATGATATTAAACCTGGACAACATGTACATTCGCATAATTTAGAATTTAGAGAATTCAAAAGAGATTTTAAAGTTACAGATAAAAAACATATTGTTGATGAGAAAGCAGATACCTTTTTTAATGGAATTTTAAGAGATAATGGACAGGTTGCTACTAGAAATTATATTGGAATTGTAAGCACTGTAAATTGCTCAGCAACTGTCACAAAAATGATCGTTGAGAGGATTAAATATTCTGACATTTTAAAAGATTATCCAAACATTGATGGCATAGTGCCTATAACTCACTCTACAGGATGTGGAATGAACACTGAAAGTGAAGGGATGCAAATTTTCCAAAGAACTATAGATGGATTTAAAAATCATCCTAATTTTTCTCATGTTTTTGTTATAGGTTTAGGATGTGAATGTGCTCAAGTAAGTTTATTTGATGAGTCTCTAAAGAAACATAACCGAATTCATTTTCTTACAATACAAGACGAAGGTGGAACTAAAAAAATAGTAGATAAAGTTTTGTCTCAAATTAAAAATTTACTTTCTGAAGCTAATAATATTCAAAGAACCTCACAACCTGTAAGTCATCTAACTTTAGCTCTTCAATGTGGTGGTTCAGATGGATATTCGGGAATAACTGCAAATCCTGCATTAGGAGTTGCGGCAGATCTCTTGGTTAAAAAAGGTGGAAGTTCAATTTTATCCGAAACACCAGAGATTTATGGAGCTGAACATTTGTTAATTAATAGAGCAAGCTCACAAGAAACTGCTGATAAACTCATTAAGAGAATTGAGTGGTGGAAACATTATACTTCAATAAATAATAGTTCCATGGATAACAACCCTGCGCCAGGAAATAAAAAAGGTGGTCTCACAACTATACTAGAGAAATCATTAGGTGCTGTTGCAAAAGGAGGAAACTCTGTCCTACAAGATGTATTACATTATGCTGAACCTTTAAAAAATAAAGGTTTTAATTTTATGGATTCTCCTGGTTATGATCCTGTATCTGTAACTGGTCAAGTTGCATCAGGTGCTAATGTTATTTGTTTTACAACAGGACGTGGATCTTGCTTTGGTTGCAAACCAGTTCCAAGTTTAAAACTTTCAACAAACTCAGCGATGTTTGAAAGAATGTCAGAAGATATGGATATTAATTGTGGTACAATTGCTGAAGGGAAAGAAAAAGTTGAAGAAGTTGGTCAAAAAATATTTGAATTAGTTGTAAATACTGCTTCAGGGAATAAATCAAAAAGTGAAATCAACGGCTACGGTGACGAGGAGTTTAATCCTTGGCAAGTTGGCGTTGTAATGTAATTAATTTTTCCTGTGCCTCAACAAACATCCTTAATTAACGTAATTTTATTAGCTGCTGGTGGTTTTTTTATGTTTGTTTGTATGGACTCTACAGCAAAATATCTTGGAACAGTAATGCCAGTTACTCAAGCAATTTGGGGGAGATTTTTTTTTCACTTGGTATCTTTAATTATATTTTTTTTAATTTTTAAGCCAAAAGTAAATTTAAAAAAAAATTTTAAAGTCCAAATAATTAGATCGATATTAATGGTAACTGCTACCTCGTTTATGTTTTATTCTTTGCAGAAATTTGACTTGGTAGACATTTATGTTGTTTTCTTCACAGCGCCTTTAATCGTCTCGTTGCTTTCAGCATTCTTTCTAAAAGACGTCTTAAGTACAAAAGGTATATTTCTAATGCTGCTAAGTTTTGGTTCAATTGTTTATTCGTTAGGTCCAAGTATGAGAATATTTAGTTTAGATTTAATATTTCCAATTGTACCTCCAATTTGTTGGGCTCTTTACCAATTTTTTACCAAAGTTGTATCAGGCGACAATGATCCATTTGCTGCTATTTTTTATACTTCTATTTTAGGAGCAATAATTTTTAGTATTTTTATATTATTTAACTGGGTGCCATTAGAAAAGAATATCTTTTGGCTTTATTTAGTAATTCTTGGTGTAGCAGGTTTTGTAAGTCATTCTTTAATTATTTATGCGATTCAACTTTCTAATTTGTCATTTGTAACTAATTTTCAATACTCACAATTAGTTTGGTCTACAATTATTAATTTCTTAATTTTTGGTGTACCGTTTGATTATAATAAAATTGTTGGGGTGATAGGAATTATTGTTTTTGGTATTATGTTCATAAGAACAGAAGGTAAAAAGAAAAGTTAAATAGTGGGGTTTAGATGAAAAATATAGGTTTTGTTGGTGTTGGGTATATGGGCTATGGAATAGCTAAAAATATTTTAAAACATAAAAATAAGCTTTTTGTCATTGCTAATAAAAATAGAAAACCAATTGAGAAAATTGTTAGCGAGGGAGCTGAAGAAATAAAATCTTTTGAAGAATTTTCTAATAAAAATTTAGATGCGATGTTTATGTGTGTTACTAACACTCCCATAGCAAAGTCAATATCAGAAAAAATTTCTAATGTTTTAGATAACAAAACTTTAATAATTGATATTACTACTCATAATAAAACTGGCTCAATGGAAACAGAAGCAATATTTAATGCAAAAAAAATAAATTATGTTGAGTGTCCTGTAATGGGAGGACCTGTTCAAGCAGAGGAAGGTATATTGGGAGGAATTGTAGGAGCGTCAGATGAAAACTTTAAAATTGCTGAACCATACTTTAATTTTTTCTGTAAAGAGTATTTTCACTTTGGACCCGTTGGAATGGGAGCAAAATCTAAGCTATTAAATAACTTTTTATCTCTTGGAAATGCTGCATTAGTTAATCATTTAGCTAAAAGTGCCAAAGAAATGGGTTTGGATTTAAAAAAAGTATTTGATGTTGCAAAACTTGGTTCAGGAAACTCAGCAGCTTTAAATCGAGTTTTTGATAATCTGTTAAAAGGAGATTTCACTGGTTTTAAATTCACTGCAAGTAATTCAGTAAAAGATTTAACTTATATTCAAGATTTATTAAAAGATTTTCCTGAAGCTGAAAAAGTTGCTGAAGTAAATAAAAATTATTTTCAAAAAGCTGTTGATGATGGTTATGGTGAAAATTTTATTAGTGAATTAATAAATAAAAAATAATTTTTAGGGAGTTATTTAAGTTACCGGGAATCTACTAAAGCACTAGGTTGTATTCAATAAATATATTTGCATAAAATGAAAATAAATTTATTGAAATTGTATTAAATATAATTACCTTTTTTATAGAAGGAGGTTTATGTTAATACTTTCACCACCTGATACTTAGCTGAACAATTTTAAATATCAAAAGACTTAACAAACATAATAAATCCACTTGGATTTAAATGCCAAAGAGGCGAAATAAGGGAGCTCTTTAGGTATCATCTTAAAGAGCGAACCCTTAAAAATAATTAATTTACAGATTTTAATATTTCTAGTGGAAGTGGAGCTTCTGGGTATTTTTTTTGACACAACTTTTCGTAGTTTTCACAAAAACTCATGATGGTTTTTTGAACTTCTTTTTTATTTTTATTTAATAGATTAAGTTCTTTAATTAATTCTCTACAATTTTTTTCAAGTTCTTTTATTTGTTCTCCTGAAAAAAATTCTCCAGTTTCTATTTCCCAATATGTGTCTTCAAGCTCATTATCAGTTAAATTTTTTAATTTTTTTTGTAATAATTTTATAGTCTCATCCTCGGTTTCCTTGTCTCTCATAGGAGAATTCTTAAGTTTTCCAAGACATTTATCTCTTAATCCGTCAATGAAATGAAAATATGGTTTACCTTCTGAAAAATCTCTAAAATGGTTAGTGTTAAAATACTTATCTATAGCGTATTCTATTGAAATTTTTTCTTTGCCCTTAATTATTGCGATTTGAACATAAACTTCTTGGCTAATATATTCTTCGATATGATCTTTAACTTTTTGAGGTATCATTCTTTCTTAGTTGCTAATGCTCTTCTCTGTACCTACTATGACAAGCCTTACAATTACTCCACATAAATTTTGTTAATGTACCTCGAATATCATCTGCATCTTCGATTACTGATACAAGTTTTGTCATATCATTAGAGGCTTTTTGCATTAATGCATTGAAGTCATCTTTTTCATCCCAAATTGTAAGTAAAGCTTCAGTATCAAAACCCTCTTGTGTATTTTCGGGAAATAGATCTATCAAAACTTTATAATTTTCACTCATTTCTATCATTAGTTTTTTTGCTTTTTCAAAGTCTCCTTTTGATGAGAAAGCCTGAACCCTTTTAGCTGTACTATAGTTTTTACTAAACAATGCTTGTCGACTTTTAATAATTTCTTCAACTGTTAACTCAGCATTACTAGATGAGACGAAAAATACGCTTAAAATTGAGAATAAAATTATTTTAATATATTTTTTTATATGATTAAATAAATTATGCATGTAACGAACACCATAACAGAGTATGGTATTATCTCAAAGGTGTTACATTGGCTCAGCGCAATTATTCTATTTATACAAATACCTTTGGGGTTTTATCTGGTGGAATTAGATTTTGGTGAACAACGAATAACAATTGAGGATATACATGTTACGCTAGGTTTAACTGTTTTTTATATAATAATAATAAGATTAATAAATAATATACTTAATCCAACTCCAAAATTAGATCCAAGTATTTTTAAAGGACAAAGGTTTCTTGCAA
>CACBGU010000012.1 GCA_902538885.1 uncultured Pelagibacteraceae bacterium
ATCTCTCTTTTTGTTTTTTTGTTAATTAATTTTCCATTAATTTTTTTTGTAGAATTTTTCAAATATTTTTCGAGTTTGAAAGGACAAATTCCCAAATTTTCATTATCGATATCAACGAAATTAGGAGTTGAGTTTAAATATCTAATTGCATTTACTGTGGCAACATAAGTTAGTGAAGGCACTAACACCTCATGATTTTCATTTATATTATAATATCTTAAAGCCAAATGTAATGCAGCAGTACCAGAAGTTGTTGCTACTGCATATTTAGAACCTACAAATTTTGAAATTTTTTTCTCAAATTCGTTAACGAAATTTCCGACATAAGAAACATAAGTTGTCTCAATACATTTTTTTAAATTATTTTTTTCTATTTGATCAAAATATGGTGCATGATGACTTTTATCTCTTTTTCTAAAAGCAGTTTCAAATTTATCAATTATCTTATTAATTTCTTTAGACATATTTTTTAAAAATTTATTTTTTTTAATAAAAAATCTTTTTTGATAAGTTTAACTATTTTTTTTGCAAAGTAGACAGAACCATTGTGATTTCGACCAATTTCAATAATAATGGATATCTTTTTCATAAAAAATTATGCTAATGCAATTCCTTTACTATAAATTTTATTACTTATTTTTTTTTTATTTTTAAACTTTTTACCTATTAGATTATAAATATATTTTGCTAAAAAATTTTCACCTGATATGTGAGTGAAAGCATAACCACCTCCAAATCTTGGATTTATATCAATTATGTATGGAAGCTTTTTTTTTTTATCATAAATAATGTCACAATCTAAGTTTCCAATATGTTTAAGATTTTTAGATAAGTTCTTAGAAAGTATATTAATCTTATGATTATTTACTACCTTTGCAATATCTGTCTCACCATATCTCATAGAAATTTTTTTTTTTAAACTTGAAGATAAAAATTTACCATTATGATCGTTTAGGATGTCTAGATGGAATTCGTCGCCATATATATATTCTTGAATTATATAATTTTTTTTAAAATCTTTGTTTTCTAATTTTTTAATTACTTTTTGTCCAATAGAAGCATAACCATTTCTAAGCTTTCTAATAAAAACTTTAGTTTTACTTTTTTTTGCTTCTTTTAAATTAAGAAAAATCTTTGGAGAATTAAAATTATACTTTATTGAAAGATCAAAAAGTTTCTTTTTATCCAAACATTTATTGACTAGACTATTATTTGAAACCATAATATGACATCCTAATTTTTTAATTTTATCAACATTTAATGATAAAATATTCAAATCATAGTTCGTACACGGAATTAAAATAGAAATTTTTTTATCTATTATAATTTTTTTAATTGCTTTTAAATATTTATTATTACCATCTTCTACTTTTGGTATTTTTAAGATTCTTGCTTCATTAATTTTTAAACCTGAAACGTTTAAATTATTATCAGCTAAATAAATTTCACAATTTTTAATTTTTTTTTTTAAATCAACTAAAAACTGAGCAAAATATATTCTTCTTCCAATATTAGTTACTAAAATTCTCACAAAACTAACTATTATTTCTTTTTTTATTATCAGATAAATCATTTTCTATATCTCTCTTAAGTTCATCATATTCTTTCATTTTTAATTTCATGAAATTTAAAGTAAGTTTTGTTTTTGTGCTTATACTTTTTGATGTCAATATGTATATGTAGTTTTATTTAGTTTAACAACATTTTTATTCCTTTTTGAATAGATATTTTTGGTTCCCAGTTAAGTTTTTTTCTTAACTTTGTTATTTTTGCGTAAAAATTTTTGTTAGATTTTTTTTCGTTTGATACTAATTTAAATTTTTTATTTTTTTTTTTCTCAATAATTTTAATTATTTCTTTTACTTTTGTTGTCTTTCCAAAACCAACCTCAAATATATTTGATCCTAAATTTGGTTTTAAGCATTTAATTATACAATCACAAACATCATCGATATAAATAAAATCATGTCTATTATTTGGTGCGTTTAGGGTTAATTTTTTATTATCTGATATTGATTTAATCAAATAAGGTATCAATGAATCTTTTCTTTGTCTTGGTCCATATACATAAAAAACTCTAAGCCATTGGAAGCTAAAATTATTAAGTTTTGAACTCGTTTTGAGATATTTTAAAATCTCAATTTTTGCTTTTTTAAAATATCTATATTTTTTGTTTGGTGGATATTTCTCGAAGCAACTTCCACTTACAATAATATTTTTAATATTTGTGTTTTTTTCAATAAATTTAAATAATTTAATAGAAGTATTTTTGTTTTTTCTTGAATTTTTTTCTGAAAAATAGGGAATTTTATCCCATGCCAAATGTATTAATATAGTTGGGTTAAAATTAATTATTTTAGAAACATGATTGTTCAATTTATCTAAATCACATTTTAAAAATTTAATGTTATCATTTTTAGATTTGTACTTATCAGTTCTTACTAAGTTAAGAATTTTATACTTTTTATACTTTGAAAGTTTTTTTAATAATCTTTTTCCAATAAATCCACTTGAACCAGTTAATAATATATTCATTATAGCTTTTAACTATATATTTTGTATGAAATTTTTTATTTCTTCAACAATGTAGTTTAATTGTTTTTTACCTAATCCTGGCCACACACCTACCCAAAATGTGTCTGACATAATTTTATCAGTATTTTTTAAGTTACCAATAATTTTATGTTTCTTGTTAATATAACCAGGCTGTTTTGTTAAATTTCCTGCAAATAATAATCTAGTTAATATTTTTTTTGAATTTAAGTAGCTCACAAGTTCATTTCTATCAATTTTTTTACTATTTTTTATTGTCAAAAGAAAACCATACCAACTAGGATCAGCTTTTGGGTGCGCTTCAGGCAAAATAAAATATTTATCTAATTTTTCATCTAAAAATCTTTTCATCATATAAATAAAGTTATCCTTCCTTTTTTGGATGAATTCTTCTACTTTATCAAGTTGGCTAGATCCTAGTGCAGCTTGCATATCAGTTATTTTCATATTGTAACCAACGTGACTATAAACAAATTTATGATCATATCCTTTAGGCAAATTTCCAAGCTTCCAAGAATATCTTTTTCCACATGTGTTATTCATTCCTGTTTGACACCAACAATCTCTTCCCCAATCTCTAAATGACTCCACAATTCTTTTCATTTTGTAATCATTGTATAAAACTGCACCACCTTCTCCTGTAGTGATGTGGTGCGCAGGATAAAAACTTAAAGAAGCAAAATTTCCAAATGAACCAACTGTTTTTCCATCAAATTTAGAACCAAATGCATCACAACAATCTTCTATTAAAAATAAGTTATTTTCTTTACAAAAATTAGTTACAACTTCTAAATCAAAAGGATTTCCCAGAGTATGGGCAAGAAAAACAGCCTTTGTTTTTTTTGTTAAAGCTTTTTTAAGATCTTCCGTTTTTATATTACAAGTTTCTAAATCAACATCTAAGTACACCGGAACACATCTGTTATGTATAATTGGAGCAACAGTGGTTGGAAACCCAGCTGCAACAGTAATCACCTCGTCACCGTCTTTAATTTTGCTGTCTCCAAAGTAATCTGATGTAAGTGCTGAAAAGGCTAATAAATTTGCAGCAGATCCAGATACAGTAGATGATGCAAATTTAGTACCAAATTTTTTTGGTAATTTTTTTTCAAATTCATCAGCGTATCTACCTGCTGTTAACCAAAGATCTAAACTTGAATCTATTAAATTATTAAGGTCATTTTTATCAAGAACTTTGCTTGATGCTGCTACAAAAGTTTCACCTGGTATAAATTCTTTTTTTTTATGAACTAAATCAAAATATTCTGAAGAAAGTTTTAGAATTTTTTTTCTTAAATCATCACTCTTTGTTGAATCTTTTACTAATTCTACACCTGTATATTTTTTTGCTTTTCTTTCCCAGCTCATATCAAATTTTAAAATCTTTATAATTTTTATCTTTAATTGAAACTATTTTAGGTTTCAAAGGCCAATCAAAATTGAAAGATGGATCATTATATCTAATTCCTCTTTCAAGGGCCTTGTTATAATAATTATCAGTGAAATACAATACCATAGTTTTATCTTCTAAAGTTAAAAATGCATTAGCACAGCCTTTTGGAATAATTAAAGAAGTATTTTTTTTATCATCAAGAGTAATAGAAATAAATTTTTTATAAGTTTTAGACTTTCTTCTTAAATCCACAACAATATCAAAAATTTTTCCCCTAAGACATTTTATTATTTTATTTTCTGAAGATTTACCAATTTGGTAATGAAAACCTCTTAAAGTATGTTTTTTTTTATTTATTGATAAGTTTGATTGTTTAACCTCAAAATTTAATTTTTTTTTAATTAATTTCTTGCAGTATAGCCTTGTGAAAGAACCCCTTTCATCCAAAAAAGGATGATTATTAATTATCTGGACGCCTTGTATTTTTGTTTTTTGTATTTTCAAGATGATTTATTTATATCACCTTTTTCAAAGTAGCATCAAAAAAAAGTCCAGGATTTAGACAAATGTAAAATTTTTTCTTAAAATAATATTAGTATAAAACATTAACTAAATTAATATTTTCATTTCTTTATTCATGGTGTAATTATCCTCAATAAAATATTTATAATTATAATTAAATTAATTTTATGAAATTAGTGATATCAAAAACACCTTTGAGAATAAGTTTATTTGGTGGAGGAACAGATTTAAAATCATATTACAAACATAATAAAGGTGCAGTGATGAGCTTCTCAATTAATAAATTCTTGTATGTAATTTTAAAAAAAAATGAAAAAGTAGTTGATTTTAAATATAGAATTAACTGGAGCAAAACAGAGTTTGCAAATTCAATTAAAGAAATAGAACACCCAATTGTAAGAGAAACATTTAAATACTTTAAAATAAACTTTCCAATCGAGGTATCTACTTTTTCTGATATACCTGCCAATACAGGCCTGGGATCATCAAGTGCATTTGCAGTTGGTTTAATAAATTGTTTGTCAAAACTTTTGAAGTTAAATTATTCAACAAGAAAAATAGCTGAGCTGGCTGCAAAAATTGAAATTGATATTTTAAAAAGAAACATTGGTAAACAAGATCATTATGCCTCTGCTTTTGGGGGTTTTAATATACTCGAATTTAACAAATCAGAGGTTGTTAAAATTAAGAGGCAAAATTTAGGAATGCATCATATTGAAAATTTAAATAATTCTTTTTTATTATTTTTTTTAAACAAAAAAAGAGACGCAAGCAAAATTTTAAAAAACCAAAAAAAACTTAAAAACAAGAATATTAAATCTTTAAATGAAATAAAAAAAATTGTCTATGAAGCAGAAAAAATAATTCAAAAAAGAAATTTAAACAAAAATATAATACCTAAATTTGGAGAGCTTCTTTCAAAAAATTGGTATTGGAAAAAAAATAATAATAAAAATGTATCATATAATGAAGTTGATAATGTATATAAGTTAGGTATCAAATACGGTGCCTATGGAGGCAAACTCCTTGGAGCAGGCGGTGGTGGATATTTTTTTTTTTTAATAAGTAAAAAAAATCAAGTTAAACTAAAAAAAAAGCTTAAAAGGTTTTCAACAATAATTGTTAAAATATATCATAAAGGTACAGAAGTTATTTATGAAAATGAATAAATATAAAAAAATTTTGATTATTGGATCAGATGGATATATTGGTTCAGCATTAACAAATTATCTAAAAAAAAAAAAATTTAAAATAACAACTTTGGATACAGGTTATTTTAGAGATGGAATTTTAGAAAAGACTCACAAATCAATTTTAAATATAGATGTTAGAAAATTAAAAGAAAATAATATTAAAAAATTTGATGTTGTAATTTTTCTAGCAGCAAGTCAGAATGATCCTTCTGACACTATTAATCCTTATAAGTTTTATGAAATAAGTAAAAGATATACAATAAGGGTAGCAAAAATATGTAAAAAAAATAATATAAAATTCATTTTTCCTTCAAGCTGTAGCGTTTATGGTTATGGTCAAAATAAATTTAGTGAAAAGACGATGACATTTCCACTTACTAATTATTCAAAAAATAAAATAGCAATTGAAAAAGAATTGTCGAAATTAGCTGATAAAAATTTTTCTCCAATTGCTTTAAGGCTTTCAACCGTATTCGGTTTTTCTCCAAGAATCAGACTAGATTTAGTAATCAATATGCTTTGCATGTTAGCAATAACAAAAAAAAAAATAATTTTAAATTCAAATGGATTAGCATGGAGACCACATATTAGTATAAATGATGTTTGTTTAGCTTTTTTTTTATCTATAAATTCGAATATTCAAAATGGAAGATTAAATATTTTTAATGTAGGTCATGATAAAAATAATATTAAAATTATTGATATTGCGAAAATTATAAGCAAATTAACCAAAGTAGAAATTCATTTTAGTTTTGAAAAAAAAAAAAGCTTGATTTATGATAGAAATATTAAAAATGGAGCAGATAAAAGATCTTATAGAGTAAGTTTTTTAAAATTTAAAAAAAAATTTCCTAAATTTAGACAAAAAAAAAATATTAAATCAGAAATAAAATCTTTAATAAAAAAATTGAATAGTTTTGCTCTTACTGAAAAAACATTAAATAATTATAAATTTTATAGATTACAAAAAATGGAATACTTAATAAAAAATAAAAAAATAAATAAAAACTTGTACTGGGTGTAGTTAAAACTGAATTATGAAAATACCATCTGCTTCACCATCAATAACCAAAAAAGAAATATCAATTGTAAAGAGGGCAATTGCAAAAGGTTGGGGAACCAAAATGGATTATTACTTAAAACTTTTTTCAAAAAAATTTTCTAAATATATTGGTGTTAAATACTGTCTTCCAGTAGCACACTGCACAGATGCAATTCACTTAGCATTATTAGCTCTTAATATTAAGAAGGGTGATGAGGTTATTGTTCCTGATTTGAGTTGGGTAGCTAGTGCTGCTCCAATTAGGTATGTTGGTGCTAAACCTATTTTTGTAGATATAGATCCAGGTACATTATGTATTGATCCTGAAAAAATATTAAAAAAAATATCCAAAAAAACAAAAGCGGTCATTTCTGTGGATCTTTTTGGTAACGTGGCTGAAAATGATAAAATTAGAAAAATATGTAAAAGAAATAATATTTACTTCATTGAAGATGCAGCCGAAAGTTTAGGAGCCAGATATAAAAAAAAAATGGCAGGCAGCTTTGGAGATGTAAGTTTGTTTAGTTTTAATGCTACTAAGATAATAATGGCAGGACAAGGCGGATGTTTATGCACAAACAATAAAAAAATTTATGAAAAAGCTAAATTATTCTCTCACCATGGTATTGATAAAAAATTAACTGGGAAATATTACTGGTCTAGTCTTTTAGGGTATAACTATAATTGGACAAACATCCAAGCAGCATGTGTAATTGCTCAATTAGAGAGAATAGATCAATTAATTAAATATAAGAATAAAATTTATAACTTATATAAAGAATATTTCTCCAAAATAGATAATGTTGAAATTACAAAAAAAATAAAAAATCAAAAACAAACATTTTGGATAGTCTATGCAATAATTAAAAAAAAAATAAATAAAGAAAAATTTTGTAATCAATTCAAAAAATACAATATTGATATGAGACCAATGTTTTACCAAATAAGTACAATGCCCGCTTTCAAGAATAAGAAAATGTCAAGTTCAAATAAAATTGCTAAAATAATCTCTCAAAATTCGGTTTGTCTTCCAAACGGTTATGATTTAAATGAAAAAAAAATAAAAAAAATATCTCAAATTTTTAATAGTATTTTAAATGCAAAAAAAGCCTAGACTAGTTTTATTTTTTGATTACCAATTAGGTTATAAGTTAGCTAAACATTTAAAACAAAAAAGAGAAAATGTTGTCGGATTAGTATTTGATCGAAAAAATAAAACAATTTTTGAGACAGATTATAAACCTAAGATTAAAAAAATATTTAAATTTTCAAATAACAAAGTCTTTGAATGGTCAGACTTAAGAAAAAAAAAATACATTCAAAATCTAAAAAAATTAAATGCTGATTTTTTTATTTGTGTAAACTTTCCAAAAATTTTAAATAAAGAAATTATTTCTTGCGCAAAAAATTCAATAAATTTACATTTATCGTATCTACCTTTTAATAGAGGTAAAAATCCAAATATTTGGTCTATAATTGAAAACACACCATGTGGGGCAACAATTCATAAAATAGATGAAAATATAGACACAGGGAAAATATATGTAAGGAAAAAGGTTTTACCAAACTATATTGATACAGGAGAAAGTACTTATAATAAGTGCAATGCAGTAGCTTACGAGCTTTTTAAAAAATACTGGAATAAAATTAAGAAAAATAAAATAAAACCCTTTAAACAAAATAATAAGTATAAAACTTTTCATCTTTCAAAAAATTTTAAAAATTTAGGATTTATAGATTTAAATAAAAAATATAGAGCAAAAGAAATTATTAATCTTTTGAGAGCAAAAACATTTAAAAATTTTAAAAGTGCGTATTTTTTTCATAAAAAAAAAAAAATTGAAATAAGAGTAAAACTAAATTTTTATGAAAAATAATAATAAACTTACTATATTGATTTTATCTTTTGAACGACAAGAAGAGTTAAAAAAAAAAATTGATTATTGGAATAATATTAAGGGTCATAGATTTAAAATTTTGATTATTGATGGAAGTTCAAAGCCACTTAAAATCAAAATACAAAATAATGAAATCAAATATTATCACTTTAAATCAAGAGACTATCACAAAAGGGCATTTTTTGCATTAAAGAATATAAAAACTGAGTATTTTAAACTAGAGGCAGAGGATGATTATTTTCTCCCATCTTCTTTGCAAAGCGCAATAAAATTTTTGGATAAAAACAAAAATTACTCAGCAGTTTATGGTGATGCAGGTATTTATAGTATTTATAAAAATAAACTTTTTATAAATCATATATTTAGAAATAAATTAAACTTAAAATCAAATGATATTAAGAAAAGATTAAATACTTATTTCTTAAACTATAGTCCTAAGCTTTATTACTCCTTAATGCGCAGTAAATTGTTCAAAAAAAACTTGAATTTATGGAAAATGAGTAAAAAAAAATATGGTAACAAATTTCAAAGATTTGCTGAAATCCACTTGCCATTAATATTACTTTTAAGTGGTAAGGTTGGAACTTTGAATAAAATTTTTTGGATTAGAAAAGATGATGATATTCAAAATAGAGTTGAGTTTACTAGCAACAAAAGATTAATAAAAGATGATCACACTTATACCAATATTTCAAAATGGTTTTTAAAAAATATTAAAAGAGGTTATTTTGATTCTTTTGGAAAAAGTTTGTGCAATATAACGAAAATAAAGAGCTTAAATAATAAATTTATAATTTACCAATTACTACAGAGTTATTATATGATAAGTATATATAAAGCAGAAAAAAATAATGAATTAAACAATAAGCTAATAAAATTAATCAAACAATTACTACCATCAAAATTAAAAAAATTTTTAAGATTTAATCTAAAATTTAATGGTCCAGAGGTGATTAAATGTGATGAGCTTAAAAAAGAATTTAATTTAAATTATAATATTCTTGATTTGAAATACTTAAAAACTATTTTAATTAAAAAATAACTTATTATCTAATTTTTTGCTGGTTAATAATTCATTAATCTTTTTAATTCTGTTAGTTAATGATCCAAAAAATATTTCACTATTAAAGTTTGTTTTTTTGTAAAATTCAATCAATTCGAGACCACCATTGTGTAAATCCCATTCTGGTTTGTAATAACTTGATAGTTCCTCTGTGATTCTCTTAAAAGAGACCTTATAAGTTCTCTCATCTTTATTTGCATTTGGAAGATAATTTATTTCAGAATTTGGTAGAAGTTCCTTTACTTTATTTACCATGTCTTTAACTGTAAAATTACAATTTAATAATCCTACATTGTAGCTTCTTCCATTTATTAATTTTTCTGGTGCATTTTTAGCAGCTATAATATATCCACATAAATCTCTAACATGTACTACTGGTCTAATAGGGCTACCATCACTCTTTATATCTATTTTTCCAGTTGTGTATGCACATCCCATTAAGTTATTAAATACTATATCACTTCTTAATCTTGGACTTGCTCCAAAAACAGTTGCTGGCCTTAAAAAAGTAATGGTAAAATTTTTATCTGCTAATTTTTTTAATTCAATCTCTGCGTTCCATTTTGTTTTGGCGTATTCAGTTATAGGATTTTTATCACTATTATCTTCATCAAGAGGTTCATCTGTTTTGGAAATACCGTACATACTTTGTGAAGATATATAAATAAATTTTTTAATACCTACATTTTTAGCTTTTTGTGCGAAAGATTTTGTTGAGGAATAATTTATTTCTGAGGTAATACCAGGTATTAATTCACCTAATGGATCATTAGATAAAGCTGCAAGATGGATAATCGTTTCTATTTCATCTAAGTCTTTTTCATTTATTAATCGCACATCTTTAATAATTTGTTTTTGAGGTTTAACATAATCAGTCAAATTGCAATCTTTATAAAATCCACTATCTAATCCAGTGACAATATTTCCATTAGAAATGAGTTTTTCAACAAGAACAGTTCCTATGTATCCCAAATTTCCGGTTACTAATATTTTCATTAAATTTTCTTTTTTGCCAAGTAATCACAAAGTGTTAATAACCAAACTTGATGTGTATTTTCAATAATGTTATAGTTTTTGCTGTTTATCCAAAAAGAAATATCTCCATGCTTATTTAAATAGTTTTTTTTGTTAAAACCTGTAAAAGTTGCAACAAAAATTTTGGATGATTTTGCATATTTTATTGCATTAATCATATTTTTTGATGTTCCACTGCTACTGATAAGAATTACCATATCCCCTTGATTTGAATATAATTTAATTATTTCTTTAATATAATTTTCAAACTTATAATCATTAGAAAAGCACGTGAGTAAAGATGGATCAGTGTAAGAAGAAATAGATATTTTTAAATTTTTTGCAAAATCTATAGCAACATGACTAGCTATCGCAATACTACCACCATTACCAAAAATTAATATTTTTTTATTTTTTTTTTTAATATCTAAAATTTTATTTCCCAATTTCTCTAAATGTTTTATGTTAACATTTTCAATACTTTTATTTAAATTTTTAAAATATTTAGAAAAATAAGTCATTATAATTTAAGTTCCATTTCTTTTTTGTCTTTTAAGCTATCCATTGGATACCACTTGGTAATTTTATTTAAGACGATTTTATATTTAGATTTAAGAACTTTTGGAAGAACTTTTTTTTCAAAACTATCATTTTTATTTTTAATAAATTCGAATATTTTACTATCAAGAACGTAAAAACCTGCATTAATTGGAATATGATTATTCTTTTCAATTATATTTTTTAAAATTTTACCCTTTTTTTTCAATACGCCGTATTGGAAGTCATAATAAAAATATGACATAACAATGTTATTACTTTTCTTGAGTTTTAAGGCTTTGTTTAAGTTAAAATCTGTAAGTGAGTCACCGTAAGTAAATAAAAACTTATCATTTGATAATAATTTTTTAACAAATATTAGTCTTCCACCTGTTTCAGTATTCAAGCCAGTATTTAGTACGGTAATATCATAATTTTTAAGTTTTCTTTTTACAAAGCTTTTAAGAGTATTAATTTTATAGCCTCCTAAAAGCACAAACCTGTCTATACCATTTTTTGAATAAAGCTCTATAATTCTTTCTAGAATTGTTTTTCTATTAATTTTTACTAACGGTTTTAAGATTTTTTTATTTTTATTAATATTATACCTGGTTCCTTTGCCACCACATAAAATAAACGCAGTAAGTTTTTTTTTAATCATTAAATTTTAAAATTTTTATACCAATTTTTTTTGAAATTATAATTTTTATCATCAATATATAAGTCGTAGCTCGGTTTCCCAAAAATTAATTCATGATAATTTACTTTCCAATTCATCAACTGTTTTTCAGTTAGTTTTCTATATTTTTTTTCTATAAATTTTAAATTTTTTTTATATGTGCCCATACCTCGAGCTGTAAAGATAATGATTTTATGATTTTTAAAATAAAGTTTATTAATTAGTTTAATTACATCTTTTTTGGGTGTTGATTTAGAATAATAATTAAGTTTTGTGTTGCAGATCACATTATCTAAATCAAAACAAATAGTTTTAGTTTGCATTTATATTTAAACTTTTAACTCTAATTTTTTAATAATACTATCCATTTAAAAAAATATTTTTTAGTGTATCACTTATTTTTATTTTTTTAGATCTAGGGTGTCTGCAAAAATTATTAATATAATTGTTATAATCAATATTATTTACTAAAAAAAAATTTTTTAAATCTTTTTTTTTTATTTTATCTCCAATATTAAATATTTTTTTTTTTAACATATTTGCGATATGATTAGATCGTTCAATATATTCTGGAGTTTTATTATTATTACTTTGAATTATTACAAGTGGTTTTTTAAATATAACTGCATAAGAAATTGCAGCTGACTCATGAGCAAATACAATTTTTGCATTTTTTATTAAACTTTGTGTTCCAGAAAAATCTAATTTTCTATTTTGAATATAAGTTTTCTTTCGCTTTGGATGGGCAGAGTAAAGAATTTTAATTTTTGTCTTTTTTTCGAAATCTTTAAAAAAAATATCTAGTTCTTCTTTAAATTTTTTTACATTAATATTTGTCTTGAAACCTGTGAGTTTAGTATCTGGATGTTCGCCAATCATTTGGTCAATATAGATGCCATAGTCATATTTTTTATTTACATGATTAATATTTAAAAGAGTTCTATCGTAATCTGTAGTATGTGTAAAAATTGTCTCTCTAGAATAAATATCTGCTATATTCATACTATGATTACTTTGTCTTAAATTAACATCACTAACTGGCTGTTTATATATTTTATCTAAACTATACTGATGTACAATTTTAAAAAATAATTTTAAAAAATTGATATATCTGTAAAATTTATAATCCCATTTATTTGGAGCAGGTGAATTAAAGATAATAGATTTAACATTATTTAATTTTAGAAATTTTCTAATTTTAAATATATTATATAATAGTTTCTTATACCTTGGGTTTTTTATAGTTAAATCTGGTGTTACAAGTAGGTCAATAAAATAATCATATTTTTTAGTATTTAGTTTCAAAATTTTATTTTTTTCCTTTACCGTGAAAAAATCAATTAAAATTTTTTTTTTTTTTAATTCTTTAAAGATATAAAAATATTTATTTTTATTATCTATATGAGAATTAGAAATAACTATTATTTTTTTTACCATAAGATAACAAGTAAAATTAATTTATTTAATTTCTTTTTTGAGTTTCCAATCTCCGTTATTTTTTTCCCAAATATGAGGTGATCTAAATCTATCTACAATTTCAAAAAATTCTTTTTCATTAATATCTATATATTTTAAAAACTCTTTTAAATATTTTTTAGGAAATTCTGAGTCATATTTTTTAACAAGACTTATACCTTCTTCTCTAGTAATTTTTTCATTCCTAACTTCCTGACAAGAATCATAAGTTGCCCTACCAATTCCAAATTTAATAAATGTTAAATAATAATGAAATGGATCTATTTTATCGTCTATACTTGAATATTTAGAGTAAGATCCCTCAGTTCTTTCAGTGTTTGGTCTAAAGCCTGTATTTTGAGATGCATAATAATAACATTCTTGAGGATCCCATTTTACATAATATCCCAAATATCTTTGTTCAATTTTTTTTTTCTTAATTTCACTTAAATCTAGAGGTAAATATGGCTCAAAATCATTTAATTTAAAATTATATTTGTTAATAATTTCTCTAAGTGGAACGCCACCTAATATTAAATTATCATTATTTGTTTTAGAAAAAAATTTTTCATCCATTTTAGGATTTTCATTATCATCTATGTCATTTCCATATTCAGCCTGATTTTCTCCATAAAAAATTAGAGGAATATTAAATTTCATAGCTATTAAAGGACCAATTATTTTTTGGCCAATAATAAAAGGCTGAAATGGATGTAAGAGATTTTTGAATGCTAATGATGTTAATTTTCTATGTACTCTTCCATTAGGTGTAAATAAAATATTATCAAATCCACCAACATGGATCCAATTAGTAAAATTTTTCCATCCAATATCTGTATATAAATGAGGCGCCCAAGTTACAGTCAAGGGATTCATTCCGTATTTATATTTTAATATATGCGCTGTAAACGCACTATCTTTGCCACCACTACCTGGAACTACACAATCATATCCACTTGGTTTTCTATATTTGTCTAAAAGTTTAATTAATTCATCTTCTCTTTTAGACCAGTTAATTTCCCCTTTTTTTTTGTTATACTCACAAGCATCACATAAAAGGGTTTTTACATTAATATTAATACCTTTTTTTTTATTATTTTTATTTTTAAATTCTACTACGCTACTCGGTCTTTGATTTGAAATAGTACATTTAGAACAAAAAATTACCTCTTCTGGCAATCCAAAGAGTGAGAAGTTTTTATTTTCCATTTTTAAATAATATTTTTTACAGATTTAAAGTAGTATTAAATATTTTGGACTAACTTATATAATTAAATCTTAAAAAAACAATTTTAATTTAATATTAAATATTATCTTGTATAATAAGTGTTTAAAAGTTTAAAAATTGCCTTAAAAGTAATTTAGATCATTCAATGAAGATAGAAAAAAAAATAATTTCATTACATAGAAGTTCAGAATTAACCATTTAATGCTTAATAGTAAAAATTATAAATATCTTATTTATGATGATTTTAATAAAGAAATTTTATCTACTTTAATTAATTTAGACCAAACAAAAATAATTGATTTTAGAAATTTTAATAGATTTAAATATTTTATTGAATTATTTAAATCCTTTCATTTATTCTTTTTACACAAAATATTAATTAAAATTTTTTTTAACGAGGGTTTTTTTATAGCTTTCATTTGTAGTCAAATTTTTAAATATAATCCCAAGATAGTTTTGACAAGTACTGATAACGATTTAAGATTCTATAAATTAAAGAAATATTTTGGAAGTAGGATTAAATTTATGGCTATTCAAAATGGTCAAAGATCTAAATTTCATGATATTTTTGATCATATTCATTTCAATAAAAGAGAATTATCTGCAGATTATTATTTCTCTTTCGGATCAAATATTGCTCAATATATGAAAAAATTTATAGACGTAAAAGTTATTCCAGTAGGATCATTTAAAAGTAATCTAATTTTAAAAAAAAAATATAAAAAAAAACTTAATAATAAAATAGAATTTCTTTACATATCAACTTTTAGATCAAGAAAAATAGACCAAATATTTGAAACAAGAACTGATGGTAAAGTAATTTATTGGAAAGATTTTTTTAATAATGAAATTAAACTTTTAAAATTATTAAATAAAATTTGTAATGAAAATAATTACAGGCTGTCTATTTTAGGAGCATTAAGAAAAGAGTATAAAAAGGAGAAAAATTTTTATTCTAAAAATTTAATTGGAGGATGTTGGAATTTTATTAAAAAAAAAAATAAACTTAATAACTATAAAGTTTTAGATAATTTTGATATCATTGTTACTTCTCAAAGTACTTTAGGTTATGAAGCTTTAGGTAGAGATAAAAAAGTAGCTTTTTTTAAAAAACAAATTACACCTTATAATGATTGGCGATATGGTTGGCCTTTAGATTATAATAATAAAGGATTATTTTATTCCGATTTGATTTCGTATGTGGAGTTAAAAAGGATAATTAACAATTTAATTTGGATTGATAGTTCAAAGTGGAGATCAATTTTGATTAAAGAGAAGAGAATAAATATGATTTATGATTATAAAAATTGTAAATTAAAAAAATATCTTAAATATGAAAAAAATTAAAATTGCCATCATAGGTGCCGGTGCTATGGCAGAGAAGTATTTGCAGGTATTAAAAACAAATAGAAAAATAATTCTTTCAGGCATTTTTAGTAGAACTTTTTTAAAAGCTGAAAATTTAAAAAAAAAATTTAAAATTAAAAAAAATATTAAAAAATTTGAAAAATTATTTTCAGAGACCAATGCCGATATAGTTATATCTACAGTATCTGTAGATCAAATGTATAAAACTACTTTAAAATTAATTAAATATCCTTGGTTAATATTTATAGAAAAGCCCCCAGGCCTTAATTATCAAGAATATAAAAAATTGTTAAAATTTGCAAATCTTTCCAAAAAAAAAATTTTTGTAGGAATGAATCGAAGATATTTATCTTCAACATTAGATCTTATAAAAAGTTTGAGAAAAGAAAGAAGCAAAAGATCAATTTTTATATTTGATCAACAGGATATTAATATTCAAAAAAAAAACAACAGACCAAGAAAGGTTTTATATTATTGGATGTATGCAAATTCAATTCATTTAATTGATTATGCAAATTTTTTATGCCGTGGCCAAGTAAAAAAAATTGATATAATTTCAAGATATAAAAAAGAAATACATTGTAAGATTAAATTTAACTCAAAAGATAATGTAAATTATATATGTAGATGGAATAAACCTGGACCTTGGCAAATTAAAGTTAGCACTGATAACAGCTATTATGAGTTAAGTCCTTTAGAAAATCTTAAAATTAAAACTGGTTATAATAAAAATTTTGTAGAATATTTAAAATC
This sequence comes from uncultured Pelagibacteraceae bacterium, assembly GCA_902538885.1. Lineage (GTDB taxonomy): Bacteria > Pseudomonadota > Alphaproteobacteria > Pelagibacterales > Pelagibacteraceae > Pelagibacter. Next base: position 16,699 of record CACBGU010000012.1, read on the forward strand.
TAAAAACGATAACGTTTTTAAGCCAGGACTAAAAAAACAAGTAGATGAATTAATTAATATATTTCTTAACAAAAGGAGTAATTTACCTGAATTAAAGGATCTAAAATTAACAATGAGCCTCATAAATAAAATTTATGGAAGATAATGATAGATAGATGTAAAAAAATTTTAGTAGTAGGATTAGGAGTGTTGGGTACTAGCTATATTAAAGCAATTAGATATTTAAATTTACCAATAGAAGTATATATGCTTGATAGTGATCCTAAAAAAAAAGAAAAAGTATACAATAATACTAAAATGGTAAAATTTTTTTATATAAATGATATAAAAAAATTAAAAAATAAAATAAATCTTGTAATTATCTCAACCACCGCAAACAATAGATACGAATTAGTTAAAAAAATAGAAAAAATTAAACCAGATAGTTGGATTATTGAAAAATTAATTGAGCAAAGTGTAAATTCTACTAATAAAATGTTTAAGATCTTAAAAAATAAAAAATGTTGGATTAATGTGCCTAGGAGAGCTTTAAGGGAATATGAGAAATTAAAATTAGAATTTAATAAAAATCAAGAATACCCTTTAGAAATATTATCAAATCTAAGGGGCGATAGAATTGTCACCAATTTAATACATTTAGTAGATATTTTGTCTTGGTTTAGGGGAGTTAAAGTTAAAAATATAGATATTTCAGGCCTAAATAAATTTTGGAGTGAAAGCAAAAGAGAGGGATATTACGATGTAGGAGGAAAATTAATTGTAAACATGACAGATTTTTCAAAAATAATTATAAAAACTTCAAATAAAGGTAATGGTCAGATAAAAATAAAAAATAAAATTAAAAATTGGACGATACTTCAAACAAAAAAAATTGCTTTAAACAAAAATGGAGATAAAATTCGAGTATGTAATCCGCAAGTAAGCATCATTATGGTTAAAATAATCAAACAAATACTACTTGAAAAAAAGTCTAAATTACCAACTTTTAAAGATATTATTTATAATCATAATATTTGTACAAAGTTTCTTAAAATCCATTGGTATAAATGCACGGGTAAAAAATTAAAATATCTGCCAGTAACCTAATAAAGAAGCTACTAAACAAACTTATCAATGGCTTATTTTAAATAATAAAAATAATTTTTCAGATATTTATAACCTCTAATTTTAAAGTAAAGTATTATTGGTTAAAATATCTTAAATTTTATTATATATACTAAATCTATGGAAAAATTTATTGTTTCTGAAAAAGCTAAGATTAAAGATTGTCTTTCAAAAATGAATGAAAATAGAAAAAGCTTTTTAATAGTTTTAGATAATAAAAAGCAATTATTAGGTACATTTACAATGGGAGATTTCAGAAAAGCGTTGTATAGCAATGCTAAATTTAATAGTTCTATTAAAGGTTACTATAACAAAACTCCAAAGGTTATTCTAAATAATGAAAATTTAGAAAACTCAATTAAAAATTTTTTTATCAAAAATAATAACTTAGTATTACCAGTAATTAACAAATCAAAAAAAGTAATAAAATTAGTTTTTAGGGAAAATATATTAATTAACAAAAATAATTCTCAAAAAATTCCATTGCCACTGGTGATTATGGCAGGGGGTAAAGGAACTAGACTTAAACCTTTTTCAGACATATTGCCTAAAGCTTTAATTCCTTTGAATAGTAAAACAATAATAGATAATATTATTGATAAATTTATTTCATTCGGAACAAAAAAAATTTACATAATTATTAATCACAAGGCTGAAATTATTAAATCTTATTTTAAAGAAAAAAAAGTAAATGCAAAAATTATTTTTATACAGGAAAAAAAGCTTTTAGGAACTGCTGGTGGTTTATCACTTTTAAAGAAAAAAATTAAAACAAATTTTTTTTTGACTAATTGTGATGTTCTCCACGATTTTAGTTATTATGATTTTTTTAAATTTCATAAAAATAATAAATTTTATATTTCTTTAGTAGGATCTATAAAAAACTATACTTTACCATATGGAATTTGTGATTTAGATAAAAAAGGAATATTAAAAAAAATACATGAGAAACCTACTTACAACATTACTATTAATACAGGTTTATATTTGTTAAATAAGGAAGTATTAAAATATATTCCAAAAAATAAGTTCTATTTATTTACTGAATTGATAGAGAAAGCAAAACTTATGAAAAAAAAAGTTGGTGTTTTTCCAATAAATGAAAATGAATGGTATGATGTAGGACAATGGCATGAATTAAGCAAAACAAGAAATTTTCTAGGTGAGTAAAAAATATAAAAAAATACTTATCTAAAATAGTGTTTCAGTAAATTAAAATGTGAAATGATTTTAGAAATTTTATGAGAATAATTGCCAGGTTAGATATTAAGGGACCAAATTTAATTAAAGGAATTCATTTTGAGGGACTAAGGGTGATAGGTGACCCCAATCAATATGCTACAAAATATTATAAACAGGGTGCAGATGAATTATTGCTTATTGACTGCGTAGCAAGCCTATATGGTAGAAATAATTTATTAGATATAATTAAAAAAGCGTCTGATGAAATATTTATTCCTATCACTGTAGGTGGAGGAATTCGTTCAATTGAAGATGCTGAAAAATTATTTCTAAGTGGAGCTGATAAAATTGCAATAAATTCTAAAGCTATTAACGATCCAAATATAATAAATAATTTAGCAAAAAATTTTGGCTCTCAAGCAATAGTTGCTTCAATACAAGCAAAAAAATATGATGATAAAAAATGGCTCGCCTATTATGAAAACGGGAGGGAAAACAGTGAAAAAGAGGTATTAGAGTGGGTTAAAGAAGTCGAGGACAGAGGTGCAGGTGAAATTTTAATTACATCAATAGATAGAGAGGGAACAAGAGACGGCTTCGAAATGGAATTGTGTGATCAATTTAATTCTATATGTAATATTCCAGTCATTTATTGCGGTGGAATGAGTTCTAAAAATGATTTAATAAATTTTAAAGAATTCAGTGAATGTGACGGAATTGCTTTAGCGAGTATACTTCATTACAATCAGACTGATATTGAAGAAATTAAGAGTTATGCAAAACAAATTAACCTTAAAGTAAGATTTTAAAATTGAAAAAAATTGTCATAATAAATTGTGGTGGTAATCTGTTAAGTTTGACTAGGGCTATTAAAAAATATGAAAATAATTTTTTAATTACTTCAGAAATTAACGAAGTAGAAAATGCAACACATATTTTTTTACCAGGTGTTGGTGCCTTTAATAAGGCGATGGATGTACTTGAAAAGAAAAATTTAAGAAATACTCTTCAAAATATAAATTATGAAAAAGTTTATTTAATGGGAATTTGTTTAGGTATGCAATTATTATTTGATAGTAGTGAGGAAAATGGCATTTCGAAAGGATTAGGTTTAATAAAAGGAAAAGTTAAAAAAATTAATCTAGATAATGAAGACAGAAAAAAAAAATTAAAAATACCTAATATTGGATGGCATAAAATTATTATTAATAATAAAAGTAAAATTTTTGATGACACAAATCAAAATTTAGATTTTTATTTTGTCCATTCATATCATACTCACCTTAAAAATTCTGAAGAAATAATAGCTACTATAAAATATGGATCAAATAATTTAGCAGCAGTTGTAAAAAGAAATAATATTTTTGGATGTCAATTTCATCCTGAAAAAAGTGGATCAAATGGATTAAAGATTATTAAAAATTTTTTAGAACTTAATTGATTTTATGAAAACATATATTATAGCTGAAGTAGGGCCAAATCATAATGGGTCACTATCACTAGCGCTTAAGTACGTTGATTTATTATCAAAATCGGGGGCGGATGCAGTTAAATTTCAATTGGCAAAACCACATAAAGTTTATTCTTTAGATGCTTTTAAGGCAAAATACCAAAAAAAAAATGATGGAAAAAGGTCTATAATTGAAATGTCTAAAAAAAATCAACTTTCTTACAGCGACCATATAAAAATTTCAAAATATGCAAAGAAGAAAGGTATTGATTATTTATGTTCGGCATTTGACATACAAAGTTTAAAATTTTTAGTTAAAACAATAGGTGTTAAATATATAAAAATTCCCTCAGGAGAAGTGTTTGATATAAATATGCTTAAATATTTATCTAAAATAAGAAAAAAAATATTTTTATCTACTGGAATGTTAGAAGACAAAGATTTAAAAAAAGTTTTAAAAGTTTTGAACACAAATTTTAAGAAAAAAATTATTATATTGTACTGTATTTCTAGTTATCCAGCTAAACCACATCAAATTAATTTCTCCAGGTTACATGATTTTAAAAAAATGGGTTATCAAATAGGTTTTTCAGATCATACCGTTTCCCAAAATGCTTCTTTAGCTGCATTAACATTAGGAGCAAGAGTTATTGAAAAACACGTAACAATTAATAAAAAACTACAAGGTCCAGATCATAAATTTTCTTTATCATTAAAAGATTTCAATAAATTTGTCTTAAATTTAAGAGAGATGGAGAAAATTATTTCAAATAAACATATAAAAAAATTTGATATGAATACTCAAGAAATAATTAAAGTTTCTAGAAAAAGTATTGTTTCCTCAAGATTAATTAAAAAAAATTCAAAAATAGTATTATCTGATCTAGAATATAAAAGACCCGGAACAGGTATTTCTCCTTTAGAAGTCAAAAATGTTATTGGTAAAATTGCTAGAGTAAACATTGGTGCAAATAGAGTTATAAAATTAAATATGATTAAAAAATCAAATTAATTGTGAAAATTTTATTTAGTTCCTTTTTCTTGAATTTATGAATATTCTTAAAAACTTATCTAAATTTTTTCGTATTTCAAAAACTTTTATTTTTTTTTGTCTTTTTTTATATTTAATTCGAAAAATTAGATCTTTATGTGTTTTAACTTGATACACACTTTGATATTTTTCTATAGGATAAAGATTTAAACTATTTAGAGGTTTAATGGAGCAAAAATTTAAATTTTGAGTTATGCAGTCTAAAATTGCAGAGGTACCATTTGAACATACAATAAATTCAAAATTCTTAAAATTTTCTGAGTTGTTACTTACAATTTTTATGAATGAATACTTTTGTTTAAAAATATTAATAGACTTTAAGGTCATTGTAGGATGTGGTTTTAAATAATAACTATAATTTTTTAAGTTTTTTTTGACACTACTTAAAAAAAATAAAATTTTATCAGTTTCTGAAAATAAAATATCTCCAATAATTAATATTTTTTTATTTTGTTTAATTTTTAAAACTGGTTTTAATTTGTTATATCTTAATGCTTCAACCAGTTTTATTTTTTTTGATGGGTACCCATTTTTTTTTGCTTCTGATTTAAATATTTTACTATTAATCAAAAACTGATCAGGATTTTCATCTTGGATTTTAAATTCATTCTTATCTTTAATATACCTCAGATCCCAGAAACGAATAGATGAATTGAAGTAGGCAAATAATTTACCATGATTATATTTTTTCCAAAGTTTAATAAAACAATATTCCCAACTTTGATTTTCAATAATAAAAATACCAATCTTTTGTCTAGGTATTTCTTTTAATAATTTATTAATCGCATAAATATTCATAATATTATAAATCAAAGTTGGTCCAAAATAAGAAGAAAATAAATCTTTTTCTAAAAAATAATAAAAATTAGTTTTAGAAATTTTATTTGAAAAAAAAAACAAATTTATTTTCTTTGAAAATATATTTTTTATTAAAAAATAAAAATAATAACTTAAAGACCTTAGTAAATCTTCACTACTTAAAAAACTATTTATAAAATTATGGTTCTCATAATTATTTAAGTTGAATTTATTTCTCAAATTATTTGCTTTCTTAGAATTTTTAATCTGATTAGAAGCTACAAAAAAATGAAACCAGTTCACCTGTAATTTTTTTAAATTTAAAAACTTAGGAAGATCACCCCATAAATTAGATTTAAAAATTTTACTTGTAGTTGAGTTAAAATGAACAAAATAAGAAAAGATACTTATATCAGAGTATTTCTTAGAATTTTCTTTTAGTCTAAAATTCTTAATAATTTGAATAAAAAAAAATAAGAGGCCTTTTAAAAGAAAAAAAATTTTATTATTGAGGAAATCATAAAAAAAAAAATTTCTGTTTTGATAATTTAAATTTTTATTTTTACATAAAATTTTTAAAGAATTATTAATCTTGCTTATATTCCCATTATAAAAAATATTTTTCACTCTTTTATTTTCTATAAGATATTCAATAACCAATAATTTTAAGCAATCAAAAATAGCGTCTGACTTAAAAGGATTTTTTTCTTTAATCAAACTCATTTTAGTCAAGTCAATATCTTGAATCTTAAAGTAACCAAGATTTTTTGAATTATAATTTGTAATTTGGTTTATTATTTGAGTATATTTGGATCTAATTTCTTTTTTGTTTAATTCTAAATACTTATTAATTTTCTCACCATTCCAACTTATAAATATTTGATTTCTAAATCGTTTTTTTTTTATATCATTGTCATATATATGCAGATCCATAATTTCATGCACTCTTAAATATATTTCTTTAAAAGTGAATCATTTTTTAAAAGTTTTATTACTTTTGGAATGTCAGCTTTAACATCAATATTTTCAACTTTACCTTTAATTGTATCTATACCAAGTTTTTTGCCGTTATCTAAAATTCTTAACATATCAATAGACTCTATTGATTCATTTCTAGAAATTCCAAAATTTTGAAATTTTTTTAAATTTTTTCTTAGAAGAGTATAGACACATACCATTTTATAATAATCAATTTTGCCTTTAAATTTTGCAGCAGATGGTATTGCAGATCTAGAAATATAAATTACTTCTTCCATTTTATTCCATATTATTTTAACTCTATTTGGATTATTAATTTCCTGTTTTGATATAATTTTTTGTGCAAGTGTAGTGCAAAATAATTCATTTTTTTTTTTTAATAATTTTTTAATTGTTAGATTGATCATTTGTGGGGTAATTAAAGGCTCATCACCTTGAACAGTTACTATTATATCGGACTTTTTTTTGTTAGAAGCTTCAGCAATTCTGTCCATACACATTTCGTGCTTTTTGCTAGTTATTATATATTTTGCCCCAATTTTTTTACATATATCAATTGTTTCTTTATCACATAGGGCAACGTAAGTTTCGTCAACATCTGACATCTTAGTTCTTCTCCATACATGCTCTAGCATCGTCATTTTCAAAAGTTTAGTTAAAGGTTTACCTGGAAATCTTGATGAACTCATTCTTACAGGAATAAATGCATTAATTTTCATTAAAATTGACCCCCATTTGAATCGATCGCAGCACCAGCAACATAATTTGACATTTCAGACACTAAAAATAATATTACGTCTGCTTGTTCTTGTGGTGTTGCTATCCTTTTGATAGGAATAGTTTTTTCTAGCTCTTTTTTAATTTTAGGCGTTATTAAACTTTTCAACATATCAGTCATAGTTTGAGATGGACAAAAACAATTTACATTAATATTCCATTTAGCTAATTCAGCTCCAAGTTGTCTTGTAAACCCAATTAGGCCAGATTTTGCATATGCATAGTGTAATCCAGAGGTTCTACCCCTAAATCTTCCAGCTATTGAAGATACATTTACAATTTTACCTTTTTTTCTTTTTTTCATACTTTTAGAAAAGTATTTACAGCAAAGAAAAGTATTCAATCCATTATTATCATTTATATCTTGCCAACTTTTTGATGAAATATTATCTATGTCTCCTGAGGCTGTTACACCAGCAGAATTAACTAAAATATCCACTTTTTTGAATTTTTTTATTATTTTTTTGTATAAGTTTTCTACTGAACTTTCATTAGACAAATCGCAAACATAACTAACAACGTTTCTTTTATTAATTTTTCTTTTAACTTTTAAGACTTTATTACTACGACCAACCAAAATTACTATTGAACCTAAATTTGATAATTTTATTGCAACTTCTCTTCCAATTCCAGATCCTGCACCAGTGATTACTGAAACTTTATTTTTAAAATTAAGATATTTATTCATTAGACGACATTAATATTTTTACAGCTTTTCTCTTTGTTAGTAAATCAAAAGCATTTTTCCATTCAGAAATTTCACATTTTTTTGAAATTAGGTCTTTAATATTTATATTTTTATTGGATAAAAGTTTTATACACTTTTCCCATATTTTATAGTTATGACTAAAACTACCTTGAATTTTTATGTTTTTTCTAACTATATCATCAAAATTTGCAACTACATTTTTTTTCATAAACCATCCAATTTTTGTTATTTGTCCACCTGGTTTTGCAAGCTTAATTGAATCTTCAAATGTTTTATCTATTCCACCAACCGTATCTACAATTAAATCTACACCTTCTTGATTTGTATCATCAAGAATTTTTTTAACATAATCGATATTATTAAAGTAAATTTTTGAAACTTTATTTTTTATAGCAATTTTTTTTTGAATTTTATCTTTTGGAGTACAAACTAAGAATATTTTAGCTTTTTTGAAATGAGCAATTTTTAGTGATAGCAATCCTATCGTTCCAGCTCCAAATATAAGAACCGAAGAATTTTTTTTAATTTCAGAATTTGAAATTAAAGCATTATAAGATACAGCTAACGGCTCAATTAAAGCCGCTTCATCCAAAGAAACATTTTTTGGTAATTTATGAATATACTGATAAGGAACTTTTATATGTGAGGCAAATGCTCCAGTTTCACCTCCGCCAATATTTTTTCTTTTTTTACATAAATTGTAGAAACCATTTTTACACACATTACATTTACCACATACACTATTAACTGTTTCACATGTAACCCGATCACCTATTTTAATATTCAATTTATTTTTATATATTTTTTTTACAATACCCGAAAATTCATGGCCCAAAACAGAAGGAACCTTTTTTTTTGATATTTTTGATTTAAAATGTTCAAGATCTCTCCCGCATATACCAGTATATTTAACTTTGATTAATGCATGTTTTTTTGAATTCTTAATTTCAGGAAAAGGAATATTTTTAATTTTTAACTTTTTTGGGAGGTGTGAATATCTAACTAAAGCTCTCATATTTTTTGATTTAAATTATAGATACTTTTATTTAACATATTTATTTCATTTAACGAAATTAGTTTTTTTACTTTGTCTACATTTTTAAAATTATTTATGCCTAATTTCATTATTGAATTTGAATTTTTTAATTTAATTTTTTTTTCTT
>CACBGU010000013.1 GCA_902538885.1 uncultured Pelagibacteraceae bacterium
CAAATTTAGTTGCCAATTTCATCCCATCTCAATACTCTCTAATAAATTTTGCTCCTTCAATATTAAGTTTAAAAAGCGCTAGTTATTTAATTGCTTTTTTTGGTTTGTTGATCGCAATATTTTGGCTGACTATATTGAGCCAAATAGGAATTTTATCATTTGTTGATACTTTTGGTGCTTTCTTTGGTCCTTTATTTGGAGTGATGGCAGCTGACTATTATTTAATTAAAAACCAAGAATTAAGTAATAAAGATTTATATTCTATAGATAAAGAGAGCGCTTATTATTATTCAGGTGGTTGGCATATAAAAGGTGTTTATTCTTTAATTATCGGATTTATATTTTCAGCGTCTACAATTTGGAACACTAATTTAATGTTTTTACAGTCCTACGCCTGGATAATAGGTGCATTTGTTGCTTGGATAACATATTACTTATTAGCAAAAAAGTAATATGAAAGCTTTAGTATATACAGATACTCAGGAATTAGTTTATAGAGACGAACCAAACCCAATTGAAGTTTCAGGAGAAAGTATTTTAAAAATACATGCCTCAGGGATATGTGGCTCGGATATGCATGCTTATCACGGACATGATGAAAGAAGAGTGCCCCCATTAATATTGGGACATGAGGTAAGTGGAGAAGTTCAGAATGGAAAATTAAAAGGAAAAGATGTTGTTTTAAATCCTTTAATTACTTGTGGTAAATGTGAATACTGCACAAGTGGAAGGGAACATCTTTGCCCAAACAGAATTATTTTGGGCATGAATAAACCAATTGAAAGACAAGGAGTTTTTGCAGAATTTGTATCAACTCCTGATCAAAACATTTATGAAATTCCAGAAGGTTTAGATAAAAATGAGGCTCCTGTAGCTGAGCCAACTGCTGTTTCTTTACATGCGGTATTAATGGGCGAGCAAGCATTGAGTAAACCTTTATCTGAATGCAAAACCTTAATTCAAGGTGGTGGTGCGATTGGTTTGTTATGTGGATTAATATTATCAAAAATTAAAGGCAACAAAGACATAATTCTTTCCGACCCAAATAAATTAAGACTAAAAGAATGCTCCAAATATTTGGAAGCAAAATATGTAGCTCCAAATGACAAGGAAATAGCTAGTAATAAGTTTGATATAGTTTTTGATACGGTTGGACTGGAAATCTCAAGACAACAAGCAATCGAAGTAGTCAAACCAGGTGGAACCATCATTCACATAGGTTTAACTCAGCCTGCTGGAACCTTTAATTTTAGAAAAATGACTTTACAAGAAGTGACTGTAATAGGCACTTATTGCTATACAAATAAAGATTTTGAGCAAACTTTAAAGATTTTAGCAAATAAAGATATTGGGTCACTAGATTGGATTGAATTTAGAGAATTAAAAAGTGGGGGAGATGCTTTTAAGCAAATACATAATGGTACATGTGTTGCTCCTAAAATTATCCTTTTACCTTAGAAATTAGGTCTATTTTTGAGTTAATAACTCTTGATCCACCCGATTTAATCTCCTTAGATACTACCGGTGCAGATATCATAAACGACCAATAAATCAAAAGTAAAAAAACAAATATAATTTTCATATTGTTCATTTAACAATCAATCTTGAATTTAGAATGTTTAAATTGTGACTGAATATTGAATTTATAAATAATTTATCTATAAGAAGATCATGTTTAAATTTTTTTATATTTTTATTACATCATTAATTTTACTTAACTCTGCACTCGCTGAAAATATGAATATTTTTAAATTTACAGAGCAAGAGCTTTCAGAACTTGATGTTCGTAAGGTGAGAGGAGCGGATAATAAAACAGTTTATTCTGTTGGATCAAATGAGAATGGTAATTTTTTAAAAGCCGTAGCAGATAATGCTGCTTCTGGTCTTGGAAAAGAAGTTAAAATTGACCTAAACAAGACCCCATTTATCAACATAACATGGAAAATTGAAAAAGATTTGCAAGGTATTAATGAAAAATCCAAAAAAGGTCATGATTTTGCAGCTAGAGTTTTTGCAGTGAAAAAAACAGGAGCAACACCACTTTCAAATAGAGCAATTAATTACGTTTTTTCAAGTAATAGTGTAGTCGGACAGAGTTGGCCAAGCCCTTATACAAAAAAATCAATAGATAATGTATTAGCAACTACAAAAGATAATCTGAATGTTTGGGTAACGGTGAAAGCTAATGTTAAGGAAGATTTTAAAAAATTTCATGATCTAGATGTGAATGAATTAGATGGTTTGGCTATAATGGCAGATACTGATAATTCTAAAATGAAATCAATTTCTTATTTTCAGAATATTTATTTTTCAGCAGATTAATTACCATTTTAAATACTTTTTTAATCCAATACTTAAAAACGATAATAAAATCGCTGCGATAACATCAGCGATTGGAATTGCATTTGGAAATCCAAAGTTCCATAAAACTACTCCGATTAACCAAATTATATAAATTTTCATTTAAGATATTATATCTTAGTTTCTATTAAATTTTTATTTATTTGATATTATTTATTTATGCATAAAAACTTTAGTCATAATGTTAAAGTGTATTATGAAGATACAGATGCTGGTGGAGTTGTGTACTATGCTAACTATTTAAAATATTTAGAAAGAGCTAGAACTGAAGCGTTATCAACTATTGGATTAAGCAATACAAAAATAAAAAATGATTTTGGTGCTCTTATAATTGTTAAATCGTGCAATATTGAATATAAAAAATCTGCATATTTAGAAGATGATTTACAAATTAAATCTTTTGTAGACTCTACTTCAAAAACTTCTTTTTTAATGAATCAATCAATATTTAAAGATGAGGAATTGATCGTAGAAGCTAAAATTCATCTAGTATTTATAAATGAAAAATTTAAGCCAGTAAAAATTCCAGAAAAAATCTTATTAGACTTTAAACCCTATACTTCTAGTTAATAGATATTTTCCTAGCTTTTTTAAATAAATCTACAATCATTCTTTCAGATACAAGCTTAGTGTTTACATTTCTAGGGCTAGGGTGATAACAGGCAATTAGTTTAATATTTCCTGGTAGTAAATAGGATTTTCCGTGAATAAATTTTATCTTTTGATTAAAAGAATATTTTTTTTTATAGAATTTAACACAATTATCAAATGCCACCTTTCCTAATGCAATAATAGTTTTTAATTTTTTTAAATTATAAATCTCACTATCAAAATATTTTGAACAATTATTTAATTCCTCTATTTTAGGTTTGTCTCCTGGAGGAACACATTTTAAAATATTAGTTATATATGTTGATTTTAATTTAAGACCATCATTTAGATTTTCTGAATTTGGTTGGTTTGATATTTTAGCCTTAAATAAACATTTAAATAAAAAATCTCCAGATTTATCACCTGTAAAAGCTCTTCCAGTTCTTGTTCCCCCATGTGCTGCGGGGGCTAATCCAATTATTAAAATTTTTGCATCAATAGCACCAAATCCTGTAACTGGTTTTCCCCAGTAAGTTTCATTTATATTCTGCTTTCTTTTTTCTGTTGAAATTTTTTTTATAAAATTAACAAGTCTTGGGCATTTTTTACATTTAAGAATTGTTTTATTTAAATTATCTATTTTAATGTTCATAAATGAAAATTTTTAATTATTTAATTATAATATTTATATGCATTAATCCCTCAGTTAAAGCAGATTCAAAACAAACTTTAATTAATGAATTACAAAAGGGTGGAAAATTAATTTTCATAAGACATGCTTATGCTCCTGGTGGCGGTGATCCAGATAATTTTAATATTAATGATTGTGCTACCCAAAGAAATTTAAGTGATGGTGGTAGAGTTCAATCACAAAAAATTGGTAATTTTTTTGAGGAAAATAAAATTCCAATAGGAGAAGTCTATTCTAGTGAATGGTGCAGATGCAAAGAAACTGCATCTATTGCTTTTAAAAAATATGAAACTAAAAATTTTTTGAATTCTTTTTTTAGTGCAAAATTTGCCAATAATAGAAAAAAGCAAATTATTGATTTTGATAAATTTATAAGCACTTGGGATAAAGATCAAAACTTAGTTTTTGTTACTCATTATGTAGTGATTTCTGAAATTTTAAATTATGCACCTTCATCTGGAGAGATTGTTATTTCAGATAAGAGCTTAAAAGTTATTGATACTTTAGAAATTGAATATTAAATTAAATTATTATGTCATCTAAAAGAGCAATGAGACAAGCGCAAAAACAAGCATACGCTAAACATCGTTCAAACATTACAAATAGCAGATTTGAACTTAAGAAAAAATTTTTAACAAAAAATAAAGATGAAAAAAAAGGTAAAAATTAACTTTGTTGATCAAATTTCTCTATTTTTTTACAAGTAGAGATTTTGGATAAACTTTCAACATCATTTAAAACAGCCTTAACAAATATTTCAGGTTTATCTTTTTCAAATAAAATTTGAGTATAAAATTGTGGATATCCATGTTTTAATGTGAGTATTTTTCCATCTTCTTCATAAATATTTCTCACATAGGAGTTTTTCTTTTTAACACTTAAATCAGTAACCTTATATTTTTGATAAGTTTTTTCATTATAAACGTAATTACGTGTCATGATTAATTCATTGAGATTCAATATATATTCGTTTTTCAAAAAACCATCTTCTTTATGATCACATTTACTTAGTATTATGATTTCTGAATATGATTTAGAAACTGGAGCTAGAATAAAAAAAATAAATAAAAAAAAAATAAGACGATTATTTTTTTTCATTTTTATCTGCAAAAAATAAGCCAATCAAAAATAATGCTGTCCAACCTATACCTAGTAATGCTTTTGGACTTGTTTCAGCACTCCAAATGTCTAACACAAGGGCACCGAAAATAAGACCAATTATATAAATAATAATGACTATTGATGATTTACTCATTTTTTAAATTCTTCTTGAAAAGAGATATACCATTGTTAACTTTATGATCATAAGATTCATTAAAACTATCTAATTGCCAGCCTGAAAGCCTTTTTCTAATTATTTCTAAATTATTATTTTTCCATTCTTCAGTTGTTTCTTCAAGTTTCCAAATTCTTTTTTCTTCATTGCTTCTCCCGCAACCATAACAGTAGCCTGTTGAAGGATCAGTTTTACAAATGCTTATGCAAGGTGAAACAATCATTTTTTATAAATTAGTATAAATTTTGCTAGATAAATAGATAATTTTTTAACAATTGTCATTGGACAAATAGTTTCAATAATATATAAAACCTCGTAATTTGTGGGGCGATGGCGGAATTGGTAGACGCGTTGGTCTTAGGAACCAATATGGCAACATGTGAAGGTTCGAGTCCTTTTCGCCCTACCATTAAAACATTATGAAAGTTACAGTAGAAAATAAAAAAGGATTAAATAAAGATCTTAAAATTTTTATCGATAAAGAGACGATGAACTCTTATATGGATGAAAAATATGAAGAGATAAAAGGTAGTGTAAATCTTAAAGGATTTAGACCAGGCAAAGTTCCAAAAGAAATTTTAAAGAGACAATTTGGTAAAGCAGTTTTTGGAGAAGTTTTAGATAAAGTTTTAAAAGAAACATCTACAAAAGCATTAGAAGAAAATAAAATTAAACCAGCTGGTCAACCAAAGCTTGATCTAAAGACTTACGGTGAAGATAAAGATCTTGAGTATATTTTATCAGTAACAGAATTGCCAAAAGTAGAAATTAAATCTTTAGAAAATATTAAATTTGATGAATACACAGTAAAAATTGATGATAGCGAAACAGATAAAAGAATAAAAGAAATCGCTAAAAATCAACCAAATTTTAAAGAAGTCAGCGCTGATACAAAAGCAAAAAAAGGAGATTTAGTTTCTTTAGATTATAAAGCAACAGTTGATGGTAAGGATTTTAAAGGAAGTGAAGGAAAGAATACTCAGTTAACTTTAGGTAAAGACTTATTTTTGAAAGGTTTCGACGAACAATTAATTGGTGTTAAGAAAGATGATGAAAAAGTTGTAGAAGCAACTTTGCCAGAAAATTTTCCAGAAAAAGATTTAGTAAACAAAAAAGCTAAATTTAATTGTAAAATTTTAAGTGTTAAGCAATCAGAAGAAGTAAAAATTGATGATGATTTTGCAAAAAATTTAGGAGCAAAAGATTTAAAAGATTTAAAAACATTAATTTCAAAACAAATTAATGATGAATATAAAAATTCTCTAGATCAATTATCTAAAAACCAAATTTTAAAAGAAATAGAAAAAATTAAAATAGATGAAGTTCCAGAAAATTTAATTGAGGAAGAGATTAAGGTTCTTTCACAAGGCATGTCTGAGGAAGAAGCGAAGAAAAATAAAAAAAACTTTGAAGATAAAGCAAAAACTAGAATTAAAACTGGATTAATTTTAAACGAGTTTGGTGAAAAAAATCAAATTAAAGTAACAGAGCAAGAGGTTCAAGCAGAAGTGCAAAAACAATTAAGAATGATGCCAGGTCAAGAAAAAATGGTTATGGATTTTTATCAAAAAAATCCATCTGCATTAGCGAGTTTAAGAGGAACCGTATATGAAGAAAAAATTTTAAATTTAATTAAAGAAAAAGGTAAAGCAAATAAGAAAGAAATTTCAAAAGAAGAGGCTGAAAAGATTTTAAAAGAAGCTCATAAACACGACCATGATCATGACCATAACCATGGTGAAGAAAAAAAAGAAACTAAGAAAAAATCATCTACAACATCTGCGAAAGAAAAAAAACCTGCAACAAAAAAGGCAAAATCAAAGCCAGCAGCTAAAAAAGCAAAAAAAGTTAGCAAAAAGTAATCTCAAGTTGTATAAGTAGGACGAATCAACTTATGACAACAAAATTATCAGAACACATGAGCAATCTTGTACCAATGGTTGTTGAGCAATCTAGCAAAGGTGAAAGAGCTTACGATATTTATTCAAGACTATTAAAAGAAAGAATCATTTTTTTAACAGGTCAAATTAATGACAATGTTGCTTCGTTAGTTACTGCTCAATTATTATTTTTAGAGGCTGAAGATCCAAAAAAAGAAATTTACTTATACATTAATAGCCCAGGAGGTTTGGTTACAGCAGGACTTGGTATTTACGATACAATGCAATATGTGAAGCCAGACATTTCTACTTTATGTATGGGTCAAGCAGCTTCTATGGGATCCTTCTTACTTGCCGCAGGAACTAAAGGAAAAAGATTTTCATTACCAAACTCAAGAATAATGGTTCATCAACCCTCTGCAGGTTTCCAAGGACAGGCTACTGATATTGAAATTCATGCTAACGAAGTTTTGTCCTTAAAGAAAAGACTTAATGAAATTTATTCTAAGCATACTGGAAAAAGTGTTGAAGAAATAAAGTCTGCTCTTGAAAGAGATAATTTCATGACAGCAGATTTCGCACAATCTTTTGGACTTATTGACGAAGTAGTAGAAAAAAGATCTTAATACACAATATATTGAGTCATTATTAATCGAAACTTGATTAGTGCGAGTCTTATATAATAAAGTAATTAAATTGATTCGTTATAAAAATTAAAATGACAACAAATAATAAAAATATTCTTTACTGTTCTTTCTGTGGCAAGAGCCAACATGAAGTAAGAAAGTTGATTGCTGGTCCAACTGTTTTCATCTGTGATGAATGTGTTGAGCTATGTATGGACATAATTAAAGAAGAGAGCAAAGATACTTTTGTAAAACATCAAGATGGTCTTCCATCCCCGAAGGAAATTTGTTCAGTATTAGATGATTATGTAATTGGTCAAGCTCATGCAAAGAAAGTATTATCTGTTGCAGTACACAATCATTACAAAAGATTAAATTATGAAAGCAAAACAAGTAAAAATGTTGAGCTATCTAAATCTAATATACTTTTAGTGGGTCCCACAGGTTGTGGAAAAACATTGCTTGCACAAACTCTTGCTAGAATTCTAGACGTTCCATTTACAATGGCTGATGCAACTACTCTAACAGAAGCAGGTTATGTTGGAGAGGATGTTGAAAATATTATTTTAAAATTGTTGCAAGCATCTGACTATAATGTTGAAAAAGCGCAAAGAGGAATAGTTTATATTGATGAGGTTGATAAAATTAGTAGAAAATCTGAAAACCCATCAATTACAAGAGATGTATCTGGAGAAGGAGTTCAGCAAGCTCTCCTTAAAATAATGGAAGGAACAGTTGCAAGTGTTCCACCTCAAGGAGGCAGAAAACATCCACAACAAGAATTTTTACAAGTAGATACAACAAATATTTTGTTTATTTGTGGTGGTGCTTTTGCAGGTCTTGATAAAATTATTTCTCAAAGAGACAAGGGGACATCAATTGGTTTTGGTGCAGATGTTAAAAATACTCAAGATAAAAAAACTGGTGAATGGATGAAAGGTTTAGAGCCAGAAGATTTATTAAAATTTGGATTGATTCCAGAATTTATTGGAAGACTTCCAATGATAGCAACACTAGAGGATTTAGATGAAAAATCTTTAATAAAAATATTACAAGAACCAAAAAATTCTTTAACAAAGCAATATCAAGAGTTATTTAAATTGGATGGTGCTAAACTAACTTTTAAAGAAAATGCTTTAAAAGAAATAGCGCAAAAAGCAATTAGCAAAAAAACTGGAGCAAGAGGTTTAAGATCAATTCTAGAAAATATTTTATTAAAAACAATGTATGATCTTCCAAGTCAAGATAATATTGAAGAAGTTATCGTTGATGCAGGTGCAGCAAAAGGACAGTCACAACCAATATTAGTACATACTAAAGGTGACAATAAATCTAAGTCAAATAAGACCACAGCGGCTTAATATCCTTAATAAGTAATAAAAACCTATTGCATTATAAAATATAATATCCATATTGTTTGTATGGACGTCAAAATTTCACTACCCTTACTCCCATTGAGAGACATTGTAGTCTTTCCAAGTATGGTAATCCCTCTTTTTGTAGGAAGAGATAAATCTATTTCAGCACTTAATGAAGTAATGAAAAAAGATAAAAAAATTATTTTAGTAACTCAAAAAAATTCAGAAATTGATGACCCTAAAAAAACAGATGTATTTATGTATGGTTGTGAAGGAAGTATATTGCAACTATTAAAGCTTCCTGACGGAACTGTTAAAGTTTTAGTTGAAGGTATTAAAAGAGTAAAAATTTTAGACTTTAAGGATAATGAAAAGTTTATAACATGTGATTACACACACTATAATGACGTTTCTCCTAAAGATGAGGATTTATTTCCTTTAGCTGCTACAGCTTTAAGAAGATTAGAAAAATTAACATCTATAAATAAAAAAATTTCTAATGAAACCATAAACACAATTAAACAATTAAAAGACCCATCACAGATTGCAGATAATATTGCATCTCATATAACAGCTACTATTTCTGAAAAACAACAAATATTTGAAACTGTAGATGTAAAGAAAAGATTAAACGCCATTATTAAAATAATGGAAAACGAAACAAGTATTATTGGTGTTGAAAAAAGAATTAGGGGAAGAGTTAAAACCCAGATGGAAAAAACTCAAAGAGAGTATTATTTAAATGAGCAACTAAAAGCTATTCAAAAAGAACTTGGCGAAATTGAAGATGGTAAAGATGAAACAACAAGCTTGAATAAAGCAATAACAAAAGCAAAGATGCCAAAAGAGGTCGAGAAAAAATGTTTACAAGAATTAAAGAAATTAAAAAACATGAGTCCAATGTCTGCAGAGGCAACAGTTGTTAGAAATTATTTAGATTGGATGACTGAACTTCCATGGCATAAA
This sequence comes from uncultured Pelagibacteraceae bacterium, assembly GCA_902538885.1. Classification (GTDB taxonomy): domain Bacteria; phylum Pseudomonadota; class Alphaproteobacteria; order Pelagibacterales; family Pelagibacteraceae; genus Pelagibacter. The sequence continues at coordinate 9,750 of CACBGU010000013.1, forward strand.
AAAAGCGAAGTAGATATAGATTTAAAGAAAGCTTTAGATATTCTTGATAAAGACCACTTTGGATTAGAAAAAGTTAAAGAGAGAATAATAGAGTTTTTAGCTGTTCAAAAAAGAATGGAAAAAATCAAAGGACCAATTTTATGTTTGGTTGGACCCCCAGGAGTTGGAAAAACGTCTTTAGGAAAATCAATTGCAAAAGCTACAAATAGAGAATTTGTTAGAATGTCAGTTGGTGGAATGAGAGATGAAGCAGAAATACGTGGTCATAGAAGAACTTATATTGGATCATTGCCAGGAAAAATTATTCAGATGATGAAAAAAGCTGGCACAAAAAACCCATTAATTTTATTAGATGAAATTGATAAAATTGGAAATGATTATAGAGGAGATCCGTCTTCAGCATTATTAGAAGCTCTAGATCCTGAACAGAATACTACCTTTAATGATCATTATTTAGAAGTTGATTATGATTTGTCTGATGTGATGTTTGTAACCACCGCTAATACTTTAAATATTCTACCTCCTTTGTTAGATAGGATGGAAGTGATTAGATTAGCAGGTTACACTGAGGATGAAAAAATTAGTATCGCAAACAAGTATTTATTACCAAAACAAATCAAAGATAATGGTGTTAAAGAAAAAGAAATGAAGCTGGATAATGATATTATAAAAGAAGTCATTAGAGGATATACAAAAGAGTCAGGGGTTAGAAATCTTGAAAGAGAAATTTCAAAACTTGCAAGAAAAGTTGTTAAAAAAATTGTTGCAGGTGAAGAAAAAGAAGTTGGAATAAATAATAAAAATTTATCTGATTTTTTAGGTGTACCTAAGTTTAAGTTTGGAGAATTAGAGTCTGAAAATAGAGTAGGTATAGTAACAGGACTTGCTTGGACTGAGTATGGTGGAGAAATTTTAAAAATTGAAACCGTTACAATGCCTGGTAAAGGGAGAATGCAAATCACTGGTAAATTAGGTGACGTAATGCAGGAATCGGTTAAGGCCGCAAAATCTTTTGTAAGATCAAAATGTTTAGAATATGGAATAATTCCACCTATTTTTGAGAAAAAAGATTTTCATATTCATGTTCCTGAAGGAGCTACACCAAAAGATGGCCCGTCTGCTGGTATTGGAATGGTAACATCGATAGTCTCATCAATTACTAACATTCCTGTGAGAAGAGATATTGCTATGACTGGCGAAGTAACTTTAACAGGCCAAGTATTACCAATTGGTGGTTTAAAAGAAAAATTATTAGCAGCACACAGAGCTGGAATAAAAGAAGTTTTAATTCCTAAAGAGAATGAAAAAGATTTAGTGGATATGCCTAAGAAAATTATAGACGATATTAAGATCACTCCAGTTGAATATGCTGATCAGGTTATAAAAATAGCTTTGACAAAAGAACTTAAACCTACAGAGTGGGTTGAGGTCGATATATCCAAAAAAGACGAAAAATCTCAAGCTAGTATTCAATAATAATTAATTTACATTATTTAAGTGTTGATGTAATAAGTAGCCTTGTTTTGGGCGGTTAGCTCAGTTGGTAGAGCATCTCGTTTACACCGAGGGGGTCAAAGGTTCGAGTCCTTTACTGCCCACCAAAACAACAAAGTGGGGGTGTAGCTCAGTTGGTTAGAGCGATCGCCTGTCACGCGATAGGTCGAGGGTTCGAGTCCCTTCACTCCCGCCACTTTTTCGCATTTTTCAATGTTAATATTAATAAAAATGTGACGTATCAGCCCTTCAACAACAGATAAAAACTGATATATAGATTTTCATGTTATCTGATTTTTTAAAAGATTACCTACCAATAATAATATTTTTAGTTTTAGCTCTTGGATTAAGTTGTGCTTTTGTGGTTGTAAACTTTATTCTATCACCTAAAAAACCTGATCCTGAAAAACTTTCAGCTTATGAGTGTGGTTTTGAACCTTTCGAGGATTCAAGAATGGAATTTGATGTTAGATTTTATTTAGTTGCAATTCTATTTATTATTTTTGATTTAGAGATAGCATTTTTATTTCCATGGGCGATATCTCTTGGAAATATTGGATTATTAGGTTTTTCATCAATGATGATTTTTTTGTTCATTCTTACAATAGGTTTTATTTATGAATGGAAAAAAGGTGCTTTAGACTGGGAATAAAAATTATAAACCACAATGAATAATAAAATAGATCAAGTTCCTGAGGAATTTAAACAACTTGCAGAAGATTTTAGTAAGAATGGTTTTATAACTACATCACTTGACAATTTAATTAACTGGTCAAGATCAGGATCACTACATTGGATGACTTTTGGATTAGCATGTTGTGCCGTGGAAATGATGCAAACAGCTATGCCGAGATATGATTTAGAAAGATTTGGAGCAGCTCCAAGGGGTTCCCCTAGACAATCAGATGTTATGATAGTTGCAGGAACTTTAACAAATAAAATGGCGCCAGCTTTAAGAAAAGTTTACGACCAGATGCCTGAACCAAGATATGTGATTTCAATGGGTAGTTGCGCAAATGGAGGTGGATATTATCATTATTCATATTCAGTTGTTAGAGGTTGTGATCGAATTGTTCCAGTAGATGTTTATGTGCCGGGATGTCCTCCATCAGCTGAGGCACTATTATATGGAATACTACAACTACAAAAAAAAATTAGAAAAAAAGGATCTTTTATTAGATAGTTATGAAAAGTTTAGAAGATCTAGAAAAAAAAATTAATTCTGAGTTAACTACCAAAATTAACAATACAGAAATTAAACATAACCAAATTTATATTGAAACAGATAAGGAAGACATTATTGATGTCGCTATTTTTTTAAAAACAAATCAAGATACTAAATTTAGACAACTAATAGATATTACAGTTGTTGATTACCCGGAACAAAATCAAAGGTTTGAAGTAGTATACCTGTTTTTAAGTCATGAATTTAATCAAAGATTGATTGTAAAATATTCAATAGCTGAAAATGAAGTTATTCCATCATTAACTAGTATTTTTCCATCAGCAAACTGGATGGAAAGAGAGGTTTTTGATATGTATGGGGTATCTTTCAAGGATCACCCGGATCTAAGAAGAATACTAACTGATTATGGATTTGAAGGTTACCCATTGAGAAAAGATTTTCCATTAACGGGTCACTCAGAAATTAGATATAGCGAAGATCAAAAAAAAGTGATTAGTGAACCAGTAAAGCTTGAACAAAATTATAGAAATTTTGATTACGAAAGTCCTTGGGAAGGAACAAAATACATTAAAGAAGAAATTGAGAATAATGACAAAAAAAATTAAAAATTTAAATTTAAATTTTGGCCCTCAGCATCCTGCAGCTCATGGTGTTCTTAGATTAATTCTAGAGCTGGATGGAGAGGTAGTAGAGAAGGCTGATCCTCACATCGGTTTACTTCATAGAGGAACAGAAAAACTCATAGAAAACAAAACTTACATGCAGGCAGTTCCTTATTTTGATCGATTAGATTACGTCGCTCCAATGAATCAGGAACATGCTTTCGCACTAGCTATCGAAAAAATACTTCAAATAGATGTACCAATTAGAGCGCAATACATAAGAGTTATATTTTGTGAGATTGGGAGAATCTTAAGTCATATTTTAAACGTTACAACTCAAGCTCTTGATGTAGGAGCATTAACACCTTCTCTTTGGGGTTTCGAGGAAAGGGAAACTCTAATGACATTTTATGAGAGAGCTTCAGGATCAAGACTTCATGCGAATTATTTTAGAGCAGGAGGTGTTCATCAAGATTTGCCAAAAGGTTTAGAAGAAGATATTGCAAAATTTTGTGAAACGTTTCCAAAAATAATTAATGATTTAGAAAGTTTGTTAACTGATAATAGAATTTTTAAACAAAGAAATGTAGATATAGGAGTGGTCACAAAAGAAGATGCCTTAGATTATTCTTTTTCAGGAGTCATGATTAGAGGATCAGGTATTCCGTGGGATTTAAGAAAATCTCAACCTTACGACTGCTATGAAAGTTTAGACTTTAAAATTCCAGTTGGAAAAAATGGAGATTGTTACGACAGATATCTATGCAGAATTGAAGAAATGAAAGAAAGTGTTTCAATTATCAAACAATGTCTTGCTAAAATGGAAAAAGGTCCAATTAAATCATTAGATGGCAAGATTAGCCCTCCACCTAAGGCAGAAATTAAACAATCAATGGAAGCTTTAATACATCATTTTAAACTTTTCACAGAGGGATATAGGGTTCCAAAAGATGAAATTTATACAGCTGTTGAGGCACCAAAAGGAGAATTTGGTGTTTATTTAATATCAGATGGATCAAGTAAACCTTACAAATGTAAAATAAGAGCACCAGGTTTTTCACATTTACAATCAATGGATTATCTAATTAAAGGTCATATGTTAGCAGATGTTCCTGCGGTATTGGGTTCTTTAGATATTGTTTTTGGTGAGGTAGACAGATGAGTTTAAGAAAACCCGCTAAAGATCAACCAGAAAGTTTTGAATTTAATGCGTCATCATTAGAAGCAGCAAAAGCTATTGTTGCAAAATACCCTGAAGGTAAACAGCAAAGTGCTGTAATGGCTTTACTTTATATTGCTCAAAAACAAAATAATAATTGGATACCATTAGCTGCAATGAAGTACATAGCTAAGTTTTTAGATATGCCGTATATTAAAGTTTATGAGGTAGCTACTTTTTATACAATGTATAATTTAGCTCCTGTAGGTAAATACTTTGTTCAAGTATGCACCACAACACCATGTATGATAAGAGGTGCAAATCAATTAGTTGAGGCCTGTAAAGAAAAAATTTCTGAAAACGAACGTGAATTATCAAATGATAAAAGCTGTTCTTGGATGGAAGTTGAATGTTTAGGGGCATGTGTCAATGCACCAATGATGCAAATTAATGATGACTATTATGAAGATTTAGATAAACAAAAAACTTTAGATATTTTAGATAAAATTCTAAATGGAGAAACTCCAAAACCTGGTTCATATAGAGGAAGAGTAAATAATGAACCAGAAAATAACAGAAAAACTTTAATGGATTTAAAAAATGCTTAAAGATCAAGATAGAATTTTTCAAAATTTATATAATGATAAAGGCTCAGATGTAACTTCGTCGCAAGAGAGAGGTGATTGGGTAAACACAAAAAAAATTACTGAAAAAGGAAGAGATTGGATAATAAATGAAATTAAAGAATCTCAATTAAGAGGACGTGGTGGGGCAGGATTTCCTACTGGTTTAAAATGGTCATTTGCGCCAAAAGAAGTTGGATCTAGACCACATTACCTAGTTATTAATGGCGATGAGTCTGAACCAGGAACATGTAAAGATAGAGATATTTTAAGATTTGAACCTCACAAGTTAATAGAAGGTTGTTTGATTGCATCTTATGCAGTTCAAGCACATGTCTGTTACATTTATATAAGAGGTGAATATTTTGTTGATGGTCAAAAACTTCAAGTAGCAATTGATGAAGCGTATGAAAAAAAACTATTAGGTAAAAATGCAGCAGGTACTGGTTGGGATTTAGATGTTTACATTCACTATGGTGCTGGAGCTTATATTTGTGGCGAAGAGACAGCACTGCTTGAAAGTTTAGAAGGTAAAAAAGGCCAACCTAGATTAAAACCTCCTTTTCCAGCTTTGATAGGTCTTTATGGGTGCCCTACAATAATCAATAATGTTGAAACAATTGCAGTGGTTCCAACTATTTTAAGAAGAGGGGCTAAATGGTTTGCTTCTTTAGGAAGAGAAAAAAATACTGGAACTAAGATTTTCTGCATTTCTGGAAATGTAAACAATCCTTGTAACGTTGAAGAAGAAATGAGTATTCCTTTAAAAGAATTAATAGAAGTTCATGCTGGTGGTGTAATTGGTGGTTGGGAAAATTTACAGGCTGTTATTCCTGGAGGCTCTTCAATGCCATTAATACCCAAAGAAAGATGTGAAACTTTAAAAATGGACTTTGATGCTTGTGTTGAAGAAAAAAGTGGACTTGGTACAGCAGGTATAGTCGTAATTAATAAAGATCAAGACATAATTAAATGCATGGCAAGGATTGCAAGATTTTACAAACATGAAAGCTGTGGACAATGTACACCTTGTAGAGAAGGTTCTGGATGGATGTGGAGAATGCTTGAGAGAATGGCAAAAGGTGATGCAACTAAAGATGAAGTAGATATGTTAGGTGATGTTACAAATCAAATTGCAGGACATACTATTTGCGCTTTTGGAGAAGGTTCATCATGGCCAGTTCAGGGATTGCTTAGACACTTTAAAAAAGAAATTGAGAAAAGAAATAATTTGGATCCTATTGTTCAAAAGAAAAACAATATTCCATATTTAGTAGATCAACATTTATTGGATAAAAAAAATGCTTAAATTAAAAGTAAATGAAATTGAAGTAGAAGTAGAAGAAGGTTTAACAGTACTTCAAGCTTGCGAAAAAGCTGGAGTTGAAATTCCAAGATTTTGTTACCATGAAAAATTATCTATCGCAGGTAACTGCAGAATGTGTTTAGTTGAAATGGAAAAATCTCCTAAACCAATTGCTTCATGTGCTATGCCAGCTGCTGAGGGCATGAATATTAAAACAAATACTGCCTTAGTAGAAAAAGCTCGTAAGGGAGTGATGGAATTTTTATTAGCAAACCATCCCCTAGATTGTCCAGTATGTGATCAAGGTGGTGAATGTGATCTTCAAGATCAATCAATGTACTATGGAGTAGACAAATCAAGATTTAAAGAAAATAAAAGAGCTGTTCCTGAAAAAAATATGGGACCATTGATTAAAACTCAAATGACAAGATGTATTCACTGTACGAGATGTGTAAGATTTGCAACGGAAGTTGCTGGAGTTCCAGAGCTCGGTGCAATTGGAAGAGGTGAAGATATGCAGATTACAACTTATCTAGAGCAATCAATGCAATCTGAATTATCTGCTAACGTTGTAGATTTATGTCCGGTAGGAGCCCTAACATCAAAACCTTATGTATTTGAAGCTAGACCATGGGAACTAAAGAAAACAGAAACAATTGATGTAATGGACGCAATAGGATCAAACGTAAGAGTAGATACATATGATTGGGAAGTCAAAAGAGTACTTCCAATTATAAATGAAGATATTAATGAAGAATGGATCTCAGACAAAACAAGATATGCTTGTGACGGTCTTTTACATCAAAGATTAGATAATCCATTTATCAAATACAACGGCAAGTTTGAAAAGGCTTCATGGGATGAAGTGTATAAAATAATTAAATCTAAAATTGAAAACACATCAAAAGAAAAAATATGTGGTTTTGTTGGCGATTTAACCAATATGGAGACTAGTTATATTTTTAAAGAATTTTTTGATCGAACAATTGATAGTAAAAATTATGAGTCAAGATCTGATAATAGATTTATAAATACTTCAAAAAGAGAAAACTATTTATTTAATTCTTCTATAAATGGCATTGAAGAGGCTGATTTAATTTTGATAGTAGGTGCAAATCCAAGATATGAGGCAACTATTTTAAATGCTAGAATTAGAAAAGCTTACTTAAACAATAATACAAAAATTATTTCACTTAATGATGTTGGTGATTTAACTTATCCTTATCAAAGTTTAGATGGTCAAACGCAAACTTTAAATAATATTCTTGAAGGAAATCATGACATATCTAAAGAAATTATAAATTCAAAAAAACCAATAATCATTATTGGTGAGTCTCTACTTAGATTAAAGTCTTCAGAATTTTTGTTTAATAAAACAAAAGAATTTTTATCAAAAAATAATAAAATTTTAGATGAATGGAACTCTTTAAATATTTTATCAACTGATGCAGCAACTGTAGGAAATATTGATCTTGGAATAATTAATAATGAAAATAATTTAATAAGTGATTTAAAAGAACATAAATTTGATATTGTTTATCTTGCAGGTCAAGACAATTTAGAATTTGATAAAAAAGATGAATTCATAATTTACCAAGGTAGCCATGGTGATAAAGGTGCTGAGTCTGCTGATATTATTTTACCAGGAGCCGCTTACACTGAACAAGATGGGTACTTTACAAATTTAGAAGGAAAAATTCAAAAAGCTTATAAAGCATCATATCCACCAGGTGATGCAAAAGAAGATTGGCAAATAATTAATGAACTGGCTGAATTTATGAATAATAGAAAATTATTTAATGACAAAGATGAATTGGAAAGCAGCATGTTTAACTATTTAAATTTACAAAAAGAAAAACAAGTAAATGAGATTAATAATTCTATTAATGAATTTAAAAATGAAAATTTAACAATCTATGTAAAAGACTATTATTTTTCAAATGTAATTGCTAGATCATCAAAAACGATGGTTGAATGTAATAACTCTAAATTAAATTTAAAATCAACAGGTACAGAAGGTTAATATGGAATACTTGAGCATAGTTTTTCAAGAGGTTTATAAGATTTTATTCTTACTAGTGCCTGTTCTTGTTTCTGTAGCAATGATAGTTTGGCTTGATAGAAGAGTTTGGGCTTTTGTTCAAAAAAGGCAAGGACCTAATGTTGTTGGTCCATTCGGTTTATTACAATCTTTAGCTGATGCTTTAAAATATATATTTAAAGAAATCATTATTCCATCTAGTTCAAATAAAGTGATTTTCATACTGGCTCCTATAGTCACGATGACTTTAGCTTTAATCGCATGGGCTGTAATTCCATTTAGCGCAACTCAGGTTTTGGCAGATATCAATGTTGGAATTCTTTACTTATTTGCTGTTTCTTCACTAGGTGTTTACGGAATAATAATGGGTGGATGGGCATCAAACTCCAAATATCCATTTTTAGGAGCAATTCGTTCAGCTGCTCAAATGGTATCTTATGAGGTTTCAATTGGGGTAATAATTATCAATGTTTTACTTTGTGTTGGTTCACTGAATTTAAACGACATCGTTATTGCTCAACAAAATATGTGGTTTGTAATTCCATTATTTCCAATGTTTGTAATATTTTTTATTTCCGCTTTAGCTGAAACTAACAGGCCTCCGTTTGATTTACCTGAAGCAGAAGCAGAGTTGGTTGCCGGTTATCAAACAGAATATTCAGGAATGATGTATGCAATGTTTTGGTTGGGTGAATATGCAAATATTTTATTGATGTGTGCGATGGGAGCAATATTATTTTTAGGTGGGTGGATGTCCCCAATTGATGTTTATCCATTCACGTTAGTACCAGGTGCAATATGGTTAATATTAAAAATTCTTCTTTTATTCATTCTTTTTGCTTTAGTTAAGGCAATAGTACCTAGATATAGATATGACCAATTAATGAGACTTGGTTGGAAAGTTTTTCTTCCTCTTTCTTTAATTTGGGTGGTATTAACAGCTAGCTATTTGTTTTATTTTAACCTTTTACCTGTGAATTAATAATGAAGATTTCAAGATTTTTTAAAACTATATTGATGACAGACTTCATTGGAGGTTTGTTGATTGCTATAAAAGAATTGTTTAAATCAAAAAAAACAATTAATTACCCTTTTGAAAAAGGTAAAATTAGTCCTCGTTTTAGAGGTGAGCATGCTTTGAGAAGATATCCTAACGGAGAAGAAAGATGTATCGCTTGTAAATTATGTGAAGCAGTGTGTCCAGCTCAGGCAATAACTATCGAGTCAGCTGAAAGAGAAGATGGAAGTAGAAAAACAACTCGTTACGATATTGATATGATGAAGTGTATTTATTGTGGTTTATGTGAAGAGGCTTGCCCAGTAGATGCAATAGTGCAAGGTCCAAATTTTGAATTTTCAACAGAAACAAGAGAAGAACTTTATTACACAAAAGAAAAATTATTAGATAATGGTGATAGATGGGAGAATATTTTGGAGGCTAATATTAAAGCTGACAATATCCATAGGTAAAAATGATTGCACACGCTATTTTCTTTTATACATTTTCTATAATTGCTGTTGTTTCAGCTATAATGGTAACCGCTTCTAAAAACACCGTTCACTCAGTATTTTTCTTAATTCTTGATTTCATAAGCATATCTTGTCTTTTCATAATGATTGGTGCTGAATTTTTGGGAATGATAATGCTAATTGTTTATGTTGGGGCTGTAGCAGTTTTATTTTTGTTTGTTGTTATGATGTTAAACGTAGCCCAACAAAAAAACCAATGGTTTGCAGGTCAAGCAACCTCTAAACATATCCCAGTTGGTTTAATTATAAGTACTTTAATTTTCTTTGAAATTATAATTGTGATAGGTGGCTGGAAATATAAACCAGAAATTTTTGATATTAATAATTCACTTGCTAATATAAGTGTAAGCAACACTCATGCATTAGGCCAAATTTTATACACTGATTATATTCATGTGTTTCAAATAAGTGGAATGATCTTATTAGTAGCTATGGTTGGGGCTATTGTATTAACATTTAGACAAAGATCAGGTCTTAAAAGACAAAGTTATATCAAGCAAATATCTAGAGAAAGAACCGAAGGTGTAGAAGTGTTAGAAGTTCAAAGCAATAAAGGAGTCAAAATAGATGATTGATATAGGTTTAGGGCATTATTTGACTTTAGGTGCTGTTATTTTCTCAATTGGTGTAATTGGTATTTTTCTTAATAGGAAGAACATTATTGTTATATTGATGAGCATTGAATTGATATTGCTTGCCGTAAATGTCAATTTAGTTGCTTTTTCTATTTATTTGGGAGATTTGGCTGGACAAGTCTTTACTCTATTTATTCTCACTGTTGCAGCAGCGGAAGCAGCAATAGGATTAGCAATCATTGTCGTGTATTTCAGAAACTCTGGAACAATACGAGTTGAAGAAATAGACAAGTTAAAAGGATAATCATGGAACTATCAATTATATTTCTTCCACTTATTGCTTCAATTATCTCTGGTTTTTTTGGAAGATATATCGGTGATAGAAATTCTGAGATAGTAACAAGTGTTCTAGTTTCAATTTCTGCACTTTTATCAATTCATGTTCTTTATCAAGTAATTGTAAATCAATATGAAGAAAATATTGTTATAGCTACCTGGATAAGTTCAGGATCACTTGATGTAAATTGGTCAATGTTAATTGATCCTTTATCAGCAGTAATGTTAGTAGTTGTAACTTCCGTATCTGCTTTAGTGCACATCTATTCAATTGGCTACATGTCCCATGATCCTCATAAGCCAAGATTTATGGCTTATTTATCATTATTCACATTTGCAATGTTGATGCTTGTAACATCAGATAATTTCATTCAACTATTTTTCGGTTGGGAAGGTGTTGGTCTTTGTTCTTACTTTCTAATTGGTTTTTGGTTTAAAAAAGAAAGTGCAAATGCTGCAGCCATAAAAGCATTTGTTGTAAACAGAGTAGGTGACTTTGGTTTTGCTTTAGGTATTTTTTTAATATTCTATTTATTTGGAACAGTTAATTACTCGGAAGTTTTTCAACAAATTCCAACAGTTGTAGATAAAAATTTATCCTTTTTAGGTTTTGAAGTTAAAGCAATAGATTTAGTTTGTTTGCTTTTATTTATAGGGGCAATGGGTAAATCTGCACAGATATTATTACATACTTGGCTACCTGATGCTATGGAAGGTCCAACTCCAGTTTCTGCATTAATTCACGCAGCAACAATGGTAACAGCTGGTGTTTTCTTAGTAGTCAGATGTTCTCCGATTTATGAATATTCACCATTAATACTAAATTTTATAACTATCGTTGGAATGACTACAGCATTTTTTGCGGCAACGGTTGCTCTGGTTCAAACAGATATAAAAAAAATTATTGCTTACTCTACGTGTAGCCAACTTGGCTATATGTTTTTTGCAGCTGGAGTAGGTGCATATAATGTTGCTATGTTTCACTTATTTACTCACGCATTTTTTAAAGCTTTATTATTTCTAGGATCTGGTTCAGTAATCCACGCATTTAAGGATGAGCAAAATATTAACAACATGGGAGGTGTGTGGAAAAAGCTACCATATACATATGCTTTAATGATAATAGGAACACTTGCTTTAACTGGTTTTCCATTTTTATCTGGATTTTATTCTAAAGACGCAATTATAGAATTTGCGTATTTAAAAGGTAATACGACTGGTTATTATGCAGCTGGGATTGGAATAATTACAGCATTTTTAACATCTATTTATTCATGGAGATTGATATTTAAAACTTTCCATGGAGAGTTCAGTAACAAAGAGATTAAGATAGAGGAAACACACGAGTCTCCATTAGTTATGCTTGTTCCATTATTTATTCTTTCAATAGGAGCTGTGTTTGCTGGTTTTCTATTTAAAGGACTATTTATTGGTCATGGTGAGAATTTATTCTGGGCAGAATCTATTAAGTTTTTAGAGCCTTTGAGTACTGATCACCCGCCTTTATGGTTTTTACTTTTAACACCGTGTTTGGTTTTATTATCTATTCCAATTGCTTACTACTTATTTGTTAAGAACAAAGAATTACCTAATTCAATAGCTTCAATGAACAAACCTTTGTATAATTTTTTAGTAAATAAATGGTACTTTGATGAGTTATATGATGTGTTGTTTATTAAATCTTCAAAAAAACTAGGTTTGTTTTTATGGAAATTTTGCGATGGAACTATAATCGATGGTTTTGGTCCTGATGGAATTTCCTCTTTCATAAAAAAATGTTCAATTAAAGCAACTAAATTTCAAAGTGGTTTTATCTATCAATATGCATTTGTAATGTTATTAGGTTTCTCTGCTTTACTAACCTTTTTAATAGTTAAATAATGAATTTTCCTATTCTTTCATCTTTAATATTATTGCCAACAGTTGGTGCTTTATTTTTATTTTTTACTAAAGATAAAGAAGGAAACAATGTAACTGCTAAATATGTTGCTTTATTTACGACTGTAGTAAATTTTTTAATTTCGATTTATCTATGGATTTCATTTGACCAATCAACTTCTAGCTTTCAATTCGTAGAAGATAGAACATGGATTGAAGGATTTATTAATTACAAAGTTGGAGTGGATGGTATTTCAATTTTATTTATTATTTTAACTACGTTCATAACTCCGTTATGCATTATATCTGTAAATAATTCCGTCAAAAATAGATTAAGAGATTTTTTAATTGCAATTCTAATTATGGAAAGTTTCATGATTGGTGTTTTTTGTGCACTTGATTTGGTTGTATTCTATTTATTCTTTGAAGCAGGATTAATTCCAATGTTTTTAATTATCGGAATTTGGGGTGGTCCAAAAAGAGTTTATTCAGCTTTTAAATTCTTTTTATATACATTATTAGGTTCTGTTTTAATGTTAGTTGCAATAATTTCTATTTATTGGATTGTAGGCACAACAGATGTTATTCAGCTTTATGAACTTGGTATAGATACTAAGTATCAAAATCTTTTATGGTTAGCATTCTTCAGTTCTTTTGCAGTCAAAACCCCTATGTGGCCAGTACACACTTGGTTGCCAGATGCTCACGTTGAAGCTCCAACTGCAGGATCTGTATTATTAGCAGCAATTTTATTAAAGATGGCAGGCTATGGTTTTATCAGATTTTCTCTAGGTTTATTTCCTGTAGCCTCAGAAGTTTTTACACCATTAATTTACACTTTAAGTGTTATAGCAATTATATTCACTTCTTTTATTGCTCTAATGCAGGAGGATATGAAAAAGTTAATAGCTTATTCTTCTGTCGCTCACATGGGATTTGTGACATTAGGAATATTTACTCTTCAGCAACAAGGAATTGAAGGAAGCATTATTCAAATGATTAGTCATGGTTTAGTTTCGGCAGCACTTTTCTTATGTGTTGGTGTCGTCTACGATCGAATGCATTCGAGAATGATTAATTCGTATGGTGGAATAGTTACAATAATACCTAAATATTCAATTTTGTTTATGTTATTTACTTTGGCAGCATTGGGATTACCGGGGACAAGTGGATTTATAGGAGAATTTTTAATTTTAATGGGTGCTTTTAAGGATAATTTTCTAGTAGCTGTAATTGCTAGTTTAGGAGTAATACTTGGAGCTGCATATATGCTTTGGTTGTATAAAAGAGTTGTTTTTGGAAAGCTAGTTAACGAAGACCTTAAGAAGATGTTTGATTTAAATAGATCGGAATATCTGATTTTATCTTTTCTAGCAATTCCAACTTTATTCTTCGGATTTTATCCAGATCCGTTAATAAATACTATAGAAGTTTCTGTAACCGATCTAATTAATATGCATAACACAAATATAGCTAGTAAATAATATGGAAAATTTAAATTTAGTATTGCCTGAAATATTTATTTCACTTTCAATCATGTTTCTACTTGTTTTGGGTGTTTTTAAAAAAAATAGTTCAAAAATAACTTTCAATCTATCTTTGTTTGTAATTTTAATTACAGCAATAATAACAATTAACGAAACATTCTCGGTTAGTAGGGAAACTTTGTTTAATGAAAGTGTTGTGATTGACAGTATGTCCTCACTAATGAAAATTATAACTTTAATTGGAGGTTTTTTAGTTTTAGTTATTTCATCAAGCTATTTAAAAACATTTAAAATATACAATATCGAATACCCAGTTCTTATTTTGAGCTCTATTCTTGGTATGATGGTGATGATTAGTTCAAATGATTTAATTGTTTTTTATATGGGCCTAGAATTACAATCACTAGCTCTGTACGTGCTAGCAACATATAATAGAGATCAACTAAAATCATCCGAAGCTGGTTTGAAATATTTTGTTTTGAGTGCACTATCTTCAGGATTGTTATTATATGGATGTTCTTTAATTTATGGTTTTTCAGGCTCAACTAATTTTGATGTAATATCAAATCAATTAAATTCTAATGAATATGTTTTAACATTTGGAATTGTATTTATCTTAGTTGGTTTAGCATTTAAAATTTCTGCAGTTCCATTTCATATGTGGGCACCTGATGTTTACGAAGGGTCACCAACGACTGTAACTTTATTTTTTACAATGGTACCAAAGATTGCCGCTTTAGCTGTATTTATCAGATTTTTATATGTTCCTTTCTTAAATTTAATTGATCAATGGCAAATGATAATAATTTTCTTATCAATAGCTTCCATGGTTTTTGGAGCGGTTGCTGCAATAGGGCAAACCA
The DNA here is from genome assembly GCA_902538885.1 of uncultured Pelagibacteraceae bacterium. Lineage (GTDB taxonomy): Bacteria > Pseudomonadota > Alphaproteobacteria > Pelagibacterales > Pelagibacteraceae > Pelagibacter. The sequence continues at coordinate 24,830 of CACBGU010000013.1, forward strand.
ATATTAAAAGACTAATTGCTTATAGCTCTATTGGACATATTGGTTACACATTAGCAGGACTAGCCACAGCTTCAAACGAAGGAATACAAAGTTCAATAATCTATATTTCAATATACATAGTTATGAATTTAGCTCTTTTCTCTTGTCTATTGATGTTAAGAAGAAAGGATCAATATTATGAGGATATTGAGGATCTCTCAGGATTGTCAAAAAACCATCCACTATTATCTTTATGCTTGCTTGTAATACTGTTTTCTTTAGCTGGTATTCCGCCTCTAGCAGGTTTCTTTGCTAAGTTTTATGTTTTTAAAGCTGTATTAGAACAATCAATGTTTTTCTTAGCTATAGTAGGATTGTTATCTACCGTAGTTGCAGCATTTTATTATCTAAGAATTATAAAAATAATCTAC
>CACBGU010000014.1 GCA_902538885.1 uncultured Pelagibacteraceae bacterium
TTTAATAGCACTTCATATAACTGCTGTTATTATTCACAAAATATTTTTTGGGGACAATTTATTAAAAAGAATTCTTTAAACTTAATGACAGGCAATTCCAAATTTTTTTAATCTCCAATAATTATAAGGCCAAGGCGTTAAAAAACCTACAATCAGCATTATTGGCACCACCCACCACGTTAAAATTGCACCTCCAGTTAACACATAGTCAGTTAAGTTCATCATGATTTCCATGCTGATCATTGATATTAAGCTCATACCATAAGCTGTTTTGAATGCGTTAACAAAATTAAAATTTTGTGTCATTAAAATTATTGTTTCTAAAATAATACTTGTGATCAATCCGTTAATGATTGCTAAAATCATTATTCCTAAAACTGGAAAAGGAATTTGAGTTAATTGAAAAAATAATATTGTTCCAAAGTCTCCAATCGCACAACCAAGCACACACCAGGCTGTATTTTTTGCACTCCTTTTCCAGGTATGTCTACAAGACCAATGAAATGTAGTTGCTGTCATAATTACTTACTCATATTAATTTGATATTCATACTTATCAATAGGCCAAAAGGACTTTACATAAGCCAATATACTATCAATTTCTTTATCAGATAATTGATCTTCAAATCCTATCATTTTACCTTCGTAATTTTTTACTAATTTTGCTAATCCATATTTAATTATTGCATGTAAAGTTTTATCATCATGATGCCAAGTATGACCTGTTCCGTTTAACGGAGGAGCTTTTCTATGCCCATCTTCATCCATACCCTTCCAGTTTTCAGCACCAGCTAAATTAATCATATGACAAGAAACACAATTTTTTTCATATGCAATTTTACCTCTTTCAATCATGAGTTTAGAATCGGTAGTTATGGGAAAATGATTGTGAGCACTTACTGTATTTGAAAAACTGAATGTAAAAAAAACAATAATAAATAAAATATGTTTAACCATATGGGTAATATGGATATTTGATTTATTATAACAAGTACATGTGTTACTTTAAGTCATGATCTTTAAACAAGTTTTTGACACGAAATCATCAACTTACACTTACATAATTGCATCTGGAAAAGGCCGAGAAGCTTTAATAATTGATCCAGTAATAGAAAATGTTGAAAACTACATTGAGCTACTAAACGAATTAGATTTAAAATTAGTTAAGGTAATAGATACCCATATTCATGCTGATCATGTAACTGGTGCAAGTAAACTAAAGCAAGCAACAAATTGCTCTACACTAATGGGGGAACACACCCCTGCTGATGCTGTCGAAATTAAAGTAAAAGATGATGAAATAATAAAAATTGATCAAATAGAAATCAAAGCGATGTATACACCTGGTCATACTTCTGACAGTTATAGTTTCTTAATGGATAACTGTTTATTTTCAGGAGATACTCTTTTAATTAATGGAACTGGTAGGACAGATTTTCAAAATGGTAGTTCAAAAGATGCTTATAATTCGATCTTTAATAGATTGTTAAAATTACCTGAGGATACTATTTTGTATCCTGGTCATGATTATAATGGAAAGGAATCTAGTACAATTGGTAATGAAAAAAAATTTAATCCAAGATTGCAGGTTAAAAATGTTGATGAGTATGTAGAGCTTATGTCAAATCTTAATTTAGTTAAACCAGAATTAATAGATATTAATGTAAGTAGAAATATTAAGTTAGGTGCTAATTAAAGACAACAAATATTAAAAACCAATAAGAAATTAATCCAGCTGAAATTGTTGCAATAATATTTTTTGAAAAATAACCTACAATTACAGCAACTAATGCTCCAAAAATTTTGGGATCATTCATATCTATGAAAGTTCCAAAATCATTTATAAATATTCCTGGGAATATTATTGCTGGGAATACTGCAGATGGAACATATTCCAATACTGCTTTAATTTTATCTCCCAACATATCTCTACTTATTAAAGCGATCATAGTCATTCTGGTGAGGTAAGTTAATATTCCAGCAAAAATAATTGCGGTAAGTGTCATTTTTTTAACCTCAATAATAGTGCAGCTACAAATAAAGCAATTATTGGTGAAATTATTATGTAGGATTTAAATGGAGCATCAAAAAATAACAGTGAACTCAAACCACAAGTAATCATAACAATTAAATGATCTAATTTTTTTAAATCCTGAACAACAATTGCTATAAATGTTAAAGGTATTGCAAATTTTAACCCAAGTTCTTCTGGAACAAATGAACCTAAAACAATACCTGATAAGGTTGCAATCTGCCAACAAACCCACATTGTGCAACCAGTGCCAATTAAATGATAATGTAAAAATTCCTCAGTTCTGTTTTTTTTAAAAAACTTATTAGATTCTGCGAAGCCTTGATCTACAACTAAATATGAAATTAACAATTTTTTAATAAAAGATAATTTTTCTAAATATTCAGATAAAACTGCTCCATATAATAAATGTCTAGAATTTATAATTCCAACAGAGGCAACCGCAACTAAACTAGATGCGCCTCCTGACAAAACTTGTAAAAAAACTATTTGTGAAGCTCCTCCAAAAATGATGAAGGACATTGCATAAACTAAGTATGGGTGAAATCCAAGTTCGACACCGATTGCTCCACAAATTATTCCAAATGGAATTACCGAGAGCATATGTGGAGAAATATCCAACATCCCTTGAGTAAATAATTGTTTTTTGGTAAGCATTTGCTTGTTTTATTAAAAACAAACTATGTGATCAATATTAATCGGTCTTTTAATCCCAAACTTTTCGTCAGCTTCATGTTGATGTTCGTGATGGGAATGAACAAAAACAGGTATTAATAAATTGCTATTAGTCTTTAAAGTATAAATAAAGTTTGTCCCTCTAAATTTCCGATCCACTACTTCTAGCTTTAGATTGCTTTTGTCATCATGCTCAAGGTCTTCTGGCTGTAATAAAAGTTGTACCTTAGAACCTTTTGGATAATGTTTGGTGAAGTTACCTTTAATTGTTCCTAAATCTTCATTTTCCAATGTGTTTTCGTCAGTAACTTTTGCAGGAATTAAAATGCCTCTATTTAAGAAATTAACAACATCCACAGAATTTGGGAAATGATAAACATTATATGGATCATCAAATTGTTTGAGCTCACCATCTAAAATAATTCCACATTTAGTTCCTAAATAAAAAGCTTCATAAGAGTCATGTGTTACAATTATTGTTGTAATTTTTAAATCTTTTAAGATTTGTTTTAATTTAACTTGTATTTCCTCTTTAAAACTCTGATCAATATTTGATAAAGGTTCATCCAAAAGTAATAGATCAGGATTTGACATTAAGGATCTTGCTAAAGATGCTCTTTGTGCCTCTCCAGAACTTATTTCATGAGGGAATTTATCTAGAATATTTTCTAGATGAAGAAATTTCACTATATCTTTAAGGTTCAATCCTTTCTTTTTTTTTCTATTTCTTTCAACTCCAAAATTAATATTTTCTAAAACATTATAATGTGGAAAAAGTGAATTGTCTTGAAATGCCAAAGATATATTTCTATCTTCTGGCTCAACATGATTTTCTTTAGAAGAAATTGTTTTATTTTTTAAAATAATTTTTCCTGAATGTATTTTTTCTAATCCAGCTATTGTTCTTAAAATTGTAGTTTTTCCAATACCAGATGGTCCTAGAAGGCATACAATATCACCTTCATTTTCTATATTAAAAGAAACATTGTTCACTTTATTTTTTGAACTTGCTGCAAAAGTAACGTTTTCAATTTCTAAAAAATTATTTTTCATATTTATTTATCTTTAAGAATATATCTTGATGTAATCAAAATGAAAACACTAGCTATAAGTATAAGTATCAAAGATGGTGCTGCGGCAGCTTCTAATAAGTCTTGAGAAGCAAATATATAAGCTTGAGTAGCAAATGTTTCAAAATTAAATGGTCTCATAATTAATGTAATTGGTAGCTCCTTAATAATTTCAATTGATAATAAGATACCAATTAATAAAACAGAATTTTTTAGATATGGGATATGAATATTTATAAATGTTTTCAATTTAGAATATCCTAACAAATAAGCACTTTCATCTATTGAGTAATTAATTTTAAGATAACCAGATTTAAGACCATTATTCGCTAAAGAATAGAATCTAACAAAATATACAATTACAAGTCCAGCAATTGATCCTATAAAAATTGGTTTAATATCAAAAAAATAAATTATATTTTTATCAAACCATGAAATAAACGATATAAAAGCTACAGCTAAAATTATTCCTGGAATAGCATAACCAGTAATTGAAAAAGTAGTTAAAATATCTAAAAGTTTATTTTTATTAATTCTATTTCCATAATTAGATATGAAAGATAATGAAATTAAAAGAAAGCTTGATAGAAAAACTAAAATTATTGTATTTGATAATAAATCAATAATATTTAGGTCTATAAAATGTTTTGGAAAAATTAATGTCCAATAAAGCATTTGAGTTACAGGAAATAAAAAGCTTAAAAAAAATATTATTGAACAAAATAAAATTGTAAAAAATGATTTCCAACCAGTTAATTTTTTTAAAGATTTTGATTTAAAATTACCTCTAGTATGTGAATGATATTGAGCTTTTTTTCTAGAAAAATTTTCTAAGACAAATAAACCTAAAATAAATATTAACAAAAAAAATGATATTCTATTTGCTAATGCTAAATCATCAAAAGCTATCCATGCATCATAAATACCTGTAGTCAGAGTTGAAACTCCAAAAAAAGAAACGGCACCAAAATCTGAAAGAGTTTCCATAGCTACCAAGGATAATCCAGCCACAATTGCTGGTCTGGATGCTGGTAAAATAATATTTAAAAATGTCTTTTTATTAGAAAAACCAAGGTTTTTACCTAGTTCAAGTAAATTCTGTGATTGGTAGTGGAACGATGCTCTTGTCAAAACATAAACATATCCAAATAATGAAAATGAAATTGAAATTATTGCTCCAAACATCCCATCAAATTTTGGAATATAATTATTATAATCTCCCTCACCGAACAAACTTTTCATAATTGAAAATGCTGTACCATAATTTTCAAAGAATGCTGTTAATGAATAAGCATAAATATAAGTAGGTACAGCAAATGATAAAATTAAAGCTCCTTTAAAAAATGATGAACCTGGAAATTTATAAAATGAAACTAAATAAGCGCATCCTACGCCAATAATAAAGGTAGCTGATAAAACACCTATAAGAAGAGTTAATGAATTAAAAATATATTCAAATAAAAAAGTATTTTTAATTATTGATAAATATTCTCCTGTAGGTTCAAAAAAACTACTAAATACAGTTACTATCGGTATAGCAACTATAATTGATATAAGCAAAGAGCTTAAAAACCATATATTTAATTTATTACCCATTTTAACGAAGCACTGATGATATAAAGTAGGGTAATTAACTTTATACCAAAAGTGCTTAGTGTTAACCTCTTTTATTTCCAACCAGCTAGCAACATTACTTCTAATGCATCAGCTTGGTTTTTTTTATAGTCTCCAACATTTGTTTTTAAATCCTGTTTAAAATCTTTACTCATTTTTTTTACCAAATCATGTGGTTCAACATCTTCAATCATTGAATATTCAAATGTGTTATTGACTATATGTTGTTGTGCTTCTTTAGTTAAAAGAAACTCTAATAATTTTTTTGCATTTTCTGGATTAGGAGAATTTTTTAAAATGCCTCCTCCACTTATATTCATATGAGTTCCTCTATCATTTTGATTTGGAAAGAAAGGCATTACTTTTAAAGCAGCTTCTTGTTGCTCTTTGCCTTTTTGACCTGATAACATCAATGCATAATAATAAGTATTGGCCACTGCTAAGTCAGCTTCACCTGCAGCTACTGCTAAAATTTGAGCTCTATCATTTCCTTTAGGACTTCTTGCAAAATTTGAAACTAATTTCTTTGCCCATTTTAATGTTTCTTCTTTTCCATTATTTTTTATCAATGAAGCAACAAGAGATTGATTATAAATATTATTTGACTTTCTAATAACAATCTTTCCTTTCCACTTTGAATTGGATAAATCTTCATATGTCATTCCGCTCAGATCACTTAAACTTACTCTATCTGGTGAATAATAAATAATTCTTGCTCTCTTTGCGATACCTGTCCAATTATCTGATCTAAAATTTGAGGGTACGGTAGCTTCAATAATTGGTGTCATAGAGTTTTGAAACATTCCTTTTGCATCAAAAGCTCCTAATCTTCCAGCATCAGCAGTGATATATAAATCTGCCTTTGAGTCTTGTCCTTCCTCACTTATTCTTTTTTGTAAAGCTTTGTCTTTTCCTGATACTACGTTTACTTTAATTCCTGTCTTTGCGGTAAATTTTTGATACAACTGAATATCAGAGTCATAATGTCTTGCGCTAAAAACGTTTACTTCATTTGCAAAACTAAACTTGGCAAAGAAAACCAAAACTATTCCTATTAAACTTATTTTTTTCATTATTGTCCTATTCTTTACCTTAATTAATTTGCGAATGAGAATTATTCTCAATGCGAATGATTATCAATCGCATAGATTGTCGCATAAAGCAAGGTCTATTTGATATTATTAATAGAGGAGATTTCTATTTCCAGTCGCCAATTTTACTGAATAAAAAGTTTCTAAAAGCTTGAACTCTAGCTGTGTTTTTTAAGGATTGTGGGTACACAAAGTGAGCTTCTGTTATTGGTCCTTCTACTTTCGGAAGTACTTTGATAACGTTATTAGAATTTGATACTAAATATTCTGGAAGTGCAGCTAATCCAACTCCAGACTCAACTGCTAATAATAATCCCATAACACTATTCACTTTCATGATTGATTTTCTTTTCTTTCCATCATGCATTCCAATTTTTAACGCCCAGTCAGGGTTATAAACTGGAGAAGGAGCACCTTTGCCAAAAGAAATAAATTTATGTTTATTTAAATCACCTATTGTTTTCGGCATTCCATTTTTTTCTAAGTACTTATTTGATCCATAAATATAGTACTTAATATCAACTAATTTTTTTTGAATATAATTAAGCTGTTTTGGTCTTCTCATGAAAATTCCAATATCAGCTTGTCGAGTACTTAAATCTAATTCTTTGTCATCAAAAACTAATTCGATTTCAATTTCAGGGTTAAGTCTCATAAATTCTTGAATTCTTGGTGTTAACCAGTGAGTTCCAAAACTTCTAACAGTAGTAATTGTTAATTTACCTGTTGGCTTACTTTTTTGGTCTCCTAATGAGGTTTCAACTTCTTTTAGTTTACTTATTACTTCGTGGGCTGTTTTAAAGACATATTCGCCATTTTCTGTAAGTGTTAATCCTCTTGCGTGTCTTTCAAACAATTGTACTTTTAAATCTTGTTCTAATGATTGAATTTGTCTGCTAATTGCTGATTGACTGAGATTTAAGTTAACAGTAGCGTTCGTAAAACTACCTGCTTCTGCTACGGCATGAAAAATTTTTAATTTATCCCAATCCATTATTTATTTAAATCAACTAATACTCTTCCAGCAATTTCACCTTTTAAAATTTTTGGATAAGTTTCAACTAATTCCTCCAAACTAACAGTTAAAACTGATTTTTCAATTAAATCAAAATCAATTAAATTAGATGCTTCTCCCCAAATAAATTCTCTTCTCTTTATGCTACAATTAGCGGAGTCCATTCCCCAAACTTTAATACCTCTTAACATAAACGGAAGTAAATTTGTATTAAGCTCATTACTGTTTGCATTTCCACAAACTGCTATAATTCCATTTGATTTTGTTTGAGCTATTGCGTTTGCTAAAATTTTTCCACCCACAGTGTCAACTACTCCATCCCATAAACCCTTATCTATTGGTCTTGGATCTTTATCAAATTCAGCCCTATTTATAATGTTTTTAGCACCTAATGATTTTAAATAGTCTAACTTAGAATCTTTTCCTGTTACTGCAGTAACGTTGTAACCTAATTTAGTTAAAGCCATAACTGCTAAACTACCAACTCCACCAGTTGCACCAGTTACCAATACATCATTAACTTTTTCTCCTAACAAAATACTTTCTCTTGCTTGAATAGCAAAAGCACTCATTAAAGACGTTAAACCAGCTGTTCCTAAAATCATTGCTTGTTTGCTGGTTAAGCTATCTGGTTTTTTAACTAAAAAATCTCCACTTACTTTTGCAATTTGTGAAAACCCTCCAAAAAAAACTTCCCCTACTCTAAAACCAGTAAGAATTATTGCATCACCTTCTTTAAATTTTGGATTATCACTTTCAATAACAGTTCCAGAAAAATCTATTCCTGGTATATGAGGATATTCTTTAACTAATCTTCCCCCATTCTTTAGAATCATTCCATCTTTAAAATTTAGGTCTGAATAATCTACTTTTACAGTTACATCGCCATGTTTTAAGAAACTTTTATCTAAGGATTTTACTTTACGCGAAAAGTTTTCGCCTTCTTGGTTAAGGACTATTGCTTTGAATTGATCGGACACCTTAATCTTTTAACGTAGTGCTGATAAATCGTAAATATCTATTTTGATAACTTAAATCTTCTTTGAATTGGCCTAAGTAGTAATTTGTAACCGTAGTTGCTTGTTCTTTTTTAATACCTCTCATTGTCATACACTGATGAGTTGAATCAATAGTTACTGCAACTCCTTTGGCATCTAATGATTCCATTAAAGTATTGGCTATCTGCATAGTAAGTCTCTCTTGTGTTTGTAATCTTTTAGAGAAAACTTCAACTACTCTTGCTAACTTACTCAATCCTACAACTCTTTCTTTTGGAATATAAGCTACGTGTGCTTTTCCAATAATTGGAGCCATATGATGTTCGCAATGACTTTGCACTGAAATATTTTTTTGAACAACCATGTCATCATAACCTTCAACATCACCAAAAGTTTTGTCTAAGATTTTGTTTGGATCTTCTTTGTAACCTTTAAAATATTCTTTAAAAGCTTTTACCACTCTCTTAGGAGTTTCTAACAAACCTTCTCTATTAGGATCTTCACCCATCCAAGAAAGGATAGTTCTAAAAGCCTCTTCAGCTTCTTTATCTGAAACATGCTTTGTATCTAAATTTTTGTCGTCAGTGTCTTTTACTAATTTCATAGCGCTTTTTTATACAGTAATTACTTCAATTTAAAAATATTTAATATATTCATATATGTGCTACATAGTCACCGCATATGTTCAAAAAAAGAGAAAATATCTACGATATTGAAGAGGGGAATCTTCTATCACCAAAATTTGATAATGATGGGTTAATTCCGGTCATTACTATGTGTTCAAAAACAAAGGATATTTTGATGCATGGATATATGAATGTAGAAGCTCTTAAAAAGACAATTGAAACCAAAGAGGCACACTATTTTAGTAGATCCAGAAAAGCTATCTGGCACAAAGGTAAAACAAGTGGTTTTACACAAAAGGTTACTGAAATAAGAATTGATGATGATCAAGACTCTATATGGTTAACAGTTGATATCGGTGATGGAGCTAGTTGTCATGTTGGTTATAGATCATGTTTTTATAGATCTATTCCTATGGGACCAATAGAAAACGGAAGAAAAGTAGAAATGGAATTTCTTGAAAAAGAAAAAAAATTCGACCCTGAAGAAGTTTATAAAGGTCAACCAAATCCTACAAAAATTTAAATGAGCGAGAAACAAAAAAATGTTCTAGGTGAAGATCTAGAAGAATGTTCAAATGATCCTTTAACAGGTTGGTTTCGTGATGGTTGTTGTAACACTGACGAGAATGATCATGGACTTCATACAGTTTGTGCTAAAGTTACTACTGAATGCTTAGAGTGGATGAAAGAAGCAGGTAACGATTTAATAACTCCGCATCCTGAATTTGGATTTCCAGGTTTAAAAGATGGAGATGGGTGGTGTTTGTGTGCTAGTTGGTATGCAAGAGCAGTTGAAGCTGGTAAAGGATGTCCAATATTTTTGAAAAGAACTCACGAAAACACTCTTAAATATGTACCTATTGAAACTTTAAAAAAATTTGCAATAGATTTATCTTAATTACATATTTCCATATCTTGGACCACCACTTCCTTCTGGTGTAACCCAAGTTATATTTTGAGAAGGTTCTTTAATATCACATGTTTTACAATGGATACAATTTTGAGAATTAATTACAAACTTATTTACATCATTTTCTTTTTGAACTTCATAAACGCCTGCAGGACAATATCTTTGAGCAGGTTCATCAAATTTTTCTAGAGTATAATTTATTGGTAAATCAGGATCTTTAAGTTTTAGATGAACCGGTTGATTGTCTGCATGATTAGTTCCTGTTAGATAAACTGAGCTTGTTTTATCAAAAGTTATTACATTATCATATTTTGGATAATCTATTTTTGGCATTTGATTTGCAGGTTTTAATGTTTCATGATCAGCATGTTTATGTTTAAGTGTAAAAGGAAGTTTTCCTCTAAATAAAATTTGGTCAATACCTGTGAAAATTATTCCTAAAATTAATCCCCAGCTAAAACTAGGTTTCACGTTCCGAGCTTCATAAAGCTCTTTATGTAACCAGCTATCTTTAAATTTATTTTCATAAATGGATAAATCTTTGTTTTCTTTTAAATGTTCATTGATAGTTTCAGCTGCAATCATTCCACTTTTCATCGCTGTATGAGAACCTTTGATTTTTGGCATATTCAAAGTTCCTGCATCACATCCAACCAGTAAAGCTCCAGGCATAAACATTTTTGGTAAACTTTGAAATCCACCTTCGATTAAAGCTCTTGCGCCGTAAGAAATCCTTTTTCCACCTTCTATTATTTTTTTTATTGCTGGATGGGTTTTAAATCTCTGAAATTCATCATAAGGAGAAAGGTGAGGATTTTTGTAATCTAAACCTATTACATAACCTAAAAAAACTTGTTTATTTTCTGAGTGATACATGAAACTACCGCCATAAGTACTATTATCTAATGGCCATCCAGCTGTATGCATAACTAAGCCTTCTTCGTGGTTTTTATCCTCTATTTCCCAAATTTCTTTAAAACCAATTCCATATTGTTGAGGATCTTTACCTTTATTTAATTCAAATTTTTCAATCAATTGTTTTCCCAAATGACCTCTACACCCTTCTGCAAAAACAGTTACTTTACCTAAAAGCTCAATACCTGGTTCAAAACTATCTTTTTTATTACCGTCTTTGTCTATTCCCATATCTTGAGTTGCAACACCTTTAACAGATCCATCTTCGTTATATAAAATTTCACTTGCTGGAAATCCTGGAAAGATTTCTACACCTAAATTTTCTGCTTGTTCAGCAAGCCATCTACATAGATTTGCTAAACTGATAATATAATTTTTATGATTTTGCTGTACAGCAGGTAATAGCCAAGTTGGCCAACTTAAAGATTTGGTTTTTCCCAAAAATAAAAATTTTTCTTTAGTTACTTTTGTTTTGATTGGAGAATTTAATTCTCTCCAATTTGGTAATAATTCATCTAGAGCACGAGTTTCAAATACATTTCCACTTAAAATATGAGCTCCAATCTCTGATGCTTTTTCTAATAAACAAACATTTAAATTTGGATCTAATTGTTTTAACTTTATTGCGGTTGATAATCCTGATGGCCCTCCACCAATGATTACAACGTCATATTCCATCGATTCTCTAGACATAATCTAGTTTTTAACTGTAAGGATTATTTTTGTATAGTGTTTAATTTGTTCAGCTCTTCCATGAACTGAGGCAGTGCCTCAAATAAATCAGCTTCAAGTCCATAATCTGCAACACTAAAGATTGGAGCTTCACCATCTTTATTAATTGCAACTATAACTTTACTTTCCTTCATTCCTGCTAAATGCTGAATAGCACCTGAAATTCCAACAGCGATATATAAATCTGGTACTACCACTTTTCCTGTTTGACCTACTTGATGATCATTACTTATGTATCCAGCGTCTACTGCCGCTCTTGATGCTCCAATTGCTGCGCCTAGTTTGTCAGCAATTTCTGTAATCAATTTAAAATTATCTCCACTTTGCATTCCTCTGCCACCTGATACAACAATTCTTGCTGTTCCAAGTTCAGGTCGATCAGATTTAATTTCTTCTCTTTTGATAAATTTAGTATTTGAAAACTCTTCACTAGCATCTACTTTTTCAATTGGAGCTGATCCACCTGTACTCTCACAAGGATCGAAAGAGGTAGGTCTGATAGTTACACACTTTTTAGCATCATTACTCTTAATTGTTGCAAAAGCATTACCTGCATAAATTGGTCTTAAAAAGGTATCTGGTGATATTACTTTAATAATGTCACTTACTTGCGATGTATCAAGATGAGCAGCAATTCGTGGCATCAAATTTTTACCAAATGTATTTGCTGAACAAATAATGTGAGAATAATTTTCTGCAAGTTTAACAACCACTGGAGCAAAATTTTCTGCAGTGAAGTTTTCATAGTGAGCTCCCTCTACACTCAATACTTTTTTAACCACTGGAAGTTCAGATAATTGTTTTGCAGCATCTGTAGAGTTTTGACCAATAATTACAGCATGAACATCTGTATCAATTTGAGATGCTGCTGTAGCTGCATTAAGAGTAAATGATCTTAACTCTTTATTATTGTGCTCTGCTATAAGTAAAACTGCCATTAAATTACCTTCGCCTCATTTTTTAATTTTTGAACTAATTCAGCAACATTTGCAACTTTTATACCTGCTTTTCTTTTTGGAGGCTCCTCTACTTTTAATTGCTCTAATCTTGGTGATACATCTACACCTAAATCAGAAGCTGCAATTTCTTCTATAGGTTTTTTCTTGGCCTTCATTATATTTGGTAGTGATGCATATCTTGGTTCATTCAGTCTAAGATCGCAAGTTACAATAGCTGGAACATTTATTTCAATCGTTTCAAGACCTTCGTCTATTTCTCTGGTTACTTCTAATTTATTATCTTTTACATCAATCTTTGAAGCAAATGTTGCTTGTGGCCAATTTAATAAAGCACTCAACATTTGGCCTGTTTGATTACAATCATCATCAATTGCTTGTTTTCCCATAAATACTAAATCTGGTTTTTCTTTATCTACTATTTTTTGTAAAATTTTTGAAACAGCGAGTGGTTCTAAAATTCCATCGACTTTCACATGAATACCTCTGTCCGCACCAACTGCTAAAGCTTTCCTAACAGTTTCTTGAGCTTTTTCTTCACCGACAGTTACAGCAACTACTTCTGTAGCTTTACCTGCTTCTTTAATTTTTACAGCTTCCTCTATTGCATTGTCATCGGGAGGATTGGTTGACATTTTAACATTGTCAGTAACTACACCAGTTCCATCTTCTTTAACTCTTATTTGAACGTTGTAATCAATAACCCTTTTTACAGCTACTAAAATTTTCATTAAGCTCTCAATAAATTATTTTCTGAATCGTAAGGACTCTCATCTAAGACAGTAGCGTCGTACATTTCACCCAATATATCAACTTGTAATTTGTCGCCCACATTTGAACAATCTGGCTTAACCATTGCAAGAGCTATTGATTTATCTAATCTAAATCCAAATTCACCTCCAGTTGCTCTTCCAACAACTTTTCCATCTTTAAAAATAGGATTATTTCCTAATACATCAGCATCTTTAGTATTATGGACCTCTAAAGTAACTAATTTATTATCAAAACCTTTTTCTCTCCATTTATTAAGGGCTTCTAAACCAATAAAGTTACCTTTGTTTGGATGAATAAATCTATCCAGGCCAGATTCATATGGTGAATATTCAATTGATAATTCTGTGCCAACTAATTTGTAAGATTTTTCAACTCTTAAACTATTCATTGCTCTAATTCCAAAAGGTTTAATTCCTAAATCTTTTCCCGCTTCCATTAATTTATCAAAAATATGGTTTTGATATTCAATTGGATGATGTAGTTCCCACCCAAGCTCACCCACAAAGTTTACTCGCATTGCATTTACTGGAGCGTATCCAACATTTACATTTTTTGCAGTTAACCATTTGAAATTTTCATTTGAAAAATCATCTGTAGAAACCTTTTGCATTAATTGTCTTGCTTTTGGACCAGCAACAACCAAAACTCCTGTACTGTTAGTTAAATCTTCAAAAATTACAGATCCATCATCTGGCATCCATTTTTGTATCCAATCATGGTCCAATCTTAAATTTGCTCCAGCAGAAACTAGATAATAACTATTTTCTGCTTCTTTCATTATGGTAAATTCTGAATGCACTCCACCTTTAGTGTTCAAAGCATGACATAGATTTATCCTTCCAATTTTTTTTGGAAGTTTATTTGCAACTAAATAATCTAAAAATTCCTCTGCTTTAGGTCCCCTAATTCTACATTTTGCAAACGCAGTCATATCTAAAAGACCCACATTTTCTTTTACATTTTGACATTCTTTTTTAATTGCATCAAACCATTTTGATCTTCTAAATGACCAATCATCTTTTTGCTCCATTCCATCTGTTGCAAAAAAATTAGGTCTTTCCCATCCAAATTTCTGACCAAACACAGCGCCTAAATTTTTCATTCGTTCATAACAAGGAGCTGTTCTTAATGGTCTTGCCGCTGGTCTTTCTTCATCCGGATAATGAACAATAAATACATGGCTATACGCTTCTTCATTTTTTGCTTTCAAGTAAGATTTAGTTGCATAGTTTCCATAACGTCTTGGTTCAACTCCTAGCATATCTATTGTAGGTTCACCATCAACGATCCACTCTGCTAATTGCCAGCCTGCACCACCTGCTGCTGTAATTCCAAAACTGTGTCCCTCATTTATCCAAAAATTTTTAAGTCCCCAAGCTGGACCAACAATTGGATTTCCATCAGGAGTATAACAAATTGCTCCGTTATAAACTTTCTTTACTCCAACTTCACCGAACGCAGGAACTCTATGAATTGCTCCTTCTATATGTGGAGCTAACCTATCTAAGTCCTCTTGAAATAATTCATACTCAGAGTCTTTTGATGGTCCTTCTACATAACAAGCTGGTGCACCATCTTCGTAGGGACCCAAAATTAATCCTCCAGCTTCTTCTCTCATATACCATCTGCTATCACTGTCTCTTAAGACTCCCATTTCTGGTAATCCATCTTTTTTTCTTTGCTGGATTGCAGGGTGAGGTTCTGTAACAATGTATTGATGTTCAACAGGTATTACTGGAATATCTAATCCTACCATTTCACCAGTTTGTCGTGCAAAATTTCCTGAGCAAGAAATAACATGTTCACATTCTATTGTTCCCTTATCTGTTTCTACAACCCATCCATCTTTAGTTTGTCTCATCGATAGAACAGTTGTGTTTCTATAAATTTCAGCTCCTCTATTTCTTGCACCTGTTGCAAGTGCTTGTGTTAAATCTGCTGGTTGAATATATCCATCTTCTGGGTGCTGTATTGCACCAACTAGATCGTCTGTATGACACAAAGGCCAAATTTCTTTAACCTGTTGTGGTGTTAAAAATTTTACGTCTACTCCAATAGTTCGAGCAACCCCTGCATATTGATGGTACTCATCCATTCTATCTTTTGTACTTGCTAAACGAATATTTGAAACAACACTAAAGCCAACATTTTTTCCAGTTTCTTCTTCAAGTGTTTTATAAAGATTAACTGCATATTTATGAAGTTGTCCTACAGAATAACTCATATTAAATAAAGGTAGTAATCCTGCAGCATGCCAAGTAGATCCTGAAGTTAATTCTTTTCTTTCAATAAGAACAACATCTGACCAACCTTTTTTTGCTAAATGATAAAGAGCACTAACTCCTACAACGCCGCCGCCAACTACTACAACTTTAGTTTTTGTTTTCATTCTGCGATTCCTACTAAATTTTTAATTGTTACGAAACAAAAATGTATCTGTGGATAATCAAATTGAGCTTCCAAGAGGGATCGGGCTAGATACCATTGTAGTTAGCCAGCAATCTTTTAAACTTCCCTCTAGTGTGTACTTTTCAACTTGCCAATTAAATTTATGATAAATCTTATCTTTATCAAGAATGATTACTTCAAATTGAGCCCATTTGTCACTACTTCCAAGTTCAGTGATTGTGTGACTTAAGTGATTAATCATCATTCCATAAGAGGCGCTTTTTATCATCATCTTAAAGTTGCTCAATGGGCCTGTTACTCTTTTATTATTTGGATGAGCAAATTTCCAAGTTTGTTCAATGCCACTATCTTTATATTCAAGATCATTTTGTTGAAGCCCACTCAATTGAATTTTTACAACTTCTTTTGGGCTTATAGTGCTGTTAGGCTTTAATAATTCAGCTTGCGAAAATGAAATGAGAAAAAAAAATAAAATTATAGATTTAAAGATTATTAGCAGTTTTTCTAACGTCATTTAAAAATTCTTGTCTCTTTGCATCGCTAACAAATGGTACTGCAAAATATCTTCTATAGACAATGTTATATATGCCACACATATGAAATACTCCCCTTTTTAATCTTCTAATTGGTAAGTTTAAAAAAAAAGTAGTAATTGCTAATCTTGGTGATCCATATGTACAAAAAATTATAGCTTTTTTATCTCTTAAGTTTCCAATTGGATATCCATAGTTTCCAACTAACTGTTTAAATCTAAATGCCCAAGGTGGAGCTAAAACTTTATCAATCCAACCTTCTACTATCGCTGGCATTCTAAAGTTCCAAATTGGTGCGATTAAAACAATAGTATCACTTTCCTCAATTCTTTTTCTATGATCTAAAACTTCCTGATCAGGCTCCTCACCAGCAAAAACTGGATTAAAGTTCTCTTTATATAAATCAACAACATCAATTTGATTTCCATTCGCTTTTGATTGTTTAACAAATTCATCTCGGATTGCTGCATTAAATGAACTGTCATTATAATGTCCGTAGACTAAGAAAATTTTTTTCATAATATTTATTTTTATTCGGAAGTCTTGTATTTACTATTATTAATTATAAATACAAATACAATTGGAAGAATTAAAGTTAAAAGTGTTACAAAAATTAACAATATTCCAAGTTCAGAATAATCTGCTGTTGTTTGTATCTCACCAGAAACTTTATCCTTAACCTCCCTAGTCACAGTAAATATTTCATTTAAATATTTTGTACCCAACGCACTTGCTGATAAAGCAAGATTAGTAAAAGACGCAAAAACTGCAAAAAAAGTTGCCTTTAAATGTGCAGGAGCATTTTTTGCTATCCAAGCTAGTAGAGGGATCATTGATACTTGGCCAAGAGGAGACTCTAATGCGGTATTAATTAATGCAATAAACTTAGCATCAACTACTCCACCCGTTAATGAAGATGTCCAATTATGAAAACCATAATACATTCCAACACTTGGTAAAAATAAAATTGCACCAGCAACACTTAAAACAACAATTATTTTTGCAATTGAATTATTTGCCATAAATGGCCTTAACAAAACAATACCAGCTAAAGTTAAGATTGAAGCAAGTAGCGATAGGATAGAAAAAAATTGTTCGTTGAAACCGAGTACATCAATTTCGAACCAAGTCAAACCTGGTCCTGGTCCTGGCATGGCTCTAAAAACAAAAATAATTACTGCTGTTCCTACAATTGATAAACGCAATTCTTCAGGTAATTCCTTGATAAGTTTAAACATTAAAAACAAAATAATTATAACTGAGCCCACAAATACAATTTCTTGAGCAAATGGTACTTTGAATGAGCCAACTGATAAGGTGAAAATTACAAAAACCAAAC
>CACBGU010000015.1 GCA_902538885.1 uncultured Pelagibacteraceae bacterium
AAATGATGCAGCACTTCTGATTAATGAACCAATATTTCTTGGATCAGTAACCTCATCAAGACAGACAAATGTTAAATTATTTTTATTTTTTACAAATTGTTTTAAATCTGGTTGATCCAAATGTTCAATCTCTGCAACATAACCATTATGCATTAATTGTTCTTTAGAAGTATATTTGTCTAATTCTTTTTTAGATTTAAAGTAAACTTTAACATCTTCTAAAATGTTTTTATTTGGGTTTTTTCTATGAATATTTTTTTTAGATTCTTCTGTTAAAAAAACTCTTAAAACCTTTCTTTTAGGGTTTCTAAGAGCCTCAATGACTGCGTGTTGACCAACAATGAAAAATGATGATTTATTCATAAATTTGTATCTGTTTTATACGGTTTTTTTAATATTTTCCTATTAAATCACGTATTGCATTTGCATAAATAAAATATATAAAACGCTTGTTATTTGAAGCTTTATTGAACAAGGGGACACTTCCCCAAAGGAGGGGTTCCAGAGCGGTCAAATGGGGCGGGCTGTAAACCCGTTGACTTCGGTCTTCGAAAGTTCGAATCTTTCCCCCTCCACCATTTAATAATTTTTAGATAACATGGAGTGTTACTCTTGGGGTTGTGCGGGTGTAGTTCAATGGTAGAACGCTAGCCTTCCAAGCTGGATGTAAGGGTTCGATTCCCTTTACCCGCTCCAAGAAAATAAAATTGAAAATGAAAACAAATAAACTGAGGTAAAAACGTAATGTCAAAAGAAAAATTTGTAAGAAATAAACCCCACTGTAACATTGGGACTATTGGTCATGTCGACCATGGTAAAACAACTCTTACTGCCGCGATTACAAATGTATTAGCACAAGCTGGTGGTGGAACTGCAGTTGCTTATGATCAAATTGATAAAGCACCTGAAGAAAAAGAGAGAGGTATAACAATTTCAACAGCACACGTTGAGTATGAAACAGAAAAAAGACACTATGCTCACGTAGACTGTCCTGGTCATGCTGACTATGTTAAAAACATGATCACTGGTGCTGCACAAATGGATGGAGCTATTTTAGTTGTAAACGCAGCTGATGGTCCAATGCCACAAACAAGAGAACACATTCTTTTAGGAAGACAAGTTGGTATTCCTGCAATTGTTGTTTACTTAAATAAAGTAGATCAAGTTGATGATAAAGAAATGATTGATCTTGTTGAGGAAGAAATTAGAGAACTTTTAACTTCATACAAATACCCAGGTGATAAAACACCAATCGTTAAAGGTTCAGCTTTAGCAGCAGTTGAAGGAAGAGATGATGAAATTGGAAAAAATTCAATTTTAGAATTAATGAAAGCGGTTGATGAACACATTCCACAACCAGCTAGAGAAGTTGATAAACCTTTCTTGATGCCAATTGAAGATGTATTCTCAATTTCAGGAAGAGGAACTGTTGCAACTGGTAGAGTTGAGTCAGGTGTAATCAAAACTGGAGAAGAAGTTGAAATAGTTGGAATTAAAGAAACTAAGAAATCAGTTTGTACTGGAGTAGAAATGTTTAGAAAACTTTTAGATTCTGGTGAAGCTGGTGATAACGTTGGAATTTTATTGAGAGGTATTGAAAGAACTGATATTGAAAGAGGTCAAGTTCTTTGTAAGCCTGGTTCAATTACTCCACACACTAAATTTGAAGCTCAAGCATATGTACTTAAAAAAGATGAAGGTGGAAGACATACTCCATTCTTTACTAAGTACAGACCACAGTTTTATTTTAGAACAACGGACGTTACAGGTGAAGTAGAATTACCAGCTGGTACTGAAATGGTTATGCCAGGTGATGATGCTAAATTCACTGTGAAACTAATTACACCAATTGCTATGGCTGAGAAATTAAACTTTGCTATTAGAGAAGGTGGAAGAACTGTTGGAGCAGGAGTAGTAACTAAAATTATAGAGTAACTCTATAAATAGGAGTGTAGCTCAATTGGTAGAGCGCCGGTCTCCAAAACCGGAGGCTGAGGGTTCGAGTCCCTCCGCTCCTGCCAATTTGAGCTTAGTAATTATGAGAAACCCGATTAAATTTATACAAGAAGTTAAACAAGAGGCTTTTAAAGTTACTTGGCCTACTTGGAAAGAAACTCTTCAAGGTGCTTTAATGGTTTTTGTTATGGCAGTAGTTATGTCTTTATTTTTTCTTCTTTTAGATCAGGTTTTGAAATTTTTCTTAGAACTTTTACTTAAAGTGAGTATTTAATGAAAAATTGGTACATTGTTCAGTCTCACTCTAGTTTTGAGAATAAAGTAGCTTCTTTAATTAAAGAGGAGGCAGATAAAGCCAAAATTTCTGATAAGTTTGAAGAGATTATTGTACCTACTCACGATGTTACAGAAGTAAAGAGAGGTAAAAGAATTCAAAGAAAAAAGAAATACTTTCCTGGATATGTACTAATTAAAAGTGAGATGGATAATAATATTTATCACATGATTAAGAATATAAAGAGGGTCAGTGGTTTCTTGGGAACAAAAGGCATTCCTGTTCCAGTTTCAGATAAAGAGGTAGAGAAAATTTTAGGTCAGATTAAAGATGGAGTTGCTCAGCCAAAATCTGGCGTAGATTACAGTGTAGGTGAAAAAGTTCAGGTTGTAGATGGTCCATTTGCGTCATTTACAGGCATGATTGAAGAAATTGATGAAGAAAAAGCTAGACTTAAGGTGTCAGTTTCTATATTTGGTCGTCCTACACCGGTAGATTTAGAATATAATCAGGTTGAGAAGGTAAGTTAATGGCAAAAGAAATTAGTGGATTTATAAAATTACAAATTAAAGGCGGTCAAGCTAATCCAGCCCCACCAGTTGGTCCTGCATTAGGTCAACGAGGTGTAAATATTATGGAATTTTGTAAAGCGTTTAATGATAAAACTAAATCAATGGCAGGCAAACCTGTGCCGGTAGAAATTACTGTTTATAAAGATAAAAAATTTGATTTTAAAATTAAATCACCTCCAGCATCTTTTTATATTAAAGAGGCAGTCAAACTTAAAGGTGGATCAAAAGAACCTGGAAGAAATATTGTTGCTTCAATTTCTAAAAAACAATTAGAGAGTATAGCAAAAGAAAAAATGAATGATCTAAATGCACATGATATTGAGGAAGCTATAAAAATTATTGCAGGATCAGCTAGATCAATGGGTATCGAGGTAAAAGAGTAATGGCATCTAAAAGATATAAAAAATTACCAGAAAAAACTAAAGAATTAAGTGCAGAGTCTATAGAAAAGTTGTTACCTGAACTTAAGAAAAATTGCACAACTAAATTTGATGAGTCTTTAGACTTGAGTTTTCAAATAAATCACAGGCAAAAGAAAAGTGATGTTAATATAAGAACAGTAGTTAATTTACCTGGTGGAACAGGAAAAAAAGTTAAAGTTGCAGTAGTCTGTGAAGATAATAAAGCACAAGATGCAAAAGATGCTGGTGCAGACATTGTGGGTAGTGATGAATTTGTTGAAAAAATTAAAGTTGGAGAATTAAATTTTGAAAAATTAATTTGTACGCCAGGTATGATGATTAAACTTTCTAAATTAGGAAAAGTTTTAGGACCTAAAGGGTTAATGCCCAATCCTAAACTTGGTTCAGTTTCTGAAAATATTAAAGAAGCTGTAACCAATGCAAAATCTGGTCAAGTAGAAATTAGAAATGATAAAGATGGAAATATTGGAGTTAGTATTGGTAAAAAATCTTTTAGTGATGATCAATTATTAAAAAATTACAATGCAATCTTAGATGCTTTAGAAAAAGAAAAATCTAACAACACTTTAAAAGGCGACTTAATTAGAAGTGTATTTGCTACATCTACAATGGGTGTTTCATATAAAGTTAAATTAGGAAAATCGATATAGTTATGATGAACAAAGAACAGAAGAAAAATTATATTGAAGAAATGACTAGCAAATTTGAGAATAGCAAAGCTGTTATGGTTACTCATTACCAAGGTTTAACTATGACTCAATTAGATGAATTGAGAGCGAAAATGAGAGAACATGGAATCATTTTCAAAATAACAAAAAATAGAATTACAAAATTAGCTTTAGAAAAAACAAAATGTAAAGATTTATCGAATTTATTTACTGGTCCTACAGCAGTTGCATTTGGAGAGGATGCCATAATGTCTGCAAGGATTCTTTCAAAATTTGCAAAAGATAACGAAAACTTAAAATTAATTGGTGGAATTATGGATAACGAGGTCTTAGATCAGGCCGGTGTCCAAAATGTAGCTAGTTTACCTACATTAGATGAGGCAAGAGCCAATATTGTAGGTATTTTAAACGCTTCTGCATCTAAATTAATCAGTATTTTGCTTGCACATTCAGAAAAAATGAGTAGTTTGTCCGCAGAAAATTCTGAAACACAACCCAAAGAGTAATATATATGCCTGACCTAAACAAAATTATAGAAGACTTATCAAGTTTGACTGTTGCAGAGGCAGCTGAACTATCAAAACAATTAGAAGAAAAATGGGGTGTAACTCCAATGGCAGCAGCAGCTCCAGCAGCAGCAGGTGGTGCGGCTCCAGCAGAAGATAAAGATGATTTTACAATCATGTTAGTTTCTGCAGGTGATAAAAAAATTAATGTTATTAAAGAAGTAAGAGCAGCTACTTCATTAGGTTTAAAAGAAGCTAAAGATCTTGTAGAGGGAGCACCAAAAGAAGTTAAATCTGGTGTAAACAAAAAAGAAGCTGAAGAGATCAAAGCTAAGTTAGAAGCTGCTGGCGCTAAAGTAGAACTTAAATAAATTAAATAGAAAGAATTCGAATACTGATTATTTTTTAATCAGTATTTATAAATATAGATGCAATTATCTTTTACTGAAAAGAAAAATATAAGAAAAAGTTTTGGCAAACTTAAAGAAAGTTTATCAATTCCTAACTTAATTGAAGTACAAAAAAATTCTTATAAAGAATTAACAGAATTTAATGCTGAAGCAGCTGAACTTACCAAAGGTTTTGATAGAGTTTTTAAAAGTATTTTTCCTATTGAAGATTTAAATGACAAAGCAACTTTAGAATATGTTTCATATAGATTAGAGAAACCAAAATTTGATGTTGAAGAATGTATAGCAAGAGGTCTTACATATTCATCAGCTCTTAAGTGTACTTTAAGATTAGTAGTTTATGAAATAGATCAAGAAAATAATACAAAAGATATTTTATCAGCTAAAGAGCAAGAAGTGTATATGGGTGAAGTTCCTATGATGACTAATAGTGGAACTTTTATAACTAACGGTGTTCAAAGAGTTGTAGTAAACCAAATGCACAGAAGTCCAGGTGTATTTTTTGATCATGATAAAGGAAAAACTCATGCAAGTGGAAAACTTTTATTTAATTGTAGAGTAATTCCTAATAGAGGTTCTTGGTTAGATTTTGAGTATGATGTTAAAGATTTTCTATATTTTAAAATTGACAGAAAAAAGAAAATTTTTTCATCTACTTTATTATTAGCTCTAGGTTATACAAAATCAGAAATTGTGGATGAGTTCTATGAAAGTGAACAGTATACTTTTGATACAAAAACAGAAAAATGGAAAACTAAATTTAATCCTGAAAACTACAAAGCAAAAAATTTCTCAGAAGAAGTAATTGACGCAAAAACTGGTGAAGTTGTAATTAAATTAGGTGACAAGATTAATTTTTTAAGTGCAAAAAAATTAGCTAATGATGGTTTGAAAGATATACTAGTTTCTAGAGAGTCCTTGTTTGGCAAATTTTTACACAGAGATGTAAAAGTTAATGAGGAAGAAGATGGTGTATTTAAAATTGGGACTGAATTAAATGATACAATAATTCAACAAATTTTAGATGCAAATATTCATACACTTCAAATTTCTGTTACAAACTCTATAAATAAAGGACCTTATCTACTTACAACTATTTTAGCGGATAAAAATAATACTAAAGACGAAGCTATCACAGAGATCTACAAAATGTTAAGACCTGGAGAGCCACCAACTATAGAGATAGCAACTCAAATATTTAATAATCTTTTCTTTAGCTCAGACAGATATGATTTGTCTGATGTTGGAAGAGTTAAAATGAACTCAAGATTAAACCAAGAATGTTCTGATAAAATTACCATATTAAGAAATGACGATATCATAGCAATTATTCATAAAATGTTGGATTTACGTGACGGTAAAGATGATGTCGATGACATTGATCACCTAGGAAATAGAAGAGTTCGTTCTGTTGGAGAGCTAGTTGAGAACCAAGCTAGAATTGGTGTTTACAGAATGGAAAGAGCAATTAAGGAAAAAATGACAACTTTAGATGTTGAGTCAGCAATGCCACAAGATCTAATTAATGCAAAACCATTAACAGTTTCATTGAAAGATTTTTTTGCAAGTTCACAACTATCTCAGTTTATGGATCAAACAAATCCTTTATCTGAAATTACTCATAAAAGAAGAGTTTCAGCGTTAGGTCCGGGTGGTTTAACAAGAGAAAGAGCAGGTTTTGAAGTCAGGGACGTCCATCCAACTCACTATGGAAGAATTTGTCCAATAGAAACACCAGAGGGTCCAAATATTGGTTTGATTAATAGTTTATCCACTTATGCAAAAATTAATAAGTATGGATTTATTGAAAGTCCATATAAAAAAGTCAAAGACGGTGTTGTTCAAGATAAAGTCGAATACTTATCAGCAATGGAAGAAACAAAATTCACTATTGCTCAAGCAAATACAAAACTTGATAAAAATGGAAAAATTACTGAAGAACTAGTTTCATGCAGACAAAATCTAAACTTTCTTTTAGCTAAACCCGACTCTATTGATTACATTGACGTTTCACCAAAACAATTAGTTTCAGTTGCAGCATCATTAATACCATTCTTAGAAAATGATGATGCAAATAGAGCCTTAATGGGATCAAACATGATGAGGCAGGCAGTTCCATTATTAAAACCCGAGTCTCCGCTTGTTGGTACAGGTATTGAAAGTGATGTTGCTTTAGACTCTGGTGTAACTATTGTTGCTAAGCGTGATGGAATTGTTGATAAAATAGATGGTAAAAGAATTGTTATAAAGGTAACAGAAGAAACAGATTTTAGTAAGTCTGGTGTAGACATCTATAACCTTCAAAAATTTAAAAGATCAAACCAAAACACTTGTATAAATCAAAGACCACTAGTTAGAGTTGGTGATAAAGTTAAATCTGGAGATATCATTGCCGACGGTCCTTCAACGAAATTAGGTGAACTTGCCTTAGGTAAGAATGTTACTGTAGCATTTATGCCGTGGCAAGGTTACAACTTTGAAGACTCAATCTTAATTTCAGAAAGATGTGTTACAGATGATGTATTCACATCTGTTCACATTGTTGAATACGAAATAATGGCAAGAGATACAAAGCTTGGTGAAGAAGAAATAACTAGAGATATACCAAATGTAAACGAAGAGGCTTTAAAAAATCTTGATGAGTCAGGAATCGTTTATATTGGGGCAGAGGTTAATGCTGGTGATATTTTGGTAGGCAAAGTTACTCCAAAAGGTGACTCAGCATCTGGTCCAGAAGAAAAATTATTAAGATCAATTTTTGGAGAAAAAGCTATTGATGTAACTGATACATCATTAAGAATGTCTAGAGGATCCAGTGGAACAGTAGTTGATGTAAGAGTATTCAATAGACATGGAATTGAGAAGGACGAAAGATCAATAACTATTGAAAGAGCTGAAATTGAGCAAGTTCAACAAGATAAAATTGTTGAGGAAGAAATATTAGAAAGAAGTATTAAACAAAGAGCTTCACAATTCCTGTCAGGATCATCTTTAACTAAAAAAGTAAAAGATTTATCAGAAGGAACTAAGTTAGATTTTGATACAATTAATACACTATCAATTAATGATGTTTTCAAAATCACAGTAGGAAATGTAAATGACGAAGCAACATTAGCTCAATTAAAAGATCAATATAATAAAGCAAAACTAGACATAACTGAGAGATTTGAAGATAAAGTTTTAAAAATTAGAAGTGGCGATGATTTATTACCTAGTGTTATGAAAATGGTAAAAGTATTCGTTGCTATCAAAAGAAGATTAAGACCTGGGGATAAAATGTCTGGAAGACACGGAAATAAAGGAGTTGTAAGTAAAATTGTACCTGTTGAAGATATGCCATATAGAGAAGATGGTAGACCAGTTGATATTGTGCTAAATCCACTGGGTGTTCCAAGCAGGATGAACGTTGGACAAATTTTAGAGACACATTTAGGTTGGGCATGTAAAGAATTTGGTGAACAAGTTAAAAATTTAGTTAACGAAAATAACAAAAAAATTGAAAGAACAGAAAAAATTGAAAAATTTCTAAAATCTGTTTATGGAGAAGAAATTTTCAACGAAAAAGTAGATAAATTAAGCAAGAGTGAATTCAAAGATCTTTGTGAAAATTTGCAAAATGGTATCGCAATCTCAACACCTGTTTTTGATGGTGCTAAAGAAAAAAATGTTACTGAGATGCTTGAACTAGCAAATCTACCAAGATCAGGACAAACTTATTTATGGGATGGAAGAACAGGAGAGAAATTTGATAGACCGGTTACTGTTGGAATAATCTATATGCTAAAACTTCATCACTTAGTTGAAGATAAAATTCATGCAAGATCTACAGGACCTTATAGTTTGGTTACACAACAACCACTTGGAGGTAAAGCACAGTTAGGTGGTCAAAGATTTGGTGAAATGGAAGTGTGGGCACTTGAGGCATATGGGGCATCATATACATTACAAGAAATTTTAACTGTTAAATCCGATGATGTTGCAGGAAGAGTTAAAGTTTACGAGACTATAGTTAAAGGTGAAGAAAACTTTGAGTCTGGAATACCAGAGTCATTTAACGTTTTAGTTAAAGAGATTAAATCATTAGCATTAAATGTGGAGCTTAATTAATGAAAAAAGAATTAACAGATCTATTTAAGGGTAGCGAAATTTCAGAAGCTCAAAATTTTAATAGTATTAAAATTTCACTTGCTAGCCCAGAGAAAATTAAATCGTGGACATTTGGTGAAATTAAAAAGCCTGAAACAATTAATTATAGAACGTTTAGACCTGAAAAAGATGGTTTATTCTGCGCAAGGATTTTTGGACCAATAAAAGATTATGAGTGTTTATGCGGTAAGTATAAACGAATGAAATTTAGAGGAATTATCTGTGAGAAATGTGGTGTTGAGGTTACAAAATCAAATGTAAGAAGAGAAAGAATGGGCCACATTAATCTTGCTACACCAGTAGCACATATTTGGTTCTTAAAGTCTCTTCCAAGCAGAATTGCTTTGGCAGTAGACATGAAATTAAAAGAAATAGAGAGAGTTCTTTATTTTGAAAATTTTATAGTAATAGAACCCGGTTTAACTGGTTTACAAAAAAATCAACTCTTAAATGAGGAAGAATTAGCAAAATACCAGGATGAGTTTGGTGAAGAAAGTTTTACAGCGGGGATAGGAGCAGAAGCTGTTCTTGAGATGCTGAAAAATTTAGATTTAGAATTAGAAAGAAAAAATCTTGTTAGCTTTATTAAAGAAACCAAATCAAAAGTTAACGAAGAAAGAGCAATTAAAAGATTAAAATTAATAGAGTCATTTATTGAAACAGGTCAAAAACCTGAATGGATGATTATGACTGTTGTACCAGTTATACCACCAGAATTAAGACCATTAGTTCCTCTTGACGGTGGAAGATTTGCTACTTCAGATCTTAACGATTTATACAGAAGGGTAATTAACAGAAACAATAGATTAAAAAGATTAATGGATCTTAAAGCTCCAGATATCATTGTAAGAAATGAAAAAAGAATGCTTCAGGAGTCTGTAGATGCTCTATTTGATAACGGTAGAAGAGGCAGGGTAATAACAGGAACAGGTAAGCGACCACTTAAATCTCTTGCTGAAATGTTAAAAGGTAAACAAGGAAGATTTAGACAAAATTTATTAGGTAAAAGAGTTGATTATTCTGGAAGATCAGTAATCGTTGTCGGTCCTGATTTAAAATTACATGAGTGTGGTTTACCAAAAAAAATGGCTCTTGAATTATTTAAACCATTTTTATATGCAAGATTAAATAAACTAGGCTTAGCTTCAACAATTAAACAAGCTAAAAAATTAGTTGAAAAAGAAACAAATGCAGTTTGGGACGCTTTAGAATTAATAGTTAGAGAGCATCCGGTACTTTTAAATAGGGCACCAACACTTCATAGGCTCGGAGTTCAAGCGTTTGAGCCAAAATTAATTGAAGGGGATGCAATTGAATTACATCCTTTAACTTGTGCTGCATTTAACGCTGACTTCGATGGTGACCAAATGGCAGTACACGTACCGTTAAGTTTAGAAGCACAATTAGAAGCAAGAATTTTAATGTTATCTACAAATAATATTCTTTCTCCATCAAACGGTAAACCAATTATTGTTCCGAGTCAGGATATGATTTTAGGAATTTACTATCTTTCACAAGAACCTATATCTGACAAACCAGCTGGATACTTTACAAATTCAGATCAAATTGAATTTGCATTATCATCTGGTGAAATAAATGTACATAGTACTATCATTTCAAGATACGAGACTGTAGATGAGCAAGGGAATAAGAAAATAGAAAAATATACTTCTACAGCTGGAAGATTTTTATTAGCAAATTTATTACCTAAAAATAATAACATTAAGTTTTCTTTAGTAGATAGATTATTGCCTAAAAAAGTAGTTTCAGAAATAATTGATGTTGTATTTAGATTTTGTGGTCAAAAGACAACTGTAATTTTCTGTGACAAGCTTAAAGATTTAGGATTTAAACACGCATTTAAAGCAGGAATTTCATTTGGAAAAGACGATCTTGTAATCCCTGAAAATAAAACTCAATTAATTGATGATACTAAGAAATTAATTGCAGATTATGAAACTCAATATGCTGAAGGTTTAATTACAAGAGGTGAAAAATACAACAAAGTTGTTGATGCTTGGTCTAAATGTACAGATAAAGTTGCTGGAGAAATGATGAAAGGAATTTCAGCTACAGAAAAAACTGATGAAGGATTGAAAATAAATTCTGTATTTATGATGGCTGACAGTGGAGCTAGAGGATCTGCCGCTCAAATGAAACAATTAGCCGGTATGAGAGGATTGATAGCTAAACCGTCAGGAGAAATTATCGAAAGTCCAATTATTTCAAACTTTAAAGAGGGATTAACTGCTTTAGAATACTTTAATTCAACTCACGGAGCTAGAAAAGGTTTAGCAGATACAGCACTTAAAACAGCTAGTTCTGGATATTTAACAAGAAGACTATGTGATGTTGCACAAGACTTAACAATAACTAAAGTTAATTGTGATAATCCTGGATTTATTGAACTATCTGAAATTTTAGAGGGTGGTAATGTGGTTGTTAGTTTATCCGAAAGAGCATTAGGAAGAGTAACAGCTGCTGATGTTAAAAACCCTTTATCAGGTGAAGTAATTATTAAAAAATCTGAAATGATTGATGAAGCAGGTTGTGATAAAATTGATGCTGCAGGAGTTAAATCAATTAAAGTTTATTCAGTAATGACATGTAGTTCAAAAGAGGGAGTTTGTGCAACTTGCTATGGACGAGATTTATCAAGAGGTAAGATGGTTCATGTTGGTGAAGCTATTGGAATGATATCTGCTCAATCAATTGGAGAACCAGGAACACAGCTAACAATGAGAACGTTCCACGTTGGAGGAACAGCTTCAGTTAAACAAGATTCTCAAATAGTTACCAAAAGTGAAGGAACTTTAAAAATAATCAACTCAAATATTTTAGAGGACTCTAAAAAGAATTTGATTGTTATGGGAAGAAACACTCAACTTTCTATAGAGGATGACAAGGGAGTTCAGATAGCAGTTTATAAAGTTGCTTATGGATCAAGACTATTTTTCAACAATGGTGACAAAGTAAAAGCAAATACCAAAATATGTGAATGGGATCCTTACACAACTCCAGTTATAGCAGAGAAAAGTGGTACAGCTAGTTATGTAGATTTAATAGATGGCGTATCAATTCAAGAAACTACTGACGATGCAACAGGAATTTCCTCTAAATCAGTAATTGATTGGAGAGGTCAATCAAAAAGTACTGATTTAAAACCTAGAATTACTTTAAGAGATGAAAAAGGAAATGTGATTAAAAAAGCTGATGATAATGAAGCTAGATATTATTTAGTACCAGATTCGATTTTATCAATTAAAGATGGTCAAAAAGTTTATGCAGGTGACGTAATTGCAAGATTACCTAAGGAAACTACAAAAACAAAAGATATTACCGGAGGTCTTCCAAGAGTTGCTGAGTTATTTGAAGCTAGAAAAGCTAAGGATAGTGCGATTATTGCAGAAAATGATGGTAGTGTTGTTTTTGGTAAAGAGGTAAGAGGCAAACAAAGAGTATCTATTGTTCCTGAAGATGGATCAGAGCCTTCAAATTATTTAATTCCAAAAGGTAAACATATCAATTTTAATCCAGGTGAAAAAATTCAAAAAGGAGAGTATCTTTTAGATGGTCAACCACTGCCACATGATATTTTGAGAATTTTAGGAATCAAAGAATTAACAGAATATTTTGTTAATCAAGTTCAAGAAGTTTATAGATTACAAGGTGTAATAATAAACGATAAGCATATTGAAACAATTTTAAGACAAATGCTTAAAAAGGTTGAAGTTAAAGTATCAGGAGACTCAAGTTATTTACCTGGTGAAGTGGTTGATAGAATTAAGTTTGATAATACTAATGAAAAATTGGTTGCGGAAGGAAAAACACCAGCTGTTGGTGAAAGAGTTCTAATGGGTATTACTAAGGCTTCACTTCAAACAGAATCGTTTATTTCAGCAGCTTCTTTCCAAGAAACAACAAGAGTATTAACTGATGCTGCAATTAAAGGAAAAGTTGATCCATTAAATGGCTTAAAAGAGAACGTAATTGTTGGAAGATTAGTTCCTGCAGGTACTGGTAATATTAAAAATAGATGGAACAATAAAGCTCTAGAGGATGATAATAATTTCTTAGCAGAGCAGGATAAAATAGAAGCTTCAGAACCTGAAGAAACACAAGCAAATCAATAAAAAAATCGTCTAAAAATTGCAGTTTTAGTTTGACAAAGGGCTATTAATAAGTAATTTGGCGATGTTTTTGGTTGGAATGTAGTGCTTCTAACAGTACTAAACGCTGCCACAAAATAACCTGTCAGTTATTTTCATCTAAAAATAAATTAATTAATTTTAAAATATTTATGCCAACTATTAATCAGTTGTTAAGAAAAAAAAGAGTTAAACCAGCTGCAAGGAACAAAGTTCCTGCTTTACAAAAACAACCTTTAAAGAGAGGTGTTTGTGTTAAAGTTTATACAACAACTCCGAAGAAACCAAACTCTGCATTAAGAAAAGTTGCTAGAGTAAGATTATCAAATGGATTTGAAGTTACAGCTTATATTCCTGGTGAAGGTCATAACCTTCAAGAACACTCGGTAGTACTGATTAGAGGTGGTAGGGTAAAAGATTTACCAGGTGTTCGTTATCATATTCTTAGAGGTAATCTAGATACTCAAGGTGTTGCAAATAGAAAACAAAGAAGATCTTTATACGGAACAAAAAAAGGTAAATAATGTCTAGAAAAAAAACTCAACCAAAAAAAAATGTAGTTCCAGATCCAAAATTCAAATCAACTATTATTCCTAAATTAATCAACAATATCATGTATAACGGCAAAAGAGGTATTGCTACCAAAATAGTTTATGACGCTATAGATAAAATTAAAACAAAAACTAAAGATGAACCGATTAATATTTTCAATGAAGCAATTAACAACATTAAACCAACTGTAGAAGTTAGATCTAGAAGAGTTGGAGGTGCAACTTATCAAGTTCCTGTTGAGGTAAAAAGTAAAAGAGCACAAGCTTTAGCTATTAGATGGTTAGTTGAGTCAGCAAGAAAAAGAAAAGATAAACACATGGCAGATAAAATTTTTAATGAGCTTTATGATGCTTATGAAAAAAAAGGTGCTGCCGTTAAAAAAAGAGAGGATGTACATAAAATGGCAGAGTCCAATAAGGCATTTGCTCATTTTAGGTGGTAATAAGATATGGCTAGAACTCATTCATTAGATAAATACAGAAACATTGGGATCATGGCCCATATAGATGCTGGTAAAACAACTACTACAGAAAGAATTTTATATTACACAGGCAAAAGTCATAAAATTGGTGAAGTTCACGATGGTGCAGCTACCATGGATTGGATGGAACAAGAACAAGAAAGAGGTATTACAATTACTTCTGCAGCAACGACTTGTTTTTGGAATGATCACAGAGTTAACATCATAGATACTCCGGGTCACGTAGACTTTACTATTGAAGTAGAGAGATCTTTAAAAGTTTTAGATGGTGCAGTAGCTGTTTTTGATGGTGTAGCAGGTGTAGAACCACAATCCGAAACAGTGTGGAGACAAGCTGACAAATACAAAGTTCCAAGAATTTGTTTTGTAAATAAGCTTGATAGAACAGGTGCTGATTTCTTTAGATGTGTAGACATGATTAGAGATAGATTGGGTGCTAAGCCATTAGTATTACAAGTTCCTATTGGAATTGAAGCTTCTCTAACTGGAGTTGTTGATTTAGTTAAAATGAAAGCTCAAGTTTGGAAAAATGAGGCTTTAGGAGCAGAATGGGAATACAAAGATATTTCTGATGATCTTAAAGAAATAACTGAAAAGTATAGAACAGAATTAATAGAAACTGCTGTAGAGCAAGATGAAAAATTAATGGAATCTTACTTAAATGGAGATGAAATTAAGGAAGAAGATTTGGTTAAATGTATAAGAAAAGGAACATTGAATTTTAGTTTTGTTCCTGTTTTAACTGGATCTGCTTTTAAAAATAAAGGTGTTCAGCCTTTATTAGATGCAGTTGTGAACTACTTGCCAAGTCCAGTTGATATTGGTTCAATTAAAGGAACAAAAGTTGGATCAGAAGATGAAATAGAAATGAAATTTGATGATGGATCTTCTTTTTCTGGTTTAGCATTTAAAGTTGCAAACGATCCTTTTGTAGGCTCTTTAACATTCGTTAGAATTTATTCTGGTACAATTAAGTCTGGAACTGCCGTATACAACTCTTCATCTGATAAAGAAGAAAGAGTGGGTCGTATGCTTTTAATGCATGCTAATTCAAGAGAAGATATTAAAGAAGCTAATGCAGGTGATATTGTTTCACTAGCAGGATTAAAAAATACTATGACTGGTCACACTTTATGTGACAAAGAAAATCCCGTTTTATTAGAACCAATGGAATTCCCAGAGCCAGTAATTGAAATTGCCGTAGAGCCAAAAACAAAAGGTGACCAAGAAAAAATGGGTGAAGCATTAGCAAGATTAGCTAAAGAGGATCCATCATTTAGAGTTTCTTCAGATGAAGAATCAGGTCAAACAATCATTAAAGGTATGGGTGAACTTCACTTAGATATTATTGTTGATAGGATGAAAAGGGAATTTAAAGTTGAAGCAAACGTAGGTGCTCCACAAGTTGCTTACAGAGAAACTATAGAAAAATCTGCTGAGTATGAATACATACATAAAAAACAAAGTGGTGGTGCTGGTCAGTTTGCTAAGGTTAAATTATTTGTTGAACCTCAAGAACCAGGAAAAGGAAGAGAAGTTGAAAGTGCTATTAAAGGCGGAGCTATTCCAAAAGAATTCATTCCTGGTGTTGAAAAAGGTATTGAAACAGTCTCTGATAGTGGAATTTTAGCAGGTTTCCCAATGATTGATTACAAAGTAACTATTGTTGATGGTTTACATCACGATGTTGACTCAAGCGTTTTAGCTTTTGAACTTGCAAGTAGGGCATGTTTTAAAGAAGCTTGTACTCAAGGTGGATTAAAACTTCTAGAGCCAATTATGAGAGTAGAGGTTGTTACTCCTGAAGATTATATGGGAGATGTTATTGGTGATTTAAACAGTAGAAGAGGACAAATTAGCACTCAAGAACAAAGAGGAAATGCAACTGTAATTACAGCTATGGTTCCTCTAGCAAATATGTTCGGTTACATTAATAATCTTAGATCAATGTCACAAGGAAGAGCACAATATTCAATGTTCTTTGATCATTATTCTAAAGTTCCCCAAAACGTTCAAGACGAAGTAACTAAAAAGGTAGCAGGATAATGGAAAAGCAAAATATTAGAATAAAACTAAGAGCTTATGACAATAAGGTTTTAGACGCCTCTACAGAAGAAATTGTAAACACAGTTAAAAGAACTGGGGCTACAATAAAAGGGCCAATACCATTACCTACAAGAATTGAAAGATATACTGTATTAAGATCACCTCACATAGATAAGAAAAGTAGAGAACAATTTGAATCAAGAACACACAAAAGATTAATCGATATTATTGAACCAACACCACAAACTGTAGAAGCTTTGATGAAACTGGATTTAGCTTCTGGTGTAGATGTGGAGATAAAAATTTAATCATGAGTGAGATAGCTTTATTAGGAAAAAAAATAGGAATGACAAGAGAGTTCTATAAATCAGGTCAATTAGTTCCTGTGACTGTACTAAAAGTTGAAAAAGCTAGAGTTATTCAGGTCATTGAAGAGGAAAAAAGAGGATACAAAGCTGTTCAGCTTGGATATGGAAAAATTAAAAATTCAAAACTAACCAAATCAATGAAGGGTGTTTTTGCTAAAAAAAATACTGAAGCTAAGAAAAAATTAAAAGAATTTAGAGTAAATGATACTTCTGTTTACAAAGAAGGAAATGAGTTTGGTTTAGAAATATTTAAAGATATTAAATTTGTAGACACAAGATCAAAGACAATTGGTAAAGGTTTTGCAGGTGCTATGAAAAGACATAATTTTGGTGGTTTAAGAGCCAGTCACGGTGTTTCAATATCACACAGAGCACACGGTTCAACTGGGCATAGTCAAGATCCAGGAAAAGTTTTTAAAGGAAAAAAAATGGCTGGTCATATGGGTGACAAGCTAAGAACAATGCAAAATATTGAAATAATAAAAACTGACTTAGAAAACGAACTTCTTTACTTAAAAGGATCAATACCTGGTTCAAAAAATTCTGAAGTAATGGTTAAAAAATCAGTAAAAAATATAAGCAAAATGACAATTGGTGAGAAACAAGCAGCTGCAGAAGAAGCTAAAAAAACACCTGAGAAAAAGAAAAAATAATGAAATTAGATAAAATTAGCATAGACGGAAAAAAAGATAGTATTGAAGTTTTGGATAAGATTTTTTCTGCAAAAATTAACCATAAATTAGTTAGCGCTGT
>CACBGU010000016.1 GCA_902538885.1 uncultured Pelagibacteraceae bacterium
TGAGATACCAAAGAATATTGGGCTTAAAAAATTTGGAAATTATAAAATTTATATGAAATAAGTTTGAGTTTAATAATTAGCAAATAAACTACAAAATATGGTGCGCCTGCTAGGAGTCGAACCCAGAACCTCCTGATCCGAAGTCAGGCGCTCTATCCAGTTGAGCTACAAGCGCATATAGTATTAATATTATATTTTATGGAAAAAAACATTAATTTTATAGTCAAAGAGGATGAGAAGAATTTAAGGGTTGATGTTTTAATAAACAAAAGAGAGAAATTAATAAGTAGAACTAGAATTAAAAATTTAATTTTAAAAGAAAAGTTAACACTAAATAATGAAATAATTAAAAATCCATCAAAAAAAGTCTCAATTGGTGATACTATAAATCTTAAGATTCCAGAGCCTGAAATAGCATCCCTTAAACCTTACGAATTTAAATTAGAAATAGTATACGAAGATGATGATCTATTAGTAATTAATAAACCTGCCGGAATAATCATGCACCCAGGTGCTGGAAATTATGATAAAACAATTGTTAATGCATTGATGCATTATGATAAGGACTCTTTATCAAATATAGGTGACGAGTTAAGACCTGGTATTGTTCATAGAATTGATAAAAACACATCTGGTTTAGTTGTAATTGCAAAAAACAATGAAACTCATGAAAATTTATCAAAACAATTTAGTGATCATACAATTATAAGAGAGTACCAACTTTTAATATGGGGAAAATTAAGACCCTCCTCAGGAAGGATTGAAACATTTATAACTCGTAGTTCAAAAAATAGACAACTTATGGAAGTTAGTAGTTCTAAAGGTAAGAAAGCTATAACAAATTATAAAACACTTGAAATTTTTGAAAATCAAAAAACACCAACTTTAAGTTTAGTTGAATGTAAATTAGAAACAGGAAGAACACATCAAATAAGAGTTCATATGAACTTTAAAGGTAATAGTCTAGTTGGAGATGACAAATATAAAAAAAAATATAAAAAATTAAAAAATATTGATTTTGATATCCAAAATTCAATTACTAAATTAAATAGACAATTTCTACATGCAAAAACTTTAGGATTTATACATCCACGTACTAAGAGAGAGGTGATTTTTTCCTCACTTTTGCCACAAGATCTAAATAATATTCTAAAAATGCTTAGAAACACTAAAGAATAAATTATTGAAAATTAGGTATAATAAATTAAATAAACACTGCTATGAGCACAACAATGAACAACAATCTGCCAACCCTTTCTAATGAAGGTGGACTATCTGCATATTTAGAGCAGATAAAAAAATTTCCGATGTTAGCTGCAGAAGAGGAATATATGTTAGCGAAAAACTGGAAGACGACTGGTAATATTAAAGCTGCAGAAAAATTAGTCACTAGCCACTTAAGATTGGTTGCAAAGATTGCAATGGGTTACAAAGGATATGGTTTGCCCATTAATGAAATGATTTCAGAAGGAAATGTAGGGCTTATGCAAGCTGTTAAAAAATTTGAACCAGAAAAAGGTTTTAGATTGGCAACTTATGCTATGTGGTGGATTAAGGCTTCCATTCAGGAATATATCTTAAGATCTTGGAGTCTTGTAAAAATTGGAACTACTACTGCTCAAAAAAAATTATTTTTTAATTTAAAGAAAATTAAAAATCAAATTTCTCCAGAAACAGAAGGGGACCTTAGAGATGAGCACGTTAATCATATCGCTAATAAGCTTGATGTTAGTAAAGAAGAAGTTGTTTCGATGAATAGAAGACTTTCTGGAAAGGAGTTCTCTTTAAATGCTCAAGTTGGGGA
Organism: uncultured Pelagibacteraceae bacterium; assembly: GCA_902538885.1. Lineage (GTDB taxonomy): Bacteria > Pseudomonadota > Alphaproteobacteria > Pelagibacterales > Pelagibacteraceae > Pelagibacter. Next base: position 1,805 of record CACBGU010000016.1, read on the forward strand.
AGATGGGGATGAATGGCAGGACTGGTTGGTTGATAAAGAACTTGATCATGACTTAAAATTTGCTCACCACGAGGAGATGGAGCAAAGAAAAGATTTATTAAAAGACTCCATTAAAGTTCTTAACGATAGAGAAAGAGAAATTTTATACTCAAGAAGACTAAATGATGACCCAACTACACTAGAAGATTTAAGTAAAAAATATAAAATTAGCAGAGAAAGAATTAGACAAATAGAAAATAAAGCATTTGAAAAACTCCAAAAACATATGCTTCTTTTAGCTAAATCAAAAAATCTTTTACCCGTAAACTAAACCTCAAAAGGGTTTTCAATTAAAATAGTATCATCTCTTTCTGGACTAGTTGAGATACTTGATACTTTTGCACCAATAAAATCTTCAACAGCAAAAATATATTTTTTTGCATTTTCAGGTAATGAGTCCAGATTTTTAACTCCAATTGTAGAAGCTTTCCAACCTGTAAAAGTTTCATAAATTGGTTTAATTTTTATTTGATCTTCTACAGCAGCAGGTAAATAATCTAATCTTTTACCATCAAGCTCATAAGCAACACACATTTTAATTTCATCTAATTCATCGAGTACATCTAATTTTGTTAAAGCGATACCATCAATCCCTGAAACTTTAATAGTTTGCCTTACCAAAACACCATCAAACCATCCACATCTTCTTTTCCTACTTGTAACAGTTCCAAATTCTTTTCCACGTGTTCCTAAAAGTTCACCAACATCATCTGTTAACTCTGTAGGAAAAGGACCTTCCCCAACTCTTGTTGTATAAGCTTTTGTAATTCCAAGAACATAATTAATCGAATTAGGGCCACAACCAGTTCCTGTAGCTGCGCTTGAGGCAACAGTATTAGATGAAGTTACAAAAGGATAAGTTCCATGGTCTACATCAAGCAAAATACCTTGGGCTCCTTCAAATAAAATTTTCTTTTTTTGTTTTTTAAATTGATCGATCTTTAGCCAAACTGGCTGAGAGAATTTTAAAATTTTGGGTGCTATTTTAAGCAAATCAGATTTAAGCTGATCTTTTTCAAAAATTTTTTTTCCTAGGCCTTTTCTAATTGCATTATGATGAACTAATACAGAGTCGAGTCTTTGATCTAAATTTTTTTCAGATCTTAGATCCATAACTCTTATAGATCTTCTTCCAACTTTATCTTCGTATGCTGGTCCAATTCCACGTCTTGTAGTTCCTATTTTGCTTTTTCCTGCTGCATCCTCTCTAATCTCATCCATTTCTCTATGAAAAGGCAAAATCAAATTTGCAGACTCTGAAATAATGAAATTATTTATATTTACTTCTACGCCTTTAGATTTTATTTCTTCTATTTCCTCTAATAGAGCCCATGGATCTACAACAACTCCGTTGCCAATAATTGATATTTTGCCTTTTCTAACTATTCCAGATGGTAATAATCTCAATTTATAAGTAACACCATCAATCACTAAAGTATGGCCAGCATTATGACCTCCTTGAAACCTTATTACTACATCAGCCTGTTCAGATAACCAATCAACAATTTTTCCTTTACCTTCGTCACCCCATTGAGATCCAACAACGACTATATTTTTCATTATTTAAATTTTCTGTTTACTTTTAAGGAAGTGAGATGGTTAATTGGGCCATGACCTTTTCCATATTTCGGGTTTGATTTAATTGCAGAATTTACATATTTAATTCCAAGCTCACAACATTTCTTTACTGTTTTTCCACATGATAAAAAAGTTGTAACTGAGCTAGATAATGTACAACCTGTCCCATGAGTATTCTTTGTTTTATGACGCTTGCTTTTGAAGATCTTTATGTCTTTTTTGTTTATTAAAATATCTATTACATTTTTATGTTTTAAATGACCACCTTTTATAAGTACATTTTTAGCTCCTAATTCTATAAGTTTATTAGCAGCAAAAATCATATCCTCTTTTGTTTTAATTGTTGTTTTAGTCAAAATTTCTGCCTCTGGAATATTGGGGGTAATTAGTGATACCTTTTTAATTAATTTTAATTTTAGTAATTGAATAGCTTTAGTATCTATTAGTTTAGCCCCTCCTTTAGCAACCATAACTGGATCTAATACGATTTTTTTAACTTTAATTACATCCAGAGCTTTCAGTACCATTCTAATAACCTCTGAAGAATGTAGCATACCAATTTTTATTGCATCAGGTCTTATATCTTTGCAACTATAAATAATTTGATTAAAAATTTCTTTCGGATTAATTCCAACAATTGATTTTACACCAGTGGTATTTTGAGAAGTAACTGCTGTTATTGCTGTCATTGCATAAGAACCTAGAGCAGTAACAGTTTTTATATCAGCTTGAATACCTGCTCCACCAGATGAATCAGATCCTGCAATAATTAAAATTTTAGAATTAGGTTTCAATTTATTTAATTTTTTTCGTAATCATGTTCACGCATTTATATAAAAGAGCTTTATTTTCACTTTCTCCCATTACTCTTATTTTAGATTCTGTTCCTGATTTTCTAACTAAAATTCTTCCATTACCTTTGATTAATTTATCTGCATTTTTTATGATTTTTTTTATCTCCGGTTTATCAATTATATTTTTATCTTTAACCACGATATTTTCTAAAAGCTGAGGTGTTTTCTTAAATTGATCAAAAAATTCACTTGCCTTTTTTCCTTTTCTTAAAGCAAAAAGAGCTTCTAAAGCTACTAGCAAGCCATCTCCTGTGGTTGCAAATTTACCTAAAATAATATGTCCTGATTGTTCACCACCTAAATTAAAATTATATTTCTGCATTTTTTCTTTAACATATCTATCTCCAACATTTGCCCTTAAAAATTTTATTCCTTTTGATTTAAAATATTTTTCTAACCCATAATTTGACATTAATGTTCCAACAACTCCCCCTTTTAACATTTTTTTATTTTTCCATCTTGTTGCTAAAGCAGCTATAATTTGATCTCCATCTATTATATTGCTTTTTTCATCACACATTATAATCCTGTCAGCATCCCCATCTAAAGATATTCCAACATGTGCTTTATATTTTTTTACAGCAGATCTGATTTTTCTTGGAAAAGTTGATCCACATTTTTTATTAATGTTTAAACCATTTGGTTCAATTCCTATTGCTATGACTTTAGCTCCTAATGATTTCAATAATTCAGGACCTGCCTTATAACCAGCACCATTTGCACAATCGATTACTATTCTTAGTCCTCTTAAATTGAACTCTTTAGTGAAGTTTTTTTTTAATATTTTAATATATTTTTTGGTACCTGTTTCTAATCTTTTAACCCTTCCTAATTTTTCAGAATGCGAAAGGTTTTTTGAGATTTTCTTATCTATAAGTCCCTCAATTTTTTTTTCTATTTTATCTGATAATTTCATTCCATCAGGACCAAACAATTTTAAACCATTGTCAAAATGTGGATTGTGAGAGGCAGTGATCATTATACCCATATTAGCCTTCATTTCTTTTGTTAGCATAGCCAGCCCATTAGTTGGGAGGGGTCCTAGAGTATAAACATGCATACCAGCTGAAGCCAAACCTGAGACAAGAGCTGGCTCAAGTGTATATCCTGATAATCTCGTATCTTTTGCAATTATTGCCGTTTGTTTTCTTTTTTTTTGAGATTTAAAGTATGTTCCACTAGCAAGTCCAAATTTAAAGAACATATCTCCATTAATATATTTACTATTGACCGCTCCTCTTATTCCATCTGTTCCAAAATATTTTTTTGTCATTAATTTTTGACTATTTCGTTAAAAACTTTAATTCCTTGCTTAACTTCATTAACATCATGAATTCTTAAAATCTGAATTCCTTGCATTAAAAGATATATTGAAGAGGCCATAGTTCCACCGATCCTTGTTTTGCTATCATTTTTTTTTGATATATCTTTAATAAATCTTTTTCTTGAATTCCCTACTAGTATAGGAAAACCTAATGAATGAAAAATAGAAACACCTCTTATAAGATTCATATTATGTTTCAAATTTTTTCCAAATCCAATTCCAGGATCTAAAATTATATTATTGTGTTTAATACCCTTGGACCTTATTAACTTAATCTTATCTTCAAAATAATCATATATATCTAATAATTCATTTTTATATTTCGCCTTCTTTTGCATATTTTCTGGTGTTCCAACTGAATGCTGTATTACAAATGGAATTTTATACTTTTTTAAAATATTTATTGTATTGGGATCATAACTTAACCCTGAAACATCATTAATCAGTTTAACTCCCATCCTAATACCATTTTCCATAATTCTAGACTTTCTTGTGTCTAAAGATATTGGTATTTTTTTTACAATTAATTTTAATATCTTATTAATTCTATTCCATTCTTGCTTTTCATTTACAGGCTTCGATCCTGGTCTTGTAGACTCTCCACCAACATCTATTATAGATGCACCACTTCTGTATAAACTAATAGCATGAGTGATGCCCTTATTTTTTTTATTAAATTTTCCTCCATCAGAAAAACTGTCAGGTGTAAGATTTAATACTCCTAAAATATTTGGAATTTTTTTAAAATTAAAATTAGAGAAATTTTTTTTTTTAGAATTTATTTTTTTAATATCTGCATTTATTTTTTTTTTTAAATTATTTGGTAATTTCTTGATATGATTTATAGAAATTCTTCTGATCTTTTTTCTTGTAATAACCTCAACATGGTCAAAAGATATTTCTTTAATCTTATGTAACGAAATAGATTTTTTTTTATTAACTAAAATTTTTGATTGGTTGCCAAAGTAGAAATTACACGCTCTTGTGTAATATCTTTGCATTATTTATTAATGAACAATTTTAGGTTTCAAACCCATAGCACCCAAAGCTGAATCTTGATCATCTTTTGTTTCTGGATTATCTAAAACTTTATCTTTAGGATATAAATTTTTGTTTATTATATTCTCTATTTCTTCACCAGTTAATGTTTCATATGTTATTAGAGCTTTTGCAATTTTATGTAAGTCATCTATTTTTTCTGTCAAAATTTTCTTAGCTTGGTTATATCCTTCATCAACAAGTTTTCTTATTTCTTTATCTATTTTTTGAGCAACTTCCTCAGAAACAGATTGAGTTTGAGTAACCGATCTTCCTAAAAATACTTCTTCTTGATTTTCTCCATATTCTACAGGGCCCATTTCCTCACTCATACCATATTTTGTCACCATCGCTCTTGCAAGTTGTGTAGCTTGATTAATATCTGAACCACTTCCACCACCTGCACCTGTAGATATGTTGTCTTTTCCAAAAATTAATTCCTCAGCAACTCTACCTCCAAAACAAACTGCCAATCTTGCTTTTAAATATTTTATTGAGTAACCATGCTTGTCCCTCTCTGGTAAATTCATTACCATTCCAAGAGCTCTTCCTCTTGGTATAATAGTTGCTTTGTGTATTGGGTCGTAGCTTGGCATATTGAACGATACTAAAGCATGACCTCCTTCATGATATGCTGTAAGTTTTTTCTCGTCTTCAGTCATAACCATTGAACGTCTTTCAGCACCCATCATTACTTTATCTTTTGCCTCTTCAAATTCTAATAATGTTACAATTCTTTTATTTTTTCTTGCTGCTAACAAAGCTGCTTCATTAACCAGATTTGCAAGATCAGCTCCTGAAAAACCTGGTGTACCTCTCGCTATTGTTCTTAAATTGACATCTGGTGCCATTTTTATTTTTTTCACATGAACTTTTAAAATTTTTTCTCTTCCAATAATATCTGGATTTGAAACCACTACCTGTCTATCAAATCTTCCTGGTCGCAACAAAGCTGGATCAAGCACATCTGGTCTGTTTGTTGCAGCAATAATAATAACACCTTCGTTAGTGTCAAAACCATCCATTTCAACTAATAACTGATTTAATGTTTGTTCTCTTTCATCATTTCCACCACCTAAACCAGCTCCTCTACTTCTTCCAACAGCATCAATTTCATCAATAAAAATTATACATGGTGAATTTTTTTTACCCTGTTCAAACATATCTCTAACTCTAGATGCCCCTACTCCAACGAACATCTCTACAAAATCAGAACCTGAAATTGTGAAGAATGGAACACCCGCTTCACCTGCAATTGCTCGAGCCAATAAGGTCTTACCAGTTCCTGGAGGACCAACAAGCAAAGCACCTCTTGGAATTTTTCCACCTAACCTACTAAATTTTTTTGGATCTTTTAAAAATTCTACTATTTCTTCTACTTCCTCTTTAGCCTCCTCTACACCAGCAACATCGTTGAACGTAACTTTACCTTTGAGTTCGTTCATCATTTTTGCTTTTGATTTCCCAAAACCCATCGCTCCACCTTTTCCACCTTGCATTTGTCTCATAAAGAAAATCCATACTGCAATAAGCAGCAACATAGGAAACCATGATAAGAGCACACCAAACAATGAAGGCATTTTTTCCTCTAGAGGCGCTGCTGAAATACTTACACCTTTCTCTGATAATTTTTCTATTAGATTTGGATCATTAGGAGCATAGGTTGAAAAAGAATTTCCATTTGAATAAACACCTTTAATGTTATTTCCTTGGATTTCAACTTTCAGAACCTCACCATTTTCAACTGAATTTAAAAAATCTGAAAATATTATTTGATTTCCACCTCTGATATTAGACTGAGGATTTTTAAACATATTATATAGACCTATAGTTAAAAAAACTATAATTCCCCACATTGCCAGATTTTTTAGATTCATGTGTTTAAAATAAGAATTATTATTAAATTAACAAGTGACAAAATATCAGTTATTTCATCAACTTTAACGCTCTTTTGATACTAAAACTGAATTATTTACCTTCTTTATTACACAGTTTCCTAAAGTGGTCACGAATGAGTTGCCATTTTTAATTCGATAAATCAAGTTGTCAATTTTTTTTCCTCGTACTGGGTAGTATTTTTTACCAACAGCTTGTAACACTTCTGTTAGAGACCTGAAAACTACTTCTTCTGGTTGAAGAAAAAAATTTTTATTCAAAATAACAAACTTATTAATATTTATAATTGTTGAATTGTCTTTTAAATTTTTTTCTACAAAGTGTTTAATTGACTCGTTAGCAAATTTTAAATTTTTAATCGTTAGATTAAATTTATCATTATCCAATCCCTCTAATTCCAAGTTTTTTATAAAATTTCTAATTTTTACTCTTTTAAATTTATCATTTTTATTCGAAGGATCTTCAACATAATTTTTGAAAACTTTTTTAGTAATATGTTCTAAATTTTTTTTAGAAAATTTTAACAAAGGCCTTATCAAATTAATATTTTCTAAGTTAGTTCTTTGATCAAATGAGACCATACCATTTAAACCACTACCTCTTAAAATTCTAATAAAAAAATTCTCAATTAAATCGTCCTTATGATGACCTAATAAAATATTATTTATTTTTAATTTTTTTGCCTTGTTTATCATCAGTGCATATCTTTTATCTCTTGCAATAGATTGAATGTTGCTTTTTGGTTTTTTTCCAAGCCAGGTTAAAATTTCAAGATTAGTTGAGAGTTTTTTTAGAAGCAATTGTACAAATTTTGCCTCTTTTGTTGAGTTATTTCTAAGTTTATGATCAACATGCAAATATTTTACTTTTAGATGTTTTTTGATCGAATAAATTTTTGATAAAAAACATAAAGCTAAACTGTCTGGTCCACCAGAAACTGCAACTATAAAATCCTCGTTTAATTTAGTATTTTTTTCAAATTTTTTATAAATTTTAGAAGTTTGTTTATCTTTTAATTGATTTAATAAAAACTTATGAGTCTTGTTTGATGCATTCAAATTTTTTGGACTCATATTTTGCTTTTTGTATTACAGACTGATTTGCATTAGGATATTGTAACTCTACACCATTTATCATTTTACATCCTTGGTCTTTTTCACCAATTTGAACCATTGATACTCCAAGTTTTAATAGATTAATTGGAGCTTTTTTTCCTTTAGGATATTTTTGGTAACCCTCTAAATAAGCGGAAGCTGCATCTGTATATAATTGTCTAATTCTGAATGTTTCTGCATACCAGTATTGTGCGCTACCCGCTAACTCATGATCAGGGTTAGATAGAACAAATTCTCTAAAAGCTCTTTCCGCTGTACTGTAGTCTCCAACTTTTAAAAAGCTTGTTGCAAACTCATATTGCTCCGCTGGATTTAAATCTTGAGGAAGTATTTTTTCTTCAGATTGAAAAGTTTCTGTTACAATTGAAGCTGTAGTATCTACAGATTGAATTTGTTGTGAAGTTTCGTTTGTCTCTGTATCTTTATATGAAATTGTTCCTAAATCTTGGGGCTGTGAACTACCAGGTAAAACTTTTTGTTCATCAGTCTTAGGTTTTGAGCTTAATTGATTTTCTTCGACACTTATATTTCCAGAGCTAATGTTTGTCTCTATATCTTGAAATCTTATTTGGTTATCTGCTTGAATTTTTGAAACACGGGTTGATAATTTATCCAACTTAAAATTTATTTCTTCAAATTTGTTAGTGAGTTCTCTAAACTGATCCTCAACTTCAGATAATTTTAATAAATGTCTAGTTAAAACATCTTCTGAGTTTTGATCCAAGTTTGAAGCCGAACTATCATTAGTACTTGCTTTCACTTCTATAGATCCAGAGTAAACTGCTCTTTCAAGAGTTTTAAGATCATTTTTGATAATTTCTAATGTTTCATAAATATTATGGTTATCTGCAAAAGAAATATTAATAAAAACTAAATTTAATATTAAGAATAATTTTAGAATTACTAATTTAAATATGAGCATCATTTAAATTAGATTTATGATTATAAAAATGGCAAAAAAAAGACCCTAAATCCAATAAAGGTTTTAGGGTCTTAAATTTAAAATAATTAATTTGCTTTAACAGTTACTGATCTTCTGTTTTTTGACCAAGCTAATGGGTTTGAACCAGAGTCAACTGGTCTCTCCTTACCATAACTTAAAACAGTTATTCTGTCAGAAGATATTCCGTAAGTCATTAAATAGTCTTTTGCTGCATTTGCTCTTCTCTCACCAAGAGCTAAGTTGTATTCTCTTGTTCCTCTTTCATCAGCATGACCTTCAAGCACTACATTTATGTTTGGATTCTTTCTTAACCAAGCTGCTTGAGCTCTTAGTGTTTCTCTTGATGCAGTTGTTAATATTGACTCATTTGTTGCAAAGAATACTCTGTCTGGAACACCATCAGCTAAATATTCAACTGTGTCTGTTCCTGTGTAAACATCACCTTGCATTTGACCTTGAATGTCTGTTGCCACTTCTTTTTTAGTTGCACATGCAGATAGCACTAGGCAAGCTGTTAATACTAAAAGTGTGTTTTTTAAAATTTTGTTTAATCTCATTAAATTGCTCCTTGCTGCTAATTTCAATTTCTTAACTTTTTCACAACTAAATAGAGGTTTCAAGTCTAAAAATCAAGAAATTTACAAAAATTAATCTTTAATTACTTAATAAAGATGACCATGATGGGTCTGAAGCATCTGTTGGCGTCTTTATTTGCCGTTCATTATAACCCGTTAAATCTATAGACCACAATTTTGCAGAAAAACCTTCTCCTTTGGAGTTAGTTTTTGTCTCTCTATAAAATATTAATACTCTTCCATTTGGAGACCAAGAAGGTGCTTCTTGATAATAATTTTCAGTTAACAATCTTTCACCACTACCATCGGTTCTCATTACACCTATATAAAATTTACCTTTATGTAATTTTGTGAATGCAATCAAATCTCCTCTTGGAGACCATACAGGTGTTCCGTATAAACCGTTGCCAAAAGAAATTCTTTTTACATCACTTCCATCATTCTTCATTACATAAATTTGCTGATAACCACTTCTATCAGAATTAAATGTAATATATTTTCCATCAGGAGAATAAGATGGGGAAGTGTCAATTGATGGATGATTAGTAATTTTTTCAACAATTCTGTTTTCTAAATCCATAGTGTAAATATCCGACTTTCCATCTTTAGCAAAACTCATAATTATTTTTTTACCATCAGGTGAAAAACGTGGTGCAAATGTCATTCCAGGAAAATCTCCAACCACCTCTTGTGTGCCAGTTTCTATATCTAATAAATAAACCCTTGGCATATTTTTAAAGTAAGACAAATAGGTTACCATTTGACTTGCTGGATTAAATCGTGGTGTTAAAACTAACTCATTCCCTAATGTCAAAAATTTATTATTAGCCCCGTCTTGATCCATTATTGCTAATTTTTTTATTCTTTGTGTTTTTGGTCCTTCTTCTGAGACATAAATTATTCTTGTATCAAAATAACCTTTTTCTCCCGTCAGCCTTTCGTACACTTTATCCGAAATAATATGGCCTACTCTCCTCCAATTATTTGGGACTGTGGTAAAAGCTAAAGCCATCATTTCTTTAGCAGCTAAAACATCCCATAATCTAAACTCAACTCTTAATTTATCGTCAATATAATTTACTTTACCAGTAATAAGTGCTTGAGCTTTAATTAAATTCCAATCTTCAAATCTTGGTTTTAAATTTGCAATATCAGGAGCTTGTAAAAAAGCCTTTTTGTCTAGAGGATTAAATAATCCCGAAGTTCTCAAATTATTCTCAACGATATTTGATATCTCGGAGCCAATATTTTCTTTTTTAAGTATTTTTTCAAAACCTTTTCTAGATTCTTCATCAATTGATAGGGGAGAAACTGCTAATGGAAGCGGATTTAAATTTCCCCTAGTTATATCAACTTCAATTAAAGCATTTGCTTTGATAGGTATTAATATAAATAATAATATTAATATTTTTTTTATCATTTAAATATACTATCCTTCTAACATCTCTCTTGCATCAAAATTTAATTGTAATTCTTTCCATCTTTCATATCCAGTTGTTGGAACTCTTAATGGTTGGCATAACTTGACAGCTCTCAAAGCACTTTCTGCTAAAACCTTGTAAAATCCTTGGCCTGGTTTATTCATTCTTGCATGGTCCAAAATTTCTGTTTTTGATACTGTTCCATCGGGTTTTAATTTTAACTTTATTCTTACCAATAAATTTTCATTGTATGGTAATCCTAAGGGAATACTCCAGCACCCAAATATTTGTGCCTTAAGAGCATCCTCTTCGCTTAGAGTAAGACCAGTATTTTCTACATTTCTTTCTTGATCTTGAGTAATGTCGTCATTTGTTTTTAAAACTTCTGCACTCTCTTCTTTTGATTTATCAATTAAAGCAGCAATATTATTTGGATCAAACAAATCTTTTTTTTCAAATTCTGATACCTGTTTAACTTCATCATCTACTTTTTCAGGATTTTGTTTTTTTTCCTCTTTTGTTTCAACCTTTTTTAAAGTTTTATCTGGAAGTGGAATTGCTTCAGGTGTTTCATTCTCTATTTTTTTATTATTTTGATCAGGAGCCAGAACAGTTTTTGTTTTTGTTTTTTCAACTTTTTTTGGTGGAGCTTGTTCTGAAACAAGCTTTTTTTCTTTCTCTTTAACTTTTTCAATTATCTTTTTAGCTTTAGGTGCAAATGGAATATTGGTTTTTTCTGCTATTTGAATTAGCTCAACCGATACGATTGGTGGAATAGCGAGTGGTTTCTTTGCCAAAAAAGGTAAGCTCATAGCTGTAATGAAAATTAACAAAGCGTGTAAAACAGAAGAAATAATTAAACTTCTATTCACTTTAATTACCTTTGTTTATACGGTTCTGAAATCAATGCTACTTTAGTAAAACCAGATCCCGATAGTAATCCCATTATTTCTAAAACTCTCCCATAATTTATAGCTTTATCGCCTCTAACATAAATTCTGGTATCAGTTCTATTTTTTGAAACTGCCAAAACCTTTGCAATAATATTATCATATTCAACTTTTGCTTCTTGAATAAAAATTTCACCTTTTGCGTTAATTGAAAGTGTTAAAGGTTCTGTTTCTTCAGGTAAAGAGTCTGCCGAACTTTCTGGCAAATCAACTTGAACGCCTACCGTTAACAACGGTGCTGTTACCATAAATATAATTAATAATACCAACATAACATCAACGAATGGAGTAACATTTATTTCACTCATAGGTTCTTTTGATGAGCGATTAAATTTGAAAGCCATTTATTAGATTATAGTTAAAAATCTTTTAGAGAAGTTTTCTAATTTTTCAGAATATTTTTTAGCATCATTATTAAATTTGTTATAAGCAACTACTGCTGGTATTGCAGCCAATAGACCAAGTGCAGTTGCAAATAAAGCTTCAGCTATTCCTGGCGCAACTATTGCAAGACTTGTGTTTCTTGAAATAGCTATAGATTGAAAAGAATTCATAATTCCCCAAACAGTTCCAAACAATCCAATAAATGGTGCAGTTGAGCCTACTGTTGCCAAAAAAGTAAAACCTTTTTCAATTTTTGTCATTTGTTTTTCAATTCCAGCTTCTAAAGATGCGCTCATTCTCTCACTAATATTGGTTCTTGATTTTTTTTTAAGCAATCCATCCATTGCATCTTGAAACACAAGTGACATTGGATCCTCAAGTTTACTAGGTAAACTATTGTAAAAAGTTTCGGCAGATTTAGAATTCCAAAATTTTTCTTCAAATTCTTCTGAAGATTTAGTTATTTTTTTAAATAAACGAAACTTTTCAATAATTACAGCCCAAGAATATATTGAGCACAATATTAATATAATCATTACAGACTTAACAATAATGTCTGCTCTAAAAAATAAACTGAATAATGAAAAATCAGTATTTGTTCCTAATTCAACTGCTTTTGCTGCTATATCTGCTTCCATACTTACTCATCACACGTAAATGTGTCATGATTTTGTCTTTTAATTTAAATTGATTATTCCTCTTTTTGATAAGTTTCGTAGAAAAAACTAGCTATTAGAATAGCATCTGCCTTGTTGTTATCTTTTTTTTTTGACAATTGTGATGAAAAATATGGAAAAATTTCAATAGCTCTTGTTCTGCTCGCATCTTTTTCTGAATTAATAAGGTTAAAATATTTTTTCCACTTAGCAGGCCTAACATAATAAACAGGTAAATGCATTGCGCTGCATATTCCTTTTAAAATACCAAAAGATTGACCAAAATTAAACATGCTAGTAACGCCTTGTCCGGGCATTGCAGAAACTTGTTCAATTACAACTTTTATGTTTTTTTTATCAAATTTGTTTATTCTTTCACTAATTTCATTAAATATTTGAGCACCATTTACTTGTCTTTTATTCTTCTTGCCATCTGTCATGGTTGGCATTTCAATTACGTCTTTTATTATACCATCTTGAAAAAAACAGATTGAACCTGAGATGCCTGGATCAATTCCAATAATCATCATTAAATACCACCTAAATTAACGTTTGAATAAACGTTCTGAACATCGTCATCTTCCTCAAGAGTTTCTAAAAAATCTACAACATTATCTTTATTTTCTTTATTTACCTCAACACTATTTAATGGGACCCATTCAATTTCTGTAGAAATAAAATTCGCAATAATTTTCTCAAGATTTTTTTTTACATTATATATTTCGCTCATTTGACACTGAACCTCATGATAATCCTCATAAGAAAAACATTCATCAGCTCCTGACTCAATCGCTAAATCTAAAATTTTTTCATCAGATATCTCTTTTTTATCAATTTTGATTATACCCAATTGTTGAAAATGGTGAGATGCTGAACCTTGAGTTCCTAAACTCCCACCACTTTTTTGAAAAATAGTTCTAATATTTGATGCGGTCCTATTTTTGTTGTCTGTTAAAGTTTCAACTATAACAGCAATCTTTTCTGGTCCAAACCCCTCGTATCTTAAATTTTCAAAATTTGCCCCTGTAGCTGCAGAAGACTTATCTATTGCTCTTTCAATATTATCTTTAGGCATATTTGCAGATCTAGCAGCCTGTACTGCAGATCTTAGTCTAGGGTTCATTGCTGGATCTTTGTCACCAAGTTTTGCTGCAACAGTAATCTCTTTAGATAATTTTGAAAATATCTTTGATCTTTGCTTATCAGCCTTACCTTTTTTATGTTTTATTCCTGCCCAATGTGAATGTCCTGCCATGATCTTTAAATATTTTTTAGTTGATTTCCGTATACATAGCTTTTGATGTCTATTGCTAAACCTGTTTTTATATCACAATCTACTATAACACCACACAAAGTAGCATCTCCAGTAGCGGGAAAATGTTTCACTGAATTCTTTTTTAAAAATCTATTCAAGGAATTTTCTTTATTCATTCCAATCACTGAATCATAATCCCCGCACATACCTGCATCGGTTTGATATCCAGTGCCATTATTAAGTATTCTGGCATCGTTTGTTGGAATATGAGTATGGGTTCCAACCACGAGAGTTGCCTTTCCATCAAATAGATGTCCTATAGCATTTTTTTCGCTAGTAATTTCACCGTGGAAATCAACCACAAGTAAATCAAAATCCTTTTTCATTTCATTATCTTTTAAAAATTTTTGAGAAGCTTCAAAAACATCTTC
>CACBGU010000017.1 GCA_902538885.1 uncultured Pelagibacteraceae bacterium
GGTGCTTTGGAAACTGATATTAAATCTTTAAAAAAAGCTGCAAGACAAACTATTGGTCCGGAATTAGAAAAACGTGTTCAATCAATAATTGATACAGGATTAATTAGTTTGAATGAAGATTTTAAAATTTACTGGAATGATTTCCCAATTGCCAAATTAACAACGGGTAATGATTATTTAAATCCTAATTTTGATTTAATCGTTGATGATATCATTGAACAAAACACTAAACAGAAATTAAATGACTATGTTAATAAATGGATACATTCAAAAATAAATAACGTTCTTAAAAGTTTAATTGATTTAAAAAATATAAAAGAAAACAATTCATCAATTAAAGCACTGGCATACCAACTCTATGAGAATAATGGAGTATTAAAGAGAGATCAAGTTTCTGAATACCTAAAAAACTTAGAACAAAATGAAAGAAAAATTCTTAGAAACTTAGGAGTAAAGTTTGGGAGATATCATGTTTTCCTTTATCAATTAATTAAACCAGAAGCAGTATCTTTGAGAACATTATTGTGGAAAAATTTTTATCAAAAATTTCATAATTTAAAACCACCTACCTTTGGTTTGAATTTTTTAGACGATAAAGAAATAAAAAATAAAAACTTTATGCTTTTGTGTGGATTTGAAAGATTTGATAATTTTTTTGTAAGAATTGATATTTTGGAAAGATTATTTGTATTAATAATAAATTCTAGTTCAAAGGAAAATTCTGAAATAAAATTAGTTCCAGAAATGTTAAATCTTTTAGGATGTAGTAAAGATAATTTTAAAAAATTACTTCAAAAAATGAATTATAAAATATTTGAAAAAGAAAATGAAACATTTTTTAAATATAGCCCTAATAAGAAATTTAAAAAAATTACAACAAAGAAGATCTTAAACGAAAATCCTTTTAAAATATTAAAGAATTTAAATTTAAATTAAAATGTTTTTTAAAAAAGAAGAAACAAAAAATAATAATTTTCTCACAAAAGTTTGTGCTTTATTAATTCATGCTGCAAAAATAGATGAGAACTATACAGATAAAGAGGAAGAAATTATTAAAAGAACACTTAATGAGCTAGGTATAGAAAATGAAAATGTTTCTAAAACAATTGAAGAAGCAAAAAAAATTGAAGAAAGCTCAAATCAAATTTTAGATTTTACTAGAGAAGTAAAAAATTTACCTGAACAGGACAAAATTAAAATCGTAGAGGCTTTATGGTCTATAATCTATTCAAACAAAGATGCTGATATATATGAAACTAATTTAATGAGACGACTTGCGGGTTTACTTTACATTGACAATAAAACAATGGGCGATATTAAAGAAAAAATTAAACAAAATTTAGAATGACATATATCGTTAACGACAATTGTATTAAGTGCAAGCTAACAGACTGTGTTGATGTCTGCCCAGTTGATTGCTTTTACGAAGGTAAAAATATGCTTGTAATTAAACCCGATGAGTGTATAGATTGTGGCGTTTGCGAGCCAGAATGCCCTGTCGATGCCATAAAAGCAGACACCGAACCTGGAAGTGAAAAATGGTTAGAGATCAATAAAAAATATTCTGAAATCTGGCCTAACATAAGTGAAAAAAAAGATCCACCAGCGGATCACGAGAAATTTAAAAATGAGCAAAATAAGTACGAAAAATATTTTAAAGAAAATCTTTAAAGGCAAAGCAGACAAAAAAGTGAAAAAAAAAGTTACTAAAAAGAAAGTTGTAAAAGCTAAAAAAGCTAAAAAAGCTAAAAAATTAATTTCAAAAAAAATCAAAAAAGTTGTTAAAAAAGTTACACCCAAATTAACTAAAACAAAAAAAGCTATTAAAATTACAGAAACGACAGCTGAACCTAAAGTAGATAATTTAAGAATTTCAAAAACAAATGAGGTTAAGCCTGAAATAAAAAAAGTTAAAAAACAAGAAACTGAAAAAAGAGAATACAAAATTAAAGATCATGTTGTTTATCCAAAGCATGGGGTAGGGCAAATTACTGAATTTAAAAAGATCAATATTGGTGGAATTGATGTTGAAACGTATGTTATTAAATTTGAAAAAGACAAAGCTAACGGAATGGTCCCTGTAAACAAGCAGTCTCACTTGAGGCCGTTAGCAACTATAAATCAAGTTAACAAGTGTATTTCAATTTTAAAAAGTAAACCAAAAATTAAAAGATCAATGTGGAGTCGAAGAGCACAAGAATATGAAGCAAAAATATCTTCTGGAAAAATATATGAATTAGCTGAGGTTGTCAGAGATTTAAACAAGGGTGACGACCTTATGGTTGACCAGTCTTATAGTGAAAGACAATTATTTGAAAAAGCTTATGAAAGAATTTTGTCTGAATTTCAGATTATTTTGAATGTATCATTAGAAGATACTCAAAAAAAATTGGATAAAGCACTAAAAAGAAACTCAGGTGGGCAGCCTCAACCAGCGGCACCTGCAAAAACGCCAACTAGTGAACTACCTGTAGACGAGCCAATTTCTGATAACGACGAACCAATTGACGAGTAAAAAAAAACGCCTCTCACACACTACTGTAATGAGAAGCGTTTTTTGTAAAGAATACTAAGTTACTATTTTCTTCTTCTTTTTTTTGCTTTTTTCTTAGCTTTTTTCTTAGCTTTTTTCTTAGTTTTCTTTGCCGCTTTTTTTCTTTTCTTAGGCATCTTTAGCTCCCTTTTTTAGTTAAACGAATCAAATTGATTCGCTGTTAACATATTTTTATTTTTTTCTATAAGTTATGTCAATTCTTTAATTAAAAGTTAAATTTTATAAAAATTTTTTTTAACTTTTTATTTTTATAAAACTTTTTTTTATTAATTTAGTTAATGTTTATGCGGTTAATAAACAACTTAAATTAAATATTTTAATAAAGATTTTCTAGCTGATTTTTATATTTTTCTGTAACTTTTTTTCTTTTTACTTTCATTGTTGGTGTCATTAAACCATTTTCAATAGAAAAATTTTCATCTATTAATTGAATTTTTTTTATCTTTTCTAATAAAGTTAATTTTTTATTTATTTTTTCAATTACTTTATTTATTTTTTCTTTTTCATTTAAAAAATCTTTATTAGGAACAATTAAAGCAACTAAGTAATTTTTTTTATCACCATAAACCATACATTGATCTATCTCTGGTTCATTCGTAATCATATTTTCAATTTTAGCAGGTGAAATGTTATCTCCGCCAGCACTTACTATGATATCTTTTTTTCTATCAGTAATTTTTAAATAACCATCATTTGGATCTATCTCTCCAATATCACCTGTATGTAACCATCCATTTATAATTACTTTTTCAGTTTCTTCTTTTTTGTTCCAATATCCTAGCATTACATTTTCGCCTTTAACTAAAATTTCTCCATCTTCAGCAATTTTAACCTCATTTCCTTTAAATGGAGGTCCTACAGTTTCCACTTTAATTTTATGTATTGGATTGCAACTCACTACTGGTGATGTTTCAGTTAAACCATAACCCTGAAGAGTAGGCAGTCCAACAGAATTCAAAAATTCTCCTATTTCTTTGTCTAGAGCCCCACCACCTGAAACGAAGGCTTTCAAATTTCCGCCAAACTGTTTTTTTATTTTTTTTCTAACTAATTTATCAACTATAAAATTGAGTAATTTTTCAGAAAATGTCATTTTTTGATTTAATAGTTTTTTTCTTCCCAAACGAAGAGTTGCTTCAATTAATTTTGCTTTAAAACCCGTTTGTTTTTTTAAATTCATGTTTATTTTATTGTAAAGGTTTTGATAGAACCTTGGAACTGCTGTCATAATTGTGGGTTTCGCCTCAGATATATTTTCTAAAAGTTTTTCTATTTTTTCTGCATAGAATACTTTTGCTCCTACAGCTATTTGTGCAAATTGAACACAATGCTCATAAGAGTGTGAGAGAGGAAGCCAAGTTAAAAATACTGGTCTTGAGTTAAACAATGGTTTCATAATTTCACATGCTCCTACAAGATTATTTAAAATTCCACCATGACTTAAAATTACTCCTTTAGGATTACCTCCGGTTCCGGAAGTATAAATAATACATGCAGGAGAATTTCTTTTTAATTTATTATTTTCAATTTTATCTTCTGCTAATAAATTATTCTTTATAATTAAATCAAAGTCTAAATATTTTTCTTTGTTAATTATATTTAAGCTATTTGTTACCTTGGTTTTTTCATCCAAAGTAATTACTTTTTTGATAAAGTCTTTTTCATTAATTGAATTATTTAATTTTTTTAACATCTCATTGTTTGAAACAACAACTAAGCTAGGTTCACAATCTTCTATCAAATACTTATAATCATCTTCTGTATAAGTTGTGTATGCTGGAACTGTAATTCCGCCAGCTACCATAATAGCTAAATCAGAAACAAACCACTCTGGTCTATTCTCTGATACTAAAAGACATCTATCGCCTTCTTTTATATTTTCTTTAATAACTTTTGATAATTTTAAAATATTCTTTTCAGTTTGTTCCCATGTGTATGTTTTTTTATTGTTTGGGTTTAGCCATTCTAAAAAAATATCTTTTTTATTTTGTTTGTTTGCTTGATTGACAAATAATTCGATCAAATTATTTAAATTATTTAAATTCATAGTTACTTGGTGGGCGAAGAGAGAATCGAACTCTCACTTCTTGCGAAACACGATTTTGAGTCGTGCGCGTCTACCAGTTCCGCCATTCGCCCTAGGTATTCAATTAAATTATATTTAAATAGTATAAGAACTAAATTTATATTAAAACCAAAAAATGTTTCAAAGACTTTACAAAAAATGTTTAGAATTAGCCGCACATAAAAGTTCAAATTTTTATTTAGGGCTTGTATCTTTTGTAGAAAGTTCTTTTTTTCCTATACCTCCAGATGCAATGGTAATCCCAATGGTTATTGCTAAAAAAAAAGAATATCTAAAAATATTTTTAATAGCATCAATATTTTCAGTTCTTGGCGGAATCTTTGGATATTTGATAGGTTATTTATTTTTTGATTTAGCAATGTATGTAATTGAATTTTATGGTTATCAAAATAAAGTTGAAAATTTAAAATTGAGTATGTCACAAGGAAGTGGATTTCTTGCATGGCTAAGTATTCTTTTTTTAGCTGGCTTTACTCCATTACCCTATAAAGCCTTTACGATTTCAAGTGGTTTAATTGCTTTTAATCTTCCTATTTTTATAATTGTTAGTTTAATTTCAAGAAGCCTGAGATTTTTTATAGTTGCCTATTTATCTTATAGATTTGGAGAATTATTTACAGACTATATGGAAAAACATGGATCAAAATGGTTCACCATAATTGGAATTATTATAGTTATAATATTTATTATTATTTATTTATTTTTTAAATTTAATGGTTGAAGTTAACAAAACAATTACATTAAAATTAATTTTTTTAATTAGTATTATTGCTTTATCTTCAGCATTTTTTATTGAATATGTTTTAGGTCATCAACCCTGTAATTTGTGTATATTAGAAAGAATTCCATACCTCTTAGCATTAATAATTATTGTCCTAAATTATAAATTTGTTTATCTTGAAAAATATTTCATTCTTTCTCTTATTTTAATTTTTTTAGCTGCTACTATTTTATCTTTATATCATTTGGGTATTGAGCAAGGTTTTATTGAAGAATCATTGGTTTGCGATTTAAAAAATGGCTCCAATTTGCTATCAAAAGAAGACATATTAAGACAGTTGCAAGAAAAGAATGTAAGCTGCAAAGATGTTACATTTAAAATTTTAGGATTATCGCTTACAAGCTACAATATTATAATATCAATATTAATAATATATTTAACCTCAAAAACTTATTTAAGTTATGACAAAAATAAATAAAAAGAAAATAGAAGAATTTATTAGAGTTGATCATGCTGGAGAACGTGGTGCTGTTAAAATTTATGAAGGACAGTTACTTGCTCTAAACACATTAGTTAAAGATGAAGCTTTAAAAAAAACAATTGAAGAAATGAAAGTTCATGAAAAAGAACATTCTGATTATTTTGAAGAAGAAATTAAAAAAAGAAATATAAAACCTACAAAATTTTTACCCTTATGGGATTTATTAGGTGTAGGATTAGGTTTTAGTTCAACTTTACTTGGCAAGAAAGCGGCTATGCTTTGCACTGCTTCCGTTGAAGAAGTGATAGATGAGCATTATTTAAACCAAATAAAACAACTTGATAATAGTGAATCAAAACTTAAAAAAAAAATAATTAAATTTAGAGAAGATGAATTAAGTCATAAAGATATTGCCTATGAAAAAGGTGCTACAAAAGAAGGTCCATACTCTATATTAGATAAAATTATTAAAACCGGATCAAAAATTGCAATAAATATTTCTGAGAAAATTTAAGATTCTAGTTCTACATCCCAATACAAGTAATCCATCCAGCTTTTATGTAAAAAATTTGGTGGAAAATTTTTACCATTCTTATGTAGATCCTCTGTTGATGGTCGATAAGGGTACTGATACAGCTTCATACCTGAATGTTTTAATAGTTTTCCACCCTTTTTCACATTGCATGCAGAACAAGCTGTTACAACATTATCCCAATTAGTTTCACCCCCTTTTGATCTAGGTAATAGATGATCAAAAGTTAACTCTTCGTTACTTCCACAATATTGACAGGAAAATTTATCTCTTAAAAACACATTAAATCTAGTAAAACTCGGCTTACTTTGAGGAACGATATAATCCTTTAATGCGATGACACTTGGTAATTTCATATTAAATGATGGACTTCTTATAGTTCTATCGTAATTACTAACAATAATAACTCTATCAAGAAAAACTGATTTAACAGTATCCTGCCACGACCATAAAGACAAAGGGTAGTAACTCAAAGGTCTATAGTCTGCATTGAGTACTAGCGCAGGGCATTTTTCTAATGAAACATTTTGTTCAATAAAATTATCCATTAACTAATTTTAACTTAGTTAAACAATTTTATCAATAATAAGAGATGTTAAATTTTTTTTAAAATAAAATTTAAAGCTGTACTTGATGCCTCAATAGGAATATGATGATCACAATTTTTTATTAGTAATGTATCAACTTTAACATTGTTTCTAATTAAAAAATCTTTTGCTTCTAGTAAATGTGTTGACGAGACAATTTGATCAGCATCACCATGTATAAGTAATGTTTCAGTATTATTTTTAATTCTGTTTTTTAAATCTTTTTGATTTATTATCTTTCCAGAAAAACCAACTATACATAAAAATTTTTCTTCAGCTGTAAGACCAACATTTAAAGACATCATGCATCCCTGGCTGAAACCTGATAAACAGATTTGATTGTTTGATAATTTGAACTCTTGTTTTATTTCATAAATAAATTTTTTTAAAACTTCTTCAGCCTTAATTGATTGCTCCAATATGTAATCAGAATCATCTTTTGTTAAATCAAACCACTGATAACCAGAAGGATTTATAGAGCATGACTCATGACCATTAGGACAGATAAAGACTGTATTGGGCATATGTCTTTTCCAATTTAAAGACAACATGCTAATATCCTTTCCATCACCTCCATAACCATGAAGCAAAATAATTGCATTTTTAATTTCAACACTATTTTCTGGTTTAATAATTATGGAATCTAGGCAAAATGTCATAGTAGATAAATTATGTTTTTTATGTCAAAACACAATCTAAAATAAAAAAAATGATTTCAGGAATATTAGCAAAGGTTTTATCAATAGCTCTTTTGATAGCTGTAGGGATAGTTTTAATATTAGGTATAGGGACTCTTTTTAAGGGAGGAGAGACAAGTAAAAAATATTCAAATAAATTAATGCAGTTAAGAGTTATTTTACAGTTTATTGCTATTATTGCTTTAGTTGGCTTTGCTTATTTTTTTAAAAATTAGTTATATTTTTTTATCCAATTAATAAAATTTTTATCTTCAAAATCAATTGAACCTATTACTCTAGCAAATTCTTGGCCCTGTTTATTAATTAGAATTGTTGTAGGGACACCTCTTAAAGAAAACATTTTTGCTAATGTAGTAGGTGGATCAAAATAAGGTTTAAAATTTTTAATATTGAGATCTATAAAAAATTTATTAACTTTATCTAAAGTTTCTTTCCCAATATTAATTGCGAAAATTTTTATTTTATCCAACTCTGGATTAGCTTGGAGTTTATCCAAAGATGGCATTTCTTCTTTACAAGGTTCACACCAAGTCGCCCAAAAATTCAATATCAATAAGTTGCCAGTATATTGATTGATATTAATTTTTTGATCATTTTTATCTAAAAAAATAACATTATCATATGTTTTTGGTGTTTTATGGATTACAATATTTTTAATTCCAGGTACTTCTTTGGCAACAGCATTTGTTATCAAAAAAATAAATATTATTAAAAATCTCATGTTAAATAGGTATAATTAAATATCATGGCAAAAAATAAAAACAACCAAGCAATCTGGAACACCCGTATAAAAAAAAATGCATCAAGTTTGTTTCAAAAAGTCGGTAATTCATTAGATATTGATAAAAGACTCTATAAAGAAGATATTCAGGGATCAATTGCTCATGTTGAAATGCTTTTTAAACAAAAAATAATTTCATTTAAAATAAAAAATAAAATTATTTATGGACTAACAAAAATTGATAAGGAAATCGCAAAAAATAAATTTGAGTTTAATAAAAAATATGAAGATATTCATATGAATATCGAAAAAAGACTTTTTCAAATTATAGGTGAAGAAGCTGGCTATGTTCACACTGCAAGATCAAGAAATGATCAAGTAATTACTGATTTTAAAATTTGGATGAAAAATTCGACTAACGAAATAAATAGTAATATTAATAAAGTTATTAAGAGTACAATCAAGTTAGCTGAAAAAAATGTTGAGACTATCATGCCTGGTTTTACACATCTTAAAAATGCCCAAGCTATCTCTTTTGCACATTATCTAATGTCCTATGTAGAAATGTTTAATAGAGATAAAAAGAGATTTTCTAATAATTTAAACGCTTTAAATGAAAATCCTCTAGGTGTTGCAGCTTTAGCAGGAACATCATTTAATATAGATAGAAACTATACAACCAAAAAACTTGGTTTTAAAATACCTACAAATAACTCTATTGATACAGTTTCAGATAGGGATTTTGTTTTAGATTTTTTATATGCTTCATCAGTATGTGCTATGCATATTTCTAGAATTGCTGAAGAGTTAATTATTTGGAATTCTGATGGTTTTAACTTAATCAATTTATCTGATAAAGTTGTTACTGGATCATCGATAATGCCACAAAAAAAGAATCCTGATCTTTTAGAATATTTGCGTGGAAAATCAGGAAGCGCTTATGGAAATTTATTTTCGATGCTTACAATTTTAAAAGGTTTACCATTGTCTTATTTTAAAGATTTACAAGACGACAAGGAAATAGTTTTTAAATCAAACGATAATCTTAATAATTGTTTAAAAATTTTTGATGAAGTACTAAAAAATTGCAATCCAAATAAGAATAAAATGTTAGAACTTGCTAATTCTGGATACATTACAGCAACTGATTTGGCTGACTATCTTGTAAAAAATCACTCAATGCCTTTTAGAAAAGCATATCAAAAAACTGCTGCTGTAGTTAATTTTGCTGAAAAAAGAAAAAAGAAGTTAAATGAATTAACTTTAGATGAGTTAAAAAAAATTGAACCTAAACTTGGAGAAGATGTATTGAAAGTATTTAACTTAAAAAATTCAATTAATTCTAAAAAATCTTATGGTGGAACTTCTTTTGATAATATTAAAAAAATGATAATGAAATATAAAAAAAATGATTAGAAAAATTTTATTTATAATATTAATATCTGCTTTATTAATTTCATGTGGAAAAAAAGGTTGTCCCAAATACTCAACTAATGAAGACGAAAAGTGTGATCCATTGTTTAAAACTTAATGAAATACATTAATAAAAAATTAACAATAGAAAAAATTAGTCTCGAAAAAATTGCAAATAAATTTGGAACTCCATTTTATTCCTACTCATATTTTAAATTAAAAGAAAATATTGATAATTTTAAAAAAAACTTCAGATCTTTTTCACCACTTATCTGTTTTGCAGTTAAATCCAATACAAATGTTAATATAATTAGAGAAATTAAGAAATTTGGATTAGGTGCTGATGTTGTTTCAGTAGGAGAACTGATGATGGCACTAAAAGCAGGAATAAATCCAAGCAAAATAGTATTTTCTGGTGTTGGTAAAACAACAAATGAAATCAGGTTTGCTATTGATAAAAAAATTTTGCTTATTAACGCTGAGTCTTTAAGTGAAATAAAAGAAATAAATCGAATAGCAAAGTCAAAAAATAAAAGAATAAAAATTGGTGTAAGGTTAAACCCTAACACAGATGCAAAAACATTAAGTCAAATATCCACTGGGAAAAAAGAGAATAAATTTGGTGTAAATAAAAATACATTCTATGAAATTATAAATTATTGTAAAAATTCAAAAAATATTGATTTAAAATGTCTAAGCGTTCATATAGGCAGTCAAATTTTAGACCATAGACCTTATGAAAAAATGCTTAGAGCGATTAGTCAAATTCTCAATAAAACAAATCATAAATTTGAATTTATAGATTTAGGTGGAGGTATGGGTATTACTTACACTGATAAAAATAAAAAACTTAATTATAAAAAATACAACACAGCTATTCTTAAATTTTTAAGAAAACATAAAGTTAAAATTATATTTGAGCCAGGTAGATCAATTATTGGCGATACTGGGACATTAGTGTCAAAAATAATCTATATAAAAGATAGCGGAAGTAAAAAATTTATAATTTTAGATGCAGCAATGAACGATTTAATGAGACCTGCTTTGTATGGTGCGTTTCATAAAACCTTACCTGTTATAAAATCCAACAAAAAATCTAAAAAAACATATGAATTTGTAGGTCCTATTTGTGAAAGTACAGATAAATTTGTTACATTAAAAAAATTTCAAGTGCTGAATGAAAAAGATTTAATAGCGATATGTGATGTGGGAGCTTATGGAATGTCACTAAGCTCAAATTATAATTTAAGACCTAAACCAATAGAATTATTAATAAAGGGATCAAAAATTAAAGTAATAAGAAAAAGACAAAAGCATAAAGATATAATTTAGCTTTTGACAAAAATGATAAGAAACTTTTTATTCTCAATTTTATTTTTCACTGGAATCATCTTTATTTCGATAGTTTTTTTACCATCATTTTTTTTGCCTAAACAGGTTGTTTTGATGGGGGGTAAATTAATGGGCCATTGGGCCAGTTTTTGTTTAAGGTTTGTTCTCTCAGTAAAAATTTCAATCAAAGGAAGAGAAAATATTATTCATAATGAAAAATTTTTTATAGCAGCATCTCATCAATCAATGTTTGAAACTTTTTATTTACAAACAATCTTTAACTCACCTGTATTTATTCTAAAAAAAGAATTATTGTTAATTCCAATTTTTGGTTGGTACTTAAAAAAAATAGGATCAATTTCAATAAAAAGAAACAAAGTGACAAAAGATAACTTGGGTTTTTTTGATGATATTTCAAAAATGATGACTACTTCTAATAGACCTTTAATTATTTTTCCTCAAGGAACCAGAGTTCTTCCGGATGAAAGACCACCTTTTAAAAAAGGTGCTTCGAGAATTTATGAAGAGCTAAATGTTGCTTGTCAGCCAGTTGCAATTAACTCTGGATATGTGTGGCCTAAAAAAGGTAAAAAGAAATCTAATAAAACAATTACAATCTCTATTCTAAAACCAATTTCTTCCGGGTTAACAAAGGAAAATTTTATTCAAATTCTTGAAAAAAATATTTATTCAGAGTTAGATTTAATTAATTAGCCCTTCATAGGCATAACAACAAAAATACTATCAAAATCACCTGGATCTTTTATTAGTGCTGGTGAACCACTATCATTAAAGAAAATTTCAACTCTGTCTCCATCTAGTTGTGAAGCAACATCTATCAAATATCTAGAGTTAAAACTTATCTCTAGGTCATGATCAAACTTAACACTTAAAGTTTCTTTACCATCACCACTGTTAGTATTATTTACTGAAAGATCTAGAGTATCTTTAGATAAATTAAATTTCACACCATCTTTTTTATCTAATGAAACAGATGCTACTCTATCAACAGAATTCAAAAATAATTTTAAGTCTATTTCTAATTTTTTTTGATTATTTTTAGGTATAACTTGAATGTAATTAGGAAATTTTCCATCAATAAGTTTTGAAATTAAAATACTGTTATTTAATTCAAATTTTATTTTTGATTTAACATTTGAAACTTTTACATCCCCGTCATAACTATCTAATAAAGAGCAAAGTTGAAAAATAGTTTTTTTAGGTAAAATTATTGGATCAAAATCAATTTTTTCTTCTAACCTAACTTTTGAAATGGACATTCTATGACTATCAGTTGCAACTGCAGTTAAATAATTTTTATCCTCAACTTCTGTTTGATGAAAATAAATACCACTTAGATAATGTCTTGTTTCATCATTAGAAACTGAAAATTTACACTTATTTAATAATTTTAAAAGTTGTTTTGATTTAATTATAAATTCATTTTGATTAAAATTTTCATCTGTCAGTGGAAACTCTGTTGCACTTATGCAATTCAAATTAAAAATAGATTTTTCAGACTCTACTTGTAATTTGCTTATATCTGTTAATGAAAGATTTATTTTTTTTCCTGAATTAAACTTTCTTATAATATCATACATAATTGATGAAGTTGTGGTTGTTTTGCCCTCCTCTAATATTTCTACATTGTTTAACTGGTGTATAAATATTAAATCTAGATCAGTCGCTGTGATAGTAAGTTTTGAATTACTTGCATCTAACAAAATATTAGAAAGTATTGGTAATGTACTTCTTTTTTCAATAACCCCTTGGCAATAATTTAATGCTTGCTGGAGGTCTTGTTGATTAACGTTAAATTTCATTTTCTTTATTATTATATAAAATCTGGTTTTTTAATTTATTTATATTATCAACCATCTCAGGATCTTTTTCTTTTATCTTTTCAATAGTTTTTACTGAATGAATTATTGTTGTATGGTCTCGGTTAGAAAATTCTCTTCCAATTTCAGGTAATGATTTAGAAGTCAAAATTTTAGTTAAATAAATTGCTGTTTGTCTAGGTCTTACTAAATATCTTGATCTTCTAGATGATAACATTTCATTTTTGCTGATTTTGAAAAACTTACAAACAATTGTTTGAATTAGATCTATTGTAACCTTATTTTCTGCTAAATTTAATAAATCCTTTAAAACTACTTTAGTCTCAGCAAGATTTGGAACTTTGTTGTAAATTCTTGAAAATGAAACAACTCTGTTTATTGCGCCAACTAATTCCCTTACACTTCCAGTTATTTCATTACTTATAAAATCTTGAATTTCTCTAGAAACTTGCAATTGTTCAGAATACAAGGCATTCAATTCTTCAGTTTTTTTTTCAACTATTTTTTTTCTTAGGTCAAGGTCTGGCTTTTGAATATCAACAACTAATCCGCCAGAAAATCTTGATTTAATTCTTTCTTGAATCCTTGATAGTTTGTTAGGTGATCGATCAGCCGATACAATTATTTGAGATCCCTTATCAAGTAATGCATTAAATGTATGAAAGAACTCCTCCTGCATAGCCTCTTTTCCACTTATAAACTGGATATCATCGATTAATAAAATATCTGTATTTCTAAAATACTCTTTAAACTTAACCATGTCGTTTGATTTAATTGATTTTACAAACTGATACATGAAACGTTCTGCAGAAATAAACATTACTTTATTATTTTTTTTCAGCTCCAAACCTATTGAATTTAATAAGTGAGTTTTTCCCATTCCAACACCACCATAAATATAAAGTGGATTATAGTGAGATATATTTTCTGAAACTTTTAAAGAAGCTTCGTAAGCTAATTTATTACTTGAACCTGTAATAAAATTATCAAATCTTTTATTTGGATCAATTCTATTATACTGAAGATAAGAGTCTTTTATAAATGAAACATTTTCATTAGTATTATTTTCTTTAATACTATTTTCTTTTAAAGTGATATCTTGAGCTTTTTCAACTATTTTGAACTCAATTCTAATAATGTCTTTTTTATAAACTTTAATTATTTTTAATATTTGGTCTAAATACCTTGATGTAATCCAGTCTCTAATAAATCTTGTTGGAACTGATAATAATAAGTAATTATTGAATTCCTCTACAAAGGAAATCTTTTTTAACCAGCTCTCATAAACTTCTAAGCCAAGTTTATTTTTCATTTCATTCTGTACTTGCTTCCATTCGAAGCTTTCAGAAGAAAAATTATTAATATCTTTTGTATTTGTTAATTTATTCATAACTTAAGGGGAAATCTCAGTTAGAACGATTTAAAAAAATTTGCAACAAGTTAATAAAAAAAATTAAAAAAAAATAAAATCTATGATTGTGATTTATAATGTTACAGGTAAATTTGAATTTAGATCTGAAATTAAAATTTTAAATTGAATCAAATATAGATTGAATCAAATATAGATTGAATGGTTAGCATTCAAATATTTACTAAATCTAAATATAGTAAATGTAAATAAAGTTTAAATATATGATGTAGATACTAAAAGTTGTTAGAAAACTTAATGCTGGTTTTTAGATTGCAGCAATTTTTTTTGTTATTCTGGAAACATTTCTAGAAGCATTTTGTTTTTTTATTATTCCTGTTTTTGCAATTTTCATCAACTCAGAGTTTAACTTTGGTAAAAATTTTAGTGCTTCATCTTTCTTTTTACCATCAATTAGAAAGTTCATTTTCTTAAGAGCGTTTCTAAATCTGCTCTTTCTAGCTTTATTTACCGCTGTTTGTTTAGAAATTCTTCTAATTCTCTTAATTGCTGATTTTGTGTTTGCCATCTGCGCAGGGGTATAGCTTGAGAATTTATAGTGGTCAACTAAATATTTAACTATTTTTGACAGGAAACACAAAAAAAAGTCGACCTATTTGATGTTAT
>CACBGU010000018.1 GCA_902538885.1 uncultured Pelagibacteraceae bacterium
GGAAATTAATGCGTGTTAACTCATCTCCTGAGTCATTTATGATAAAAGATAAGGATTACTCTATAGTAAGTTGCTCTCCTGAAACATTAATTGATAAGAAAAAAAATAAAATTATAACAAAACCAATAGCGGGCACATTTAAGAAAAAAATACTATCCAATAAAAATATAGCTCTAAAATATTTTAAAAATAACGAAAAAGAAACTAAAGAACACAACATGATAGTTGATATGGAAAGAAGCGATTTATCTAAAATTTGTAAACCCGGAAGTGTCAAAATACTCAAAAAAAAATATGTAGAGGAATACAAGCACCTTTTTCATTATGTGACTTCAATTGGTGGAATATTAAAAAAAAATACAAAATTGATTGATATCATTAAGGCAATGATGCCGGGAGGATCCGTAATTGGCTGTCCCAAGATAAGAACATTAGAACTTTTAAACAATCAAGAAAAAGAAAGTAGAAATATTTTTACAGGAAGTTTTGGACTTATTAAATTTAATCAAGATATGAAGTTTAATATTATAATTAGATCTATATTAAATTATAAAAATCAATCAGAGATCTCTGCTGCGTCTGGAGTAGTATTAGATAGTTCCCCTAAGAAAGAATTTAATGAAAATTATATTAAAGCAAAATCTTTATTGGAGTTATTTAAATGATTTACATTATAGATCATCAAGATTCTTTTACTTGGAATGTTGTTCATCAATTTGCAAAATTTGATAAAGTTTTTTGTTCAAATTATTATGAGCTAAATAACAAATTACTTGATAAAAGTGATGTGATCGTTTTATCACCAGGACCTGGATCACCAAAGGATTATCCTACTACTTCAAATATTTATAAAAAATACAAAGGAAGGAAAAAAATTATTGGCATTTGTCTTGGTTATCAAATGATTTTACATAATGAAGGAGGCAAAATAATACAGCAAAAAAAAATTTATCATGGTTTTCAATCCAAAATAAAAACAAATAATCAAAGTAAAATTTTTAAAAACAATCAACAGTTTAAAGTTGGAAGATATCATTCATTAAAATTAATGGAGCCATTTAAATCGAATTCAATTAAAATAACTATGAGATGTAGTAAAACAAAAATACCTATGGGCCTTGAGGACAATCAAAATAAAATTTATGGATTTCAATTTCATCCAGAATCTTTTTTAACAGAAAATGGCAACACTATTATTAAAAAAATCTTATCAGCTTAGCAATCTTAAAGAAGTTACTTTCAAGGACCTTTGGGGATCTAGAGGTGTATTCACCACAATACGAATGGTTGGAAAACCTCCTAAGCTAATACTTTTAAAACCACATTTAGAGAACTTAATAAAATCTACAAAAAAATATGGAATAAGAAAAAAAAATTTAAAAAACATAATTAAATATTTAATTAACAAAAACACTATATACAAAGGTCCTGATAATTTATTTCGTATAGCGTTAAATAAAAAACTGATATCAGTCTCAATTAGAAAAAGACCAAAACCAAAAAGTAATTTTAATCTCTTATTGTTTAAATATAAACGTGTAGAACCAAATTACAAAAATCTTTATTATAAAAAAATATTAGCAAAATTAAGCAAAGTTGATTCAACTAAATTTGATATTGCTCTAGTCGCAAATTATAAAATTTTAGAAACTGGTACTTCAAATTTAGTTTTTGTGAAAAATGGAAAGATTTTTTCACCTAAAAAAAATTGTTATTTTGGAAATACACTTAAATTTATAAGCAAGAAAATTAAAATTAATTTTAAAGATATTTCTATTAAATCAATTAATGATTATGATGAAATAATACTTATCGGATCCGGCAAAGGAGTAACATCAGTTTCAAAAATAAATGACCTTAAATGGAGGAGAAGAAAGAGTAATTGCTTCAATAAATTAAATAAAATATATAATTCTCTTTTTTAAATATGAAAGATCCAAACAACCCTTGTATATTTTGCAAAATCAGAAAAGAAGAGCTCCAGTTTGAAAACCAATTAGCTTATTCATCTAAGGATAGCTATCCTGTCTCAGAACTTCATAGTCTTATAGTTCCTAAAAGACATGTAGAAACATATTTTGATCTTACCAAAGAGGAAATTCAGGCATGCAATGAGTTAATTTTAAAAACTAAAGAAAGAATTTTAAAACAAGATTCTAGTGTTAAAGGTTTTAATCTAGGTACAAATGCAGGAAAATCTGCAGGCCAATCAATTATGCATTGCCATATTCATTTAATTCCAAGAAGAGAAGGGGATGTAGACAATCCTCAGGGTGGTGTTAGGTCAGTGATTCCCAATAAACAACACTACAAACGTAAACCCTGAGTTGTTATTAAAGACAAATTGACCAATACTTTTGGTTGAACTCTATAAATATCTAGAATAGAAAACCTTAAATTAATTCAATTTTATTTTACAAGGGTATTCAAAATGTTTGCAACAAATCCTTTTTCAATTTTAGCCGAGACAGTTCCATCTGTAGTAATGCAAGGTTTTGTGATGTTAATGATTTTATTGATTGTTGCAGGTACTCTTTTAGACATAATTCATAAAAAGAATGTTAAGTATTTTTTTGAAAATGCTAAAAAAGCAAAAAAAAATGCAACTAAAGAATTAACAACTGGTGAAAGAATAGCTGTTGTTTCAAAAACAATTGCATACGACATTGGCACAACATCAGAACTAGGTGCTGGTAAAAGAAGAGTAGCACACCTTCTAGGAATGTATGGAACTATATTGTTTTGGATTGGGTCTGTTGTGATGATATTTTGTTATTCATCAGCAAATGCGGAAACGCCAACTATTTGGCCAATGATCTGGCATGTAGGTGCTTTAATGACTATCTTAGGTGGTTCGTGGTTTTGGTTCTTCTTAAGGGTTGATGTTTATTCTGAAGCTCAACCTTGGTACAGAATTATTAAAGCAGATTTATTTGTGTTAGCTCTGATTGCAACTTCCTTAACTGGATTTATTTGGTCATATCTTCAAAGTTTAAATTTAGAGGGAAGATGGGATGCAAATTTATTTTTAGTATTATTTATAGTTTCAAACCTAGTTTTATTTGGAGGAGTTTATTGGTCTAAGTTTGCACATATGTTTTACAAACCTGGTGCAGCAATACAAAAAAATTTAGCAGAAGCAGATGGTTCTAGAGATAATTTACCTCCACCTGCAGATGCACCTGAACAATTTGGTTTAGGTATTAAAAGAGAACAACCTAAACATTATTAATTATGATAAAATTAAAAAAGGAGAGAGAATAATATGTCAACATTTGTTTATATGACAAGATGTGATGGCTGTGGTCATTGCGTAGATATTTGCCCATCAGATATAATGCATATCGATGAAAATATTAGACGTGCAAAAAATATTGAACCTAACTTTTGTTGGGAATGTTATTCTTGTGTCAAAGCTTGTCCTAACCACGCTATTGATGTTAGAGGATATGCAGATTTTGCTCCAATGGGACATAGCGTTAGAGTAAGAAGAGAAGAAGAAAAAGGAACAATCTCTTGGAAAATTAAATTTAGAAATGGAACTGAAAAAAACTTTGTATCTCCAATCACAACCAAGCCTTGGGGAAAATTTATTCCTAAATTAGCTGATGGGGACAAACCTAATCAAGGTGAGATAAATTCACAAAGATTATACACTGAACCAGAAGGGTTAAATATAGATGGAGAGCTTCCAACTGTACCTAAGGAGTCGTTCAAAAAAGGAGTTTACTATTAATGGCTAGTCATAAAACACATTACGAAGATTGCGATATATTAGTTGTAGGCGGAGGTATGGCTGGAACTGGTGCTACCTTTGAAGCAAGACACTGGGGTAGAGACATGAAAATTGTTTGTGTTGAAAAAGCTAACATTGATAGAAGTGGAGCTGTTGCTCAAGGACTTTATGCAATTAACTGCTACATGGGAATGCAATGGGGTGAAAACCAACCAGAGGATCACGTTAGATATGCAAGAAATGATTTAATGGGAATGGTAAGAGAGGATTTAGGTTATGACATGGCTCGTCATGTAGACTCTACAGTTCATATGTTTGATGAATGGGGTCTGCCTATGATGAAGAATGAAGAAACTGGAAGATACTTAAGAGAAGGCAAATGGCAGATTATGATCCATGGTGAAAGTTACAAACCTATTGTTGCTGAGGCAGCAAAAAAATCTGCAGATAAAATTTATAACAGAATAATGATTACTCATCTTTTAATGGACGAGTCTCAAGATAACAGAATTGGCGGAGCAGTTGGCTTTAATATGAGAACTGGTGATTTCCATGTATTTAGAGCAAAAGCAGTAATTGTTGCTGCTGGTGGAGCTTCACACATCTTTAAACCAAGAGCAGTTGGAGAAGGAATGGGTAGAACTTGGTATGCTCCATGGAGTAACGGCTCTGCATATGCATTACCTATTGCAGCTGGTGCAAAGATGACTCAAATGGAAAACAGAATTGTATTATGTAGATTTAAAGATGGGTATGGGCCAGTTGGAGCATATTTCCTTCATTTAAAAACATACACACAAAATGCTAATGGCGAAAACTATGAGAAAAAATGGTATGACCAAACTAAAGAGTTAGTTGGAGAATACATTGATCATCATCCAACACCAACTTGTTTGAGAAATCATGCGTTTATTCAAGAAGTAGCCGCAGGCGGTGGACCAATTCACATGGTAACTACTGAGGCTTTCCAAGACCCACATTTAGAAACAGTAGGTTGGGAAAATTTCTTGGGAATGACTGTTGGTCAAGCTGTTGTTTGGGCATCTCAAAATATTGATCCAAAATACACAAATCCAGAATTAACTACATCTGAACCTTATGTAATGGGTTCACATGCTACTTGTTCCGGCGCATGGGTGAGTGGCCCGGAAGATTTATCACCACCAGAATATTTCTGGGGTTATAATAGAATGCTAACTATTGATGGTTTATTTGGTGCAGGAGATACAGTAGGTGGAAGTGCCCATAAGTTTTCATCTGGATCTTTTACAGAAGGTAGATTAGCTGCAAAAGCTGCTGTTAAATACATTGAAGACAAAAAAGCAGATGGTGTTAAAGTTTCAGATAAACAGTGTGAAGACTTTAAAACTGCGGTTTACAAGCCACTAGAAAACTACACAGTTGCTAGAAATGAGATTACTGGTGGAACAGTTTCTCCTAGCTATATATCTCCAATCCAAGGTCTTCAAAGGTTGCAGAAAATCATGGATGAATATGTGGGTGGAATTACCTCAAATTACATGACTAATGGTAATATGCTTAAGAGAGCACTTGAGTTGCTAGATTGGCTACAAGAGGACCTGGAGCATGTTGGCGCTGAAGATTATCACCAGCTTATGAGAGCTTGGGAGTTAAAACATAGAGCTTTGACTTCTCAATGTGTAACAGAACATACTTTATTTAGAGAAGAAACTAGATGGCCAGGATACTATTATAGAGGTGATCATATGAAGCTTGATGATGAAAATTGGCATTGTTTAACAGTTTCTAGACGTGACCCTAAAACTGGTAAGTTTAGTATGGAGAAAGTTCCTGTCTACCATATAGTGGATGAGAACGAGAAGAAAAAAGCTTCTTAGTAAATAATTTAATTAAATCAAATGGATATTTTATCTAAATCAGATGATGAAATATATGAATTAGCCAAACCTATTTGGGATAATTTAGTTAAATCATCTAATCTCAAAGATTATGGGGGGTTTACTAGAGATTTCTCTACTCAAATGCTTTTTGGTGCTAACGAAGTAGAGCTTGGAAAACAGTGGGCTAATAATAAGCTAATTACTAATCTTAAAGAGACTTTTGAACCTTTCGGTTGCCTTAGAAGAGGTGATCACATAACTGTTCTGATCAAACAAACTAATAAAGAGATCCCAGGAGAGTTTCTTGGAAGATTGGTCTTAGGAGTAGAAGACGATGCGGTTAAGGTTTTCGGAGCCACGATCTATTAAGAAAAAAAATTACTTAGCTTGAAATAATTGTTTGACAAATTTCGTTGTGAGTGTAATGACGGATTTAATGTTACTTTCTGACGTAAAAATTATAAACAAACTCTCAAATTTTAAAACTACATTTATTAAAGCAGGAATTATAGCAAGCTTAACAGCTTATTGGGGAGTGATTTTAGTTGGAACTTTTATCACTTTTTACTAAGTTGTTTTTTAACAACTTTTAAATTTTTTATGGAAGTATTTTTACCGATAGCTCAAGTTTTTGTTAACCCTATCGAGATACTTTTATTAAGTGCAATAGTAGGTGTGCTTTCAGGTTTATTTGGTGTTGGTGGCGGGTTTTTGATGACACCTTTTCTAATTTTTTTAGGAATACCTCCCGCATATGCTGTTGCTAATGAAGCAAATAATATTTTAGCTACTTCAGTTTCTGGTTCTACCACGCATTATTTAAAAAATACTTTAGATTATAAAATGGGTTCAATGATTGTAATTGGAGGTGTAATTGGAACTTCTTTGGGAATTTACACTTTTACTTATTTCAAAGGTATTGGAAAAATTGATACAGTTATCTCTCTGGCCTACATGTATATATTAGCAATAATCGGAACTTTAATGCTTGTTGAAAGTTTGGGTGAAATAGATAAAGCAAAAAGAAACGTCGTAGTTAAAAAAAAATTACATGTTCATTATTGGATACATGGTCTTCCATTAAGAATGAGATTTCCAAAATCAAAATTATATGAGAGTATTTTTACTCCAATTATAATTGGTTTATTAGTTGGATTTATTGCAGCTATTATGGGAATTGGAGGTGCGTTTATTTTAGTTCCGGCAATGATTTATATAATTAAAATGCCTACTAAATTAGTTCCTGGCACATCTTTATTTGTAACAATTTTTGTAAGTGTGGTTGTTACTTTTCTTCATTCATTTAATTATGGATCTATAGATTTATTTTTAGTTACCATGTTGGTTGTGGGATCCATCATAGGAGTGCAGGTTGGACAAAAATTAGGAGAAAGAATTGATAGTTCTGGTTTAAGAGCTTTATTGGCAATTTTATTATTAATAGTGGGTATAGCGATAGCATACGATACTTTTTTCGCAGAAAAGGTTATTAACGGATCCGCTAAAGGAATTAGTTCAGATTTAAACTTCTTTTCTAAATTTATAATTGATTTTTCTAAAGAGATGCCTTTCTTTTATGGACTATTTACAATTATGTTTGCAATTATTTTAGGTGTAGGAGCAGCATTTATAAGACGATTTATTTCAAACTTTAGAAAAAAATTATTAGTTAAATCTTAATTAAAAAAAATTTAAATATAATTCAATAGTTGTAATACAAACCAAACCAACAGTTGCCATGCCTATAAAACCAACCACAAAAGGTTTGTAGCCCATATTTTTAATTTCTTTTAAATTAGTGGATAGACCAATTGCTGCCATAGCCATTGTTAAAAATATTTTTGAGGACAATTTAATACCCTCAATTGTAACTAACCATTTGTAATTATTTGAGTACATTAAATCACCTAAATTTCTAATTAATATCATTGCCACAAACCCTAATACAAAGTAAGGAAAAATATGTATTATTGAGTATTTTTTTTCATTAGTTTTTCCTCGATTATAAAGAAATGCAAATAAAGGGATCATGATAACCAGAAAGGTGTTCCTTATTAATTTTGTGACTGTTGCAATATTTAAAGTTTCAGGACTATTAAATTGCTGGTCATAAATTAAACCTGCAGCTGCTACTTGAGAGGTTTCATGGATAGAGGTTCCCAAAAACAGTCCAATTAATAAAGGCTCACTTTCGAAATAAAAGTTCGCAAAATACGGATAAATAAGCATCGAAAGTATTCCAAACAATGTAATATTAGCAATTGCATATGATACCTCATTTTTTTTTGCACCAATTACAGGAGCAGTAGCCATTATTGCAGTAGTACCACAGACAGTGCTACCTATTGATATTAAGTAAGCCATTCTTGTTGGTATTTTAAATTTTTTAATAAGAAGTTTAATTACTATTAGTACACTAATTATACAGATTATAATTAATGGAATTGCTATTGCCCCAAATTCTAAAAATTCAAATGGCTTCAATTGAATACCTAAGCAAATAATTCCAAGTTTTAGAATATACTTTTGTGTAAAATCCAATCCTCTTAAAAAACTTTCCCTAATTTGAAAAACATTTCCGAAAAACATCCCTAATAAAATAGCGATCATCGCAGTAGATATTGGGCTTTTTTCATAGCCTAATAACTCAATACCAAGAATATTATTGAAACCTTGAGATAAAGTGTAAAGAACGAATGCCAATATAATACCTGGTAATACAACCAGGTATCTCTTAAATTTCATGAAAGACTAAAGTTAATTAAGCACTTCTGTAAAGTTTAGTCATAACAAATTCTCTATGACCTAAAGCTTCAGCACAAGTTAATCTGCCGTTTGCTACTCTTAGTGTAGTTTTAATTAATTCATCACCTGCTTCAGATAAATTCATTTCTCTTGAAAGAATTTTTGAAACATCACAATCAATATGCTCTCCCATACCTTTTACGGTTAATGGATTAGCTGTCAACTTAACAACAGGTTCAATTGGATTTCCAACGATATTACCTTGTCCAGTTGGAAATAAATGAATATTAAAGCCAGCAGCAGCTTGAAGTGTCACACATTCTGCAGCAGCAGATGATGTGTCCATAAAATACAAACCTTTTCCTTTAGTTGGTTCTTCAGCTGGTTCAAGAACATCAATAAATTTACAATTTCCAATTTTTTGAAAATTACCAAAAGCTTTTTCTTCAATTGTTGTAAGTCCTCCAGCTATATTTCCAGCTGTTGGTTGACTTTCAGAAAGATCATCTGTTGCTTCTTTTAAAATAAAATCATTATAAGAGCTCCAGGTTTTCATAAATTTTTCAGACGCTTCTTTTGTAGCTCCTCTAGTTGCACATACTTGTTCTGCACCAGTTAATTCAGATGTTTCACCAAAACACAAGTGAACACCTAATGGCTCAAGTTTGTCCATTAAGTTTCCAACAGTTGGGTTTGCAGCAAGTCCTGAAGTAGTATCAGACTCTCCACACTTAACTGAAATCCATAAATCACTTAAAGGACACTCTTCTCTTTGTTTTTCTGAAGCCCACATCACAAATTCTTGAGCTTTTTTTGATGCTTTCATTGTCGTACCAATATCTCCTGTACGCTCAATATGAAATCCTTCAACTGGTTTTCCAGTTTTAGCAATTCCATCTACAATTTTTTTTGTCCATTTTGGCTCAATACCAATAACAATTACTGCAGCAACATTTGGGTTACATCCAGTTCCTATCATTGTTCTAAAATGAAGCTCTAGATCTGCGCCAAACTGAAGTCTTCCATAAGAATGAGGAAGAGCGATTGTACCTTTAATATTGTTAGCAACTGCCTCTGCACATGCGTTTGAAATGTCATCAACTGGTAAAATAATCACATGATTTCTTGTTCCGGCTCTGCCGTTTTCTCTTTTATAACCTAAAAAGCTCTTTGGAATTTCCATACTATTACCACTTCTTTGTTTTTACATTGTGAACATGTACATGCTCACCTTTTTTGATTGATTTAACAACTTTACCAATATCGTGACCATACTTTAAAATAGTATCGCCTTCTTTAAGGTCAACCATCGCAATTTTATGACCTAAAGGTATTTCATCTACGGATTGAATATTTGTTGAACTGTCGTCTTCCATTATCCAGCAAGCACAGTCTTGTTTAGGAGTGATTTTTTCAATAACAACTACTCCCACGTTGTCTTTTTTATCATGTATGATTATATCTGTTGCCATATCGTGTCGATTTGTTTGTTTGAAATTCGTAAAAACTTATATATTAATCGCACAAATTAACAAACGAATTTTATAAATAGTATAATTACACTTTAGAGAGGTTCTAGTTTTATGACAAAAATGACAACAGAAGAAGCTTTTGTAAAAGTTTTACAAATGCACGGTATTGAACATGCGTTTGGAATTATCGGTTCAGCCTTTATGCCAATTTCAGATATTTTTCCAGATGCAGGTATTACTTTCTGGGATGTCGCTCATGAAACAAATGGTGGTTTAATTGCTGATGGTTACACACGAGCTACTGGTAAAATGTCAATGGTCATTGCCCAGAATGGACCGGGAATTACTGGATTAGTTACACCAATTAAAACAGCTTATTGGAATCATACTCCTCTTTTATTAGTTACACCGCAAGCAGCGAACAAAACAATGGGGCAAGGTGGATTTCAAGAAGTAGAGCAAATGAATTTATTTAAAGACATGGTTTGTTATCAAGAAGAAGTAAGAGATCCATCAAGAATGGCTGAGGTACTAAATAGAGTTATAGAAAAAGCTATAAGAGGATCAGCGCCAGCACAAATTAATGTTCCAAGAGATTATTGGTGTCAAGTAATTGATATCGATCTTCCTCCAATTGTAAGACTTGAAAGACAAGGGGGAGGGAATGATGCTATAGCTAAAGCAGCTGACCTGCTATCTAAAGCAAAGTTTCCAGTAATATTATCAGGAGCAGGTGTTGTTATTGGAGGAGCTATAGAAGCTACAAAAAAACTTGCAGAAAAATTAGATTCACCTGTTTGTTCAGGTTACCAACATAACGATAGTTTCCCAGGAAGCCATCCTTTAGCTGTTGGTCCTCTAGGATATAATGGATCAAAAGCTGCAATGGAATTAATTTCAAAAGCTGACGTAGTATTAGCTTTGGGAACTAGATTAAATCCATTTTCTACTTTACCTGGTTATGGAATTGATTATTGGCCAAAGAATGCAAACATTATTCAAGTTGATATTAATCCTGACAGAATAGGTTTGACTAAAAAAGTTACTGTAGGAATTAGTGGTGATGCAAAATTAGTTGCTGAACAAATTTTTGAAAAATTATCATCAAATGCTGGTGATACTGATAGACAAGCTAGAAAAGATTTAATTCATCAAACTAAATCAGCTTGGCTACAAAAACTTTCAAGTTTAGATCATGAAGATGATGACGAAGGAACAGTTTGGAATAAAGAAGCTAGAGAAAGAGACGCAGACAGAATGTCACCAAGACAAGCATGGAGAGCAATTCAAGCAGGAATGCCTGATGATGTAATTATATCAAGTGATATTGGCAACAACTGTGCGATTGGTAATGCTTACCCTACATTCGAAAAGCCTAGAAAATATTTAGCACCAGGTTTATTTGGACCTTGTGGTTATGGTTTTCCATCAATTTTGGGAGCAAAAATTGGTTGTCCGGATACTCCTGTTATCGGATTTGCTGGCGATGGTGCTTTTGGAATAAGTATGAATGAAATGAGTTCATGTGCAAGAGAAGAGTGGCCCGCAATAACAATGGTTATTTTCAGAAATTATCAATGGGGAGCAGAAAAAAGAAATACAACGCTTTGGTTTGATAATAACTTTGTTGGTACAGAGTTAGACCCAGAATTAAGCTATGCTAAAGTTGCTGATGCTTGTGGTTTAAGAGGTATAACTGTTAGAACAATGGAAGAAACCACAAATGCAATCAAGCAATCTTGCGAAGATCAAAAGAAAGGAATTACAACAT
Source organism: uncultured Pelagibacteraceae bacterium (assembly GCA_902538885.1). Classification (GTDB taxonomy): domain Bacteria; phylum Pseudomonadota; class Alphaproteobacteria; order Pelagibacterales; family Pelagibacteraceae; genus Pelagibacter. The sequence goes on from CACBGU010000018.1 coordinate 11,587, forward strand.
TTATTGAGGTAATTCTAAATCAAGAGCTTGGGGAACCATTTAGAAGAGATGCTATGAAAAAACCAGTAAGAGTAGCTGGTATTAAAAAAGAGGACATGAAGAAGCAACCTTCTTTAAATTCTTAAAATCTTTTAAATAATAACCAATTATCGTAATCTACTTCTATGGAAGTTGTAAACGATAACAGCTGTAGTTGGGTAAACGATCTAAGTCCAAGAAATAATATTAAAATATTATCATCTGATTTAGATTGCGAATGGTTAATTGTAGGCGCTGGTTACACCGGATTATCTGCATCAAGAAAATTGGGTCAACTTTATCCTAATCAAAAAATATTATTAGTTGATGCTCAGCTGGCAGGAGAAGGAGCGAGCGCTAGAAACTCTGGTTATCTAGTCGATACAACACTAAATGATGGTTTTACCTCTAATAAAGAATTAGAAAATTATAAAAAAAAGGCTGAAATTTATAAATTAGGAATAGATACCGTCAAAAGATTTATTAAAGAACATCAAGTAGATTGTGATTG
>CACBGU010000019.1 GCA_902538885.1 uncultured Pelagibacteraceae bacterium
TGCTGTCCTTAAGACACAAAAATATATTAAAAATAAATATTTTTTAATGTTGTTACCAGATGATTTAATAATTAGAAAAAATTGTTCTAAATCAATGATCAAGGTTCATAAAAAATATCAAGCTTCAGTTATGGCATCTATGAAAGTAAAAAAAAATAATGTCTCAAGATGGGGAGTATATAAAATTAATAAAAAATTAAATAAAAGAAATTATGTTATAGATGGTGTAGTTGAAAAACCATCAGTAAAAAAAGCACCATCTAACAATGCTGTTATTGGAAGATATATATTACCGCGTACAATTTTTAAAAAAATAAAATCTCTTAAACCCAGTAAAGGTAAAGAGATACATATCACTGATGCAATACAGCTATTAATTAATGATAAAGAAAAATTCATAGCTCATAATTTTGAAGGTAAGTATCTTGATTGTGGAACAATGAGTGGTTATATCAACTCCTCGAAAGAAATAGGAAAAATATGAAATTATGTATGATTGGTACAGGCTATGTTGGTTTAGTTAGTGGCGTTTGTTTTTCTGATTTAGGTAATGATGTCATATGTGTTGATAAAGATTTAAAAAAAATTAACAATTTAAAAAAAGGTATTGTTCCTATTTACGAACCTGGTTTAGAAGAGTTAGTTTTAAAAAATTATAAAAATAAAAGACTGAATTTTTCTACAAACTTAAAAGAGTCGGTGAAAAAATCAGATATTGTTTTTATATGTGTAGGAACACCAACCAAAAAAAATAGCAATAGTGCTGATTTAAGCCAAGTATATGCGGCTGGAAATGAAATATCAAAATCTATAAATAAATTTAAAGTTATAATAAACAAATCTACAGTACCTGTTACTACAGGTGATGAACTTGAAAAAATTATATTAAAAAAAGTAAATAAAAAATATTTTTCAGTAGTTTCCAATCCTGAATTTTTGAGAGAAGGTGAGGCCATTAGAGATTTTATCTATCCAGATAGAATAGTGGTAGGATCTAATGATAATAAATCTCAAAAAATACTAAGAAATTTATATTCACCATTAATTTCTAAAGGTGCAAAATTTATTTCCACAAAAAGAAGAGCTGCTGAATTGATAAAATATGCTTCAAATGCTTTCCTTGCAACGAAAATTACCTTTATAAATGAGATTGCAAATTTATGTGAAAAAACGGGTATTGACGTTGAAGATATCTCAATTGGTATTGGCCTTGATAAAAGAATTGGTAGCAGATTTTTAAGAGCTGGACCTCCATATGGTGGATCTTGTTTCCCAAAAGATACTAAAGCTATAGTTTCTACTGCTGAGAAATTTAAAACCAACTTATCAATTATAAAAAGTGTTATTAAATCTAATTATAAAAGATCCGATTTATTATCTAAGAGAGTAAATTTAATTTTAAAAAACAAAATTAAGAATAAAGTTGTGTCTTTTTTAGGTGTAACTTTTAAAGCAAATACAGATGATATGAGAGACTCATCTAGCTTAAAATTAATACCTTTTTTATCCAAAAAAGGTGCTAAGATTAAATATTATGATCCGACTGGATCAAAAAAAGAATTTAAAAAATTAAAAAATGTTGAATTTTCTAATTCAATAAAAGAATCAATAAAAGGGTCAAATATAGTAATTATACATACTGAATGGAATGATTTTAAATCAATTAATTTTAAAAAATTTTCAAAAAATAAAAAACTTATTATTTACGATATGAGAAACATTTATTCACCAAATAAAATTAAAAAACAAGGTTTTAAATATTTCGGTATTGGGAGATAATTTAGTTTAACTCAAATATAGCATCAACTTCAACAGATACACCAAGAGGTAAGCTATTTGTGCTTACTGCTGCTCTAGTATGCATTCCAGCCTCACCAAAAACTGAAGCAATTAAATCTGAAGCACCATTAATTACTTTTGGTTGCTCTGTAAAATTATCAGTTGAATTAACAAAACCCGTTAACTTTACACACGATTTAATTTTAGAAAGATCTCCATTACAAGCTATTTTTGCTTGAGATATAATACTTAAACCGCACCTTTCAGCTGCTTTGTAACCATCATCTACAGATAGATCTTTTCCAACTTTTCCTTTTATTAATTCACCATTTTCTGAAATAGAAATTTGTCCTGAAATATAAAGTAAATTGCCAACAATTTTTGTTGCAACATACGACCCAACAGGGGGTTTAGCTTCTGGAAGTTTGATTTTTAACTCTTCAATTTTTTTTTCATAACTCATAAATTATTCTTTCTTTTTAAGTTTATCTTTAATTTTATTTCCTATTTTTTTAGTTCCATCTTTTATTTGATTTGATTTAATTTCAACACCTTTTTTTATTTCTTTAGTTTTTTTTGCTGATATTTCTTTAATATTTTCTGCAGTACAACTTAAAAACTCTTTTGATAATTTTTTTATACCAGAACATTTTTTTTCCTCAGCTAATAAAATATTAGTGGTTATAAAATAAATAGTTAAAAAAGTTGCTATTTTTTTCACTTTTTTTTCTTATTTTTTGTTTTTTTATTTTTATCGTATTCACGTCTTTTCTCAATAAGGATTAGAGCTTCCTCCATTGTAAGCTCTACTGGGTCTTTTTCCTCAGGTATTGTTGCATTTAGAGATTTATATTTGATGTATGGTCCATATTGACCCTTCATAATTCTTACTGGCTTTTTATCTTCAGGATGCTCTCCCAAATCTTTTATAATCGAAGAAGACATTCTTCCAGGTTTTGCTTCAGCTATTAATGTAATAGCTCTATTTAAACCAATAGAAAAAATTTCTTCTACATTTTCTAATCTAGCTGATTTATTTTCACATTTTAAATACGGTCCAAATCTTCCTGTATTTAATGTGATTTCTTTTTGATTTTCTGGATTGACACCCAATGATTTAGGTAACGAGCAAAGAAATTTTGCTTTGTCTATGTCAATGCTTTCTAATTCAATTCCTTTTGGTATAGATACATTTTTCAATAGTTCATTTACCTCAGGTTTCTTTTTCTTGGTTTTTTTTCTTTTTTTTGGTTTTTCTTCTTCAATATTCTCCTCAAGAACTTTCTCATACTGAAGATAAGGACCAAATCTTCCATTTTTTAAAAAAATATCATTTCCATTTTCATGTTTTCCAAGAAATTTAGGCTCCGCTAGTTGTGACTGAGCAGCTGCTTTTGCTTTTGATAATGGTCTTGTAAATTTACATTCTGGATAGTTTGAACATCCAATAAAAGCACCTCCTCTAAAACTATTTTTTAAACTCAGTGAACCAGTATCGCATAGCTGACATTTTCTAACTATCTTTCCTTCTTTATCAGTGTCAAATATCAAAGCTCCTAAACTTTCATTTAAAAGATCTAAAACTTCTCTAGTTCTTTTTTCTTTAACTTCCGAAACATTGCTATTAAAGTCTTTCCAAAACATCTCTAGAACTTTTAACCAGCTTTCTTTTCCAGAAGTTATTTCATCTAGCTGATCTTCTAGTCCAGCTGTAAAGTTATAATCCACATACTTTGAAAATAGTTTTTCTAAAAATGCAGAAATTAATTTACCTCTATCTGTTGGGAAAAATCTTTTATTAACTATTTCTGCATAACCCCTATTTGCTATTGTTGAAATTATACTTGCATAAGTTGAGGGTCTACCAATACCTAACTCTTCTAATTTTTTAACTAAACTTGCCTCAGAGAATCGTGGGGGAGGTTGTGTAAAATGTTGTTCATCAATAAGAGCTTCTATATTAATTGGTCCTTTCGACATCTCAGGTAAAATTTGCTCATCATCATCTTTACTTTGATTTGAATAAACTTTTAAAAATCCATCAAATTTTAAAACCGAGCCACTTGATTTACATATAGTTTTACTGTCTTCAGACTCTATTGTTATTGTATTTCTATCAAACTTTGCTGTTTCCATTTGAGACGATAAAGCTCTAGACCAAATTAAAGAATATAATTTTTGTTGGTCAGAACTCAAATATTTTTTTACTGACTCTGGATTTCTATTAATATCAGTTGGTCTTATTGCTTCATGAGCTTCCTGAGCATTTTTTGCTTTTTTTCCAGAGTAATTATTTGGATTTTCTGGCAAGTATTCGTTTCCATATTCTTTTTTAATAAAATTTCTAAAATCAGAGACAGCATCAACTGATAAATTAGTTCCATCTGTTCTCATATAAGTAATTAACCCAACTGTATCTCCCTCTATTTCTATTCCTTGATAAAGTTTTTGTGCTATTTGCATTGTTCTTGATGCACCAAAACCTAATCTACTAGAAGCAACTTGCTGAAGGGTTGAAGTAGTAAATGGCCCTGAGGGATTTCTACTTACAATTTTAGAAGAAATATCAGTTATGTTAAATTTTTTGGTCTTAATATTTGAAATTGCCTTTTCAATTTCCTCTTTATTTTTAAATGAGAATTTTTCAATTTTTTCTCCATCAAGTTGAGAAATACTTGCTGTAATTTTGCTTTTGTTTTTATCCTGAAAACTAATACTTAAAGACCAAAACTCTTCAGGTTTGAATAATTCAATTTCATGTTCTCTTTCAGTAATCAATTTTAGTGCAACAGATTGAACTCTGCCTGCTGATTTTGAACCAGGTAATTTAGTCCAAAGTATTGGTGATATATTAAATCCCACCAAATAATCTAGCGCTCTTCTTGCCATGTATGCATCAACTAATAAGGGCTCTATCTGTCTTGGATTCTCAATACCATGTATGACGGCTTTTTTTGTTATTTCGTTAAATACCACACGTTCAATTTCCTTATCCTTTAAAAGTTTTTTTTCATCTAAATATTCTTTTACATGCCATGCTATTGCCTCACCTTCACGATCTGGGTCAGTAGCAAGAATTATTTTTGAAGAATCTTTTGCAGCATCAGTAATTTCTTTTAAATATTTTTTTGAAAAGCTATCAACTTCCCATTCCATTTTAAAATTTTGATCAGGATCAACGGATCCATTTTTTGAAGGAAGATCTCTAATATGACCATAGCTAGCTAAAACGGTATAGTTATCACCTAAATATTTATTAATTGTTTTCGCTTTAGCAGGGCTTTCAACTATGACTAGATTCATAAAATAACAAACTACTCAAAAGAGTTTGATAGTCAAATTAATAAATTTTTGTCTTAGTTTCTTCTTTATTTTTCAAGCGTTTAATATTTTCTCTGTGGGTAAAAAATATTAAAATAAACATTATCACGTAAAAAAATATATTTTCTAAACCCTCCAAAATTAAAATATAAACCGGTATAGAAAGTGATCCTATCAATGAAGCCAAAGATGAATATTTAGAAATAAAAAAAATTATTAACCAACAAATACCAAATACTAAACCAAAAATAATATTTAAAGAAAAAAGTATCCCAACATATGTCGCTACACCTTTGCCACCTTTAAATTTTAACCATACTGGAAACACATGACCTAAAAAAGCACATAAAGCTGATATATATACTGCATCTGGAAAATTAATTTTAATGTATAAAACAGGTATTACTGCCTTTAACACATCAAGTATTAGTGTTGAATAACCAATTAACTTGTTACCAGTTCTTAAAGCATTTGTTGCGCCAATATTACCAGAACCAATTTCTCTTATATCTTTTTTTAAAAATACTTTGGTTAAAATTAATCCAAAAGGAATTGATCCCATTAGGTATGAGATTATACCTATTATAAAAAGTTCCATTTTTATATTTTAAATAATTCTATACCTTTTACAAATGTATTGGTTACTTTTCCTTGAAGTTTCTTATCTTCAATTGAAGTATTTTTAGATTTAGAGATTAAATTTTCTTTTTTTACAATCCATGGTTTATTGATATCTACTATACAAAAATCTGCATCATTACCAATAGACAGGTTTCCTTTATTTATATTTAATATTTTTGCTGGGTTAGAGGTTAAAGCTTGAATTATAGTTTCAAGTTTTACAGATCCATTATGAAATAATTCTAAACTTAAGGATAACAATGTTTCAATACCAGATGCACCAGTTGCAGCTTGTGCAAAAGTTAATCTTTTGGATTCTTCATCTTCAGGTTTATGGTCAGAAACAATTACATCAATAGTTTTATCTTTTAATCCTTGAACTAAAGCTTCTCGATCTTCTTCTCTTCTCAGTGGAGGTGATAATTTTAAAAATGTTCTAAAATCTCCAATATCATTTTCATTTAATGAAAGATTGTTTATTGATACACCGCAAGTAAATTTAACGTTTTGTTTACGTTCTTTAATTATATCTACAGATTTTCCTGCTGATAGTTGAGATATATGATATCGACATTTGGTTTTTTCTAAGAGAGTAAGATCTCTTTCAATTATAATTCTTTCAGCAATATCTGGTATGCTTGATAAGCCTAGTTTTGTTGCAATAATACCAGAATTAATCATGCCATTTTTAGCTAAATCGTAATCTTCAGCATGTTGCATTATAAGACATCCCAAATCTTTAGCTGAATTCATAATTCTAGACATAAGTCTAGTATTTTGAATTGTTTTTACTCCGTCAGTAAAAGCAATAATTCCTTTTTTAGCTAGTAACCCAAATTCAGTCATATTGGTGCCGTCAGTGTTTTGAGTTAATGAAGCGCAAGGAAAGATATTTATTTTAGACTTATCACGTCCTCTTCTTTTTAAAAAATCTACAATTGATACATTATCTATAATTGGATCTGTATTAGGCATCGTTACAACTGAGGTAACTCCACCAGATAATGCTGCATTACTTAAAGTCCTAAAATTTTCTTTATATTCATATCCTGGCTCGCCTACAAAAACTCTCATATCCACTATACCAGGAAATATATATTTACCTTTTAAGTCAGTAGGTTTTTCTCTAGTTGGTAAATTGTTTGTATTTACCTTTTTTCCTATTGCTTCTATCCTTCCGTCTTCTCCAATTATTAATCCACCATTTTCATTTATGGAATTAAGAGGATCTATAATGTTTGCATTTATAAAGTATTGTTTTTTCATTTATTCACAAAATATTTTTAAACATGCCATTCTTACAGCAACACCTAATTCAACTTGTTCCTTAATTACACTCTTGTTTATGTCATCAGCTAATCTTGTATCGATTTCAATTCCTCTATTCATTGGACCAGGATGCATAATTAAAGCATCTGACTTTGCATGATCAAGTTTATCTGGCGTTAACCCATAATATTCATAGTATTCTCTATTTGATGAAAGATATGAGCTGGTCATTCTTTCATTTTGTAATCTAAGCATCATTACAATATCACAATCTTTGAGCCCCTTTTTCATATCAGTAAAAGTATTTACACCAAATTTTTCAATTTCTTTTGGCATCAGATTAGATGGAGCCACTATATTAACCTCAGCTCCTAACATTGTAAGAAGATAAATATTTGATCTAGCTACTCTTGAATGAAGTATATCTCCACATATTGCTATTTTTAATCCTTGAATTTTTTTTTTTCGATTTCTAATTGTTAATGCATCTAATAACGCTTGAGTAGGATGCTCACGTCTGCCATCACCAGCGTTTAGAACGACACAGTTAACTTTTTGAGATAACAGATTACAAGCACCAGAGTCTTGATGTCTGATCACAATTATATCAGGATGCATTGCATTTAAGGTCATTGCTGTATCAATCAAAGTTTCACCTTTCTTAATTGCAGAGTTACCCATATTCATTGACATGACGTCTGCACCAAGTCTTTTTCCAGCAAGTTCAAATGAGCTTTGTGTCCTAGTTGATGGCTCAAAGAATAAGTTTATTTGTGTTTTGCCTCTTAACACATCAATTTTTTTATTTTTACTCTGGTTTAATTTTATGAAAGCTTCTGACTCATCCAGGATATAATTAATATCATTAACTGATAAATCTTGGATACCTAACAGATGTTTTTGTGAGATTTTAATAGCTTTATTGGTTTTAATTGCCATTAAAATTAACTCTATAGCTATAAAGCCCCTAAATGGCAAGGATTAATTATTTAAATAATCTATAGCTCCTTGAAGAATAAATGCAGCTGCATTTTGATCTATGTTTTTTTCACGCTTAGAAACATTAACATCAAGCTGACTAGATAGATTAAATGCCCCTACAGTTGAAAGTCTTTCATCCCATAAGCAAACTTCAACATCAATATTTTGGTCTATATTTTTAGATACATCACTTACTGATTGAGCAGAAGGACCTAATGAACCATCCATGTTAATTGGATATCCAATGATGATTCCTTTAATATTGTTTTCCTCTATTATTTTTTTTAATTCTTTGATTAGATCATCATTATTGGTTTTATTGATCGTTTTAAAAGGTGTGGCTATTGACTGTTTTTCATCACAAATTGATACACCGATTCTTTTTGAACCAAGATCTAAACCAATCAATCTAGAGGTTTCAGACTGTTTTTTTTTGAATTCTTCAATAGTGATCATATTGTATATTTTATACTTAAGTGATAGTTTGCGACATATTTAAATACCATATGAGCATCGATCTTAAAACAATAAAGCACATATCTAAACTATCAAGAATTTCTGTAGATGAGAAAAAAGCAGAGAAACTTGCAGGAGATTTAAATTCAATTTTCGATTTTATTGAAAAACTTAACGAATTAAAAACTGACAATGTTGAACCATTAACTTCCGTTGCTGAAACAACTCTAAAACTTAGATCAGATGAAGTAAAAAGTAAAAACTTACGAGATCAAGTAATAAAAAATTCTCCTAAGGAAAATGAAGATTATTTTGTAGTACCAAAGGTAATTGAATAATGTCAGATATAACTAAACAATCATTATCTGAGTTAGTAGAAAATATAAAAGGTAAAAAACTTTCCTCAAGTGAAGTTACTAAAGCATTTGTTGAAAGATCTGAAAAATCAAAAGAATTAAATGCATATATAACTGAAGATTATGCAAATGCTTTAAATAAAGCAAAAAAATTTGACGAAAAACCTAATCTTGATCTGAAATTACCTGGCATTCCAATGGCTGTAAAAGATTTATTTTGTACAAAAGATTTAAGAACTACGGCAGGTAGCAAGATTTTAAATAACTTTGTTCCAACATACGAGTCAACAGTCACACAAAACATTTGGAATGAAGGAGCTATCCTAATCGGTAAATTAAATTGTGATGAATTTGCAATGGGTTCATCTAATGAAACTAGTTTTTTTGGCAATGTACAAAACCCAATTGATAAAAATTTAGTCCCAGGAGGTTCTTCAGGTGGATCTTCTTCTGCTGTAGCAGCTCAATTAACACCAATAACTATAGGAACAGATACAGGCGGATCTATAAGACAGCCTGCTTCATTTACTGGAACTGTCGGATTAAAACCTACTTATGGTAGTTGCTCCAGATACGGAATTGTAGCATTTGCATCATCTCTAGATCAAGCTGGTCCAATGGCACAAAATGTTAAAGATTGTGCATTGTTACAGGAAATTATTAGCACTTATGATGAAAAAGATTCTACTTCAATAGATTTTAAAAGAAACGTGTACAGCAAAGAATTAACAAAAGATATTAAAGGTAAAAAAATAGGAATACCCAAAGAATATAGAGTAGATGGCATGCCTAAAGAAATAGAAGACCTATGGAAAAAAGGTATTGAATATGCAAAAGATTGTGGTGCTGAGATTATTGATATATCTCTACCTCATACTAATTATGCACTACCAACTTATTACATAGTAGCTCCAGCAGAGGCCTCATCTAATTTGGCTAGATACGATGGTGTTAAATACGGTTTTAGAGCTGAAGGAGAAAATCTTATTGATATGTATGAAAAAACTAGATCCGAAGGATTTGGTGCTGAGGTTCAAAGAAGAATAATGATTGGAACTTATGTTTTATCTTCAGGATATTATGATGCTTATTATCTTAAAGCACAAAAGGTAAGAAAGCTTATTAAAAATGATTTTGATGATGCTTATAAAAAAGTTGATGCAATTCTAACCCCATCCACTCCAAGTTCTGCGTTTAAAATTGGTGAAAAAACAAATGATCCGGTTTCAATGTATTTAAATGATATTTTTACTGTTCCTGTAAATTTAGCAGGTTTACCTGGAATTTCTATACCAGCAGGCCATGATGCTAAAGGATATCCATTAGGATTACAGATAATCGGTAAAGCTTTTGATGAACAAAATATTTTAAATATTGCATATGCTATGGAAGAAAAAATTAATTTTAAAAACAATATTACTGATTGGTGGATTAAGTGAGTAAAAACAAATCTGAATATCTAATTAATAGACATGATAATCAATATGAAGTTGTCATTGGTTTAGAAGTTCATGCACAAGTCACATCGGAGTCAAAATTATTCTCAACATCAGCGACTAAATTTGGAGCTGAGCCAAATACTCAAGTAAGTTTAGTTGATGCAGCATTTCCAGGAATGTTGCCAGTAATAAACGAGTATTGTGTAAAACAAGCTATTAAAACAGGGATTGGTTTAAAAGCTAAAATCAACAAGAGATCTGTCTTTGATAGAAAAAATTATTTTTATGCTGACTTACCTCAAGGGTATCAAATCTCACAATTCAAAGATCCAATTGTAGGTGAAGGTAAAGTAATTCTTGATATGCCAGATGGTCAAAAAGAAGTAGGCATAGAAAGATTACACTTGGAGCAAGATGCGGGCAAAAGCATTCATGATCTAGATCCGAAAAATACTTTTGTAGATTTAAATAGATCAGGTGTGGCTTTAATGGAAATTGTAAGTAAACCCGACC
>CACBGU010000020.1 GCA_902538885.1 uncultured Pelagibacteraceae bacterium
TAAATATTATACCCATCATCTACCTTGTAAATTATTAAAGGCTTATCTGATTGATACAGATCCTCTAAATATGGGTTAAATTTAAATTTATGCTGGTTGAGTTCTTTCAATTGCTTTCTCTACTATAGGTAAATGTATCAAACCTGCAAAAATTGATAATGCGATAGATCCGTACCATGCATAATCAAAATTTCCATTTAATTCATAAAATACACCACCAAGATACGCACCCAAGAAAGATCCTATTTGATGACTCACAAATACTATTCCATATAAAAGTCCAACGTATTTTGTGCCAAATATATGGGCAACTATTCCATTTGTTGGAGGAACTGTGGATAGCCACAAAAAACCAAAAGTAACTCCAAAAACTACAGAGTTAAAAATACTTGGTGGTAAGAAAATAAAATAAATTATGGAAACTCCTCTTAAAAGATAAATAGCACTTAAAATTTTTTTCTTACTATACCTTGTTGCTAAATAACCGCTTGTAATAGTACCTGCCATATTAAATACGCCAATCAAAGCTAAAACCATTGCAGGTGTCCAATCAGGCAAACCTTTATCTGCCATATAGGTTGGAATGTGTGTTGCTACTAGAGCAATATGCCAACCACAAACAAAAAAACCCAAAGTAAGATAAATAAAACTTTTATTTGCAAATGCTTCTTTTAGCGCTTCCCTTGCTGTTTGGTTATTGTCTTGATTAACTCCTACAGGTATTTTTGGAGTACTTACAAATAGTGATACCACCAATCCAACTCCTAAAAGAAGACAAAAATACAAAAGTGTATTTTCCCAACCTGTTTCAACTAAAGAATATCTTACAAGTAAAGGTGAAACAAAATATCCAAAAGATCCGGCGCATGTAACAATTCCTGTAGCAATAGTTCTGTTAGATGCTGGAAAATGTTTGGCTACAACTGATACCGGGATACCTATTGCAGTAGAACCTAAGCCAATTCCTATCATTACTCCTATGGTTAAAGTGAAATAGCCTCCACTATTAAATCCAGAATAAAAAAACAAAACCCCTACCAAATAAAAAACAAAACCAATAAATATTGCAACTGCTCCTCCATACTTGTCAGTAATTACACCAAACAAAGGACTAAATACTCCCCATAGTAATAACTGTAATCCCATAACAAATCCAAAATGAGAAATGGAAATATCTAAGTCAGCATTAAAATCAAAATAAAATAATCCAAACGTCTGTCTTATTCCTAAAGAAATAATTACAACTATAGATGCAGCAATTAATGTAATTAAAGCTTTCTTGCTTATGGTAAAATTTTCTGAGCTCATTTAATAAACTTTAGAGCCTTTTTTAAATCAGCTATTAGGTCTTTAGGATCTTCTAAGCCAATATGTAATCTCACAAGATGCTCATCTTTTGCTAATTTTAAAAATTTTCTATTACCTGTCTCTCTATATTCTTGATGTAAAGCTAAACTTTCAAAACCTCCCCAACTGTAACCATACCCAAATAATTTTAATGAATTAACAAATTTTCTTACAGAATTAATATTTTTGCATTTTATCTTTAAACCCATTAACCCAGATGCTCCTGAGTAATATTTTTTCCACATTCTAAAATTGTAAGAATCTTTTTTATATGGATAGAGTAATTTTATATTTTTAAATTTAGATAAAAACTCTGCAACTTTTTTTGCATTTTCTCTGTGTCTATCTAATCGAACATCTAAAGTCCTTAAACCTCTTGTAATTAAATAAGCATCATCAGGTCCTAATCTTAAACCTGTAATCCTCTCAGCAGCTTTAACTTTTGGAAATACTTTTTTATTAACAGCTAATGAACCACCCATTACATCTGAATGTCCTGAATAATATTTTGTTGCAGATACAATAGACATATCAAAACCTAGTTTGATAGGTTTTAAGAAGTAAGGAGTTCCCCAAGTATTATCTATTGCTGTTAAAACTTTGTGTTTTTTTGCAATTGATAGAATTTTTCCAATATCTTGAAAATCAAAAGAGTTACTACCTGGATTCTCAACAAAAATTAACTTTGTTTTTTTTGTAATACTTTTTTCTAATGTTTTTAAATCATGTGGATTATAAAAAGAGGTTTTGATATTAAATTCTTTTAAAAAATTTTCAGTTAATAATCTTGTTGGACTATAAACAGGATCTGCAGCAATAATTTCGTCACCTGGTCTAGTCACACTGAATATAGCTAAAAAAACTGCACCAAAACCTGTTGGTGTAGTAAAAACATGATAACTTTCTTCAAGCTTAGTTAAAATTTTTTGTAATATATAAGTTGTTGATGTGCCTTGTCTTCCGTAATCATAGTGTCCTCCTGTTGGATTTTTAATTGCCTTAGCTTGAGTTTTTCTAATATCTTTCATTGACTTAAAGATAATTGTAGAAGCTCTAACTACTGGAGGGTTTACTGACTGATTGTGAAAATCTTTAGCTGTATGTTTCAGGAAAGTCTTGAAGGAATTAACCATAATAAATTTGATATGTTATTAAGACAATGCTATATCCCATGAAAAACGTCAATAAAATTAAAATAGGACTAAATGAGTTACCCAAAAAAACATAGAGGCCGAAGAAAACAAGGGTCTAAAAAAAGAAGAGCTAAAAGAAAAAATAAGAAGAAATAATTCTTCTGCTATTCTTTAATCCAACCACCACCAAGAACTTTATGGCCAAACTGGTCTTTACGGTAAAAGACACATGCCTGACCAGGTGAAATGCCATCTTCAGGAATTGCCAAATTAACTTTTGCATTATTATTATCTATTAAATCAACTTTTGCCTCTAGAAGACTTCCGGTAGATCTAACTTTAACAAATAAATTTTGATCTAAATCCTCTTTGTCAGTTAATAAATTTATTTCTTTTAAAGAAATTGTTTTTTTTCCAAGTTTTTCTTTAGGCCCAACTATTATTTCATTTTTATGAGGATTTATCTTTAACACGTAAAGGGCTTCCTTATCTGAGACTTTAATCCCTTTACGTTGTCCAATTGTAAAATTAATAATTCCATCGTGAACGCCGATTACATCGCCGTCTAAATTTTTTATATTTCCTTTCTGAAACGAGTCTGGTCTGAACTTTTGAATTACTGAAGCATAGTCACCATTTGGAACAAAACAGATGTCTTGACTATCAGGTTTGTCAGCAACATTTAAATCTAGATTTTTTGCAATTTCTCTAGTTTTGTCTTTTAACATTCCACCTAAGGGAAATCTTAAATAATCTAATTGTTCTCTAGTTGTATTAAATAAAAAATAACTTTGGTCCCTATTTTCATCTATAGCTCTATACATGTTTGTAGTTTTGTTTTCAGTAATACTTTTTACATAGTGGCCAGTAACTAAAGCATCAGCCTTAAGTTCTTTTGAAACTTCAAATAAATCTTTAAATTTAACAGTTTGATTACACTGAACACATGGAATTGGAGTTTCACCTTTTAAATAGCTCTCAACAAAATTATCTATAACACCTTGTTTAAACTTATCTTGATAATATAAAATTTTATGCTCTATACCTAATTTATGTGCAACACGCTTAGCATCCATTATATCTTGACCTGAACAACATTGTTTTGATGCGGCTACTTCTTTACCGTCGTCATAAAGTTTTAGAGTTATACCAATTACATTATAACCTTCCTTTTTCATGATACCTGCTACAGTGGAAGAATCTACTCCACCCGACATTGCAACAACTACGGTAGTATCTGAAGGTTTTTTATCTAAACCAATAGAACTTAAATCTTTATTCATAAGGTGGTATTTATACTTATTTACAATATAAGTTAAATTAAATGATTTTAGATTATGAACCAGGTGACAAAGTCACTAATCCTCAAAAAAAAGAATGGGGAATTGGGCAAGTGCAATCTATAATTAACGATAAAGTGACAGTTAATTTTGAAAATGTTGGAAAAAAAGTAATTAACGCAAAAAATGTCGAATTAAAAAAACTAGGAAAATGAAGTTAAACTTAAAAGAGATTGTTGAAAATTTAATTGATAATTTTTTAGAGGCTGGAGATTTGGCTATTCAATTAAGAGAAAAGGGTTTGATAAAAAAAATCAAATCAGACAATACACCAGTAAGTAATGGTGATTTGGAAGTAAACAAATTTATATCAAAAAAAATTTCTGAGGTTACTCCTAATTTACCAATCATTTCAGAAGAAACCTCTGAAAACAAAGACAATCTAAATTTGAAGGATTTCTGGCTTATTGATCCTATTGATGGAACTTATGATTATATTAATAATTTAGAGGAATTTACCATTAATGCTGGTTTAATCATAAACAAAAAGCCTGTTGCAGGATTAATAAATGCTCCTGCAAAAAAAAGAATGTTTTACTCATATGAAAAAGGTAATTCATTTGAGCTTAGCAACGGTGAAAAAACAAACTTAAGTAATTTACCGGCTAGGAAGATAGAAAATTTAAAATTTATTTCATACTCAACTAAAATAAAACCTGAAATTCAAAAAATTTATGATGATCTGGGAGTAAAAGAAAATATTAGAATGAAAAGTTCTTTGAAATTCTGTGTCGTTGCTGCTGGTGAATATGATGGTTATGTCGCTGAACCTAGGGCATATGAATGGGATATAGCAGCTGGTCATGCAATTTTAGAACATGCTGGTGGAACTGTAACTGATTTTGAAGGAAATGAAATTTTGTATGGGAAAAAAGATTTAAAAAATCCAAGTATAATTTTGAAAAATAAAAATATTTTATAATGGATGAACAATTAAGAATAATACTAATAATTATTGTATCTGTTTCAATTTTTGGATTGTTAGTGTTTGTTTTCGTAAAAAATTACATAAGAAATAAAATAAATCAGCTTGTAAAAGAAGAAAAAGATAAAAAGTTAAAGTAGATTTATTATTTTTAAATATTCGTCTTTTTCTATATCCATTACTTTTTTTGATGTTTCAAAATCAAATCCATTTCTTGCAAGTAACGATATATCTTTTTTATAAAATAAAGTTCTATTATCCTCTGCTCTAGCCGGACCAATTCTTTTCTTTTTACATAATTTTATTGCTGAAAAAAAATCTTGATCAGAATTATCTTCTTTTATTTTTTCAACTGTATCCTTAATAAATGTTTCGTTAATTCCTTTTCCAATTAAATAATTTCTAATCTTATTGATTGAGTTTCCTCTTTGGATCATACTTTTGGCTTTACTTTCAGAATAAAATTTATCATTTATAAATCTGTTTTTTTCTAGATCAGACAAAACAATATCAATCAATTTATTTACATCTTTTTTTCTTACATCAGACGCTGACAGTTTCATGTATTTTTTTAATAAATAAGTTTTAAGTTGTTGTTTTGAAGGGGCATACTTTTCAACATAAGCATAGGCAAAATTACGCATCTCATCGACAGTTACTTGAAGCGTTTTTTTTCTATTTCTTATAGGAATCATTGTTAGATTTAATATAATATATCTAAATGATTGAACAAATTTATACTTATTTCACTATTGAGACACTTTACATGTGGATCAACCTTGGAGTTCTACCTTTTTGGTTTATCTTGATAGTGTTTCCTCAATCACATTTAAGTAGAATTTTTGTAACATCAATTTTTCCTTTTTTTATATTAAGTGGTGTGTATATCTTCATTTTATATAAATCTTATTCAATTGGTTATGATTTTGATGGAAATTTCTCTCTTTATCTTGGTCTAAGTGAGCTATCTAGATTGTTTGAAGACCATTTATACATAATGATATTTTGGACTCATTTCATAGCAATAAACTTATTTATTGGTGGATGGATTGTTAAAGATTCTCAAAAGTTTGCTATAAACAAAGTTTTGATGGCTGTACCATTAATTGTGACTTATTTAATTGGTCCAATAGGTTTAATTTTATATTGGATAATTAGAATCTTTTACGCAAAAAGAATTAGTTTATATGAGTAATCATATAGATTTTTATTTCGATATAATTAGCCCATATGCATACATCGCACACAAAAAAATTCTTAAACATAAAAATATCATATTTAATTACAAACCAATTTATTTAGGAGGTCTTCATAAGTTAGCTGGAATTGATTCTCCTGCATTTAATAAATATAAATTAAAAAATAATATTAACGATTGCAATTTAGTGTCTGAAAAAAATAACATTGAATTCAAATGGAATTCTAATTTTCCAATAAATTCTTTAAATATAATGAGGGGATATATTAGTGTTAGTAAAGATAAGCAAAACGATTACTTGAATTGTTTTTTTGATGCTTATTGGAAAGATAATTATGACTTATCAAATGTTGAGAATATGTCTAAATTAATAAGAGATTTAAATATTGATAGTGAAGAATTTTTTCAATCTATAAAAGAACAATCAGTTAAAGATAAATTGATTAAATTAACTACTGATGCTTTTGAAAAAGAAGTTTTTGGGACCCCAACTTTTATAGTAAATAATAAAATTTTTTGGGGACAAGATAGACTTGAGTATGCTTTAGAAGAGGGAAATAAAAATTAAATTATTTTAAAACCACTGCTGCTCATTGCAGCAAATCCACCATCAATATGAGAAATTTTTTCATAGCCCATTTCTTTCAATGATTTTACTGCCAAAGCAGATCTCACGCCTCCTGCACAAAATAAAATAAGTTCTTTATTTTTATCAATCTGTCCATTTTGTATAATTGGACTATTTGGATCTAAATAAACTTCTAGCATACCTCTTGGGATATGGTTTGCACCTTCAACTCTACCAGTGTTATCTAATTCATTTATCTCTCTGATATCAATTAAATTACAAT
Organism: uncultured Pelagibacteraceae bacterium; assembly: GCA_902538885.1. Lineage (GTDB taxonomy): Bacteria > Pseudomonadota > Alphaproteobacteria > Pelagibacterales > Pelagibacteraceae > Pelagibacter. Next base: position 6,795 of record CACBGU010000020.1, read on the forward strand.
TATTACCTTTAAGCATTTCATAAGCTTCATTTGCAGTAATAGTTTTTATTTCCTGCATTGCTGAATTAACTAAACTTTGAATTGATTTAACTGTCATAATTAATTATTTCTAACTTATGAAAGTTCAAAATAAAACAAGAAAATCTAGTTTTTTTAAAAAACTGTTTATAAAATTTTGTAGATTTTTCGATTATGAAATTGTCGATCAAGGTAATCTTAGTTTTCCAACAACTAATAAAAAAGGTTCTAAAAACTTATCCAATTTGGGAATACAGTCTCTTGTTCTACCAATGGGTAGAATTAAAATAAAAAGACCAATTAGATCACTAGATATAATTTTAAGAACATGTGCATCAGTAAACATGCTAACTCAATCGAAGAAAAGGATATTTCAATCAAATAAAGAAGATTATTCTTTAAAAACTTTAAAATCACTTATTAATTCAATCAACAATAATAAAAAATTATTTAAAAACATCAAAATCAAACTTACTATAATTGATCATAACTCTAATCCCAAAGTAATTGAAAAATTTAAAAAACTTTTAAAAAAACAGTTTTTTAAAAGTAAAATTCTTAATTTAAATGTAAATTTTTATAAAAAGAAAATAAAAAAAATTAATCAACAAGGAAATAAAGTTACAGATAATCAAATTTCAAATATGTCTAATATTAATCAATCACTTAATATTGGAAAAAATTGTGATGATTTAGTTTATTTTGTAGAGGATGATTACTTGCATAAGAGAGATGCTATAGAGGAAATGATCCTTTCTTATGAAAGAATTTCTTCACAAATAGGTAAAGAATTAATTATGTGTCCTGCAGACTATCCATATCTTTATAATAAATTAGAAGATTCTAAAATAATTCTAGGTAATAACTGTCACTGGAGATCTATAGAGGAGTCTTTATGTACTTTTTTAACTAGCAAAAAAATAATAAATAAACATTTTAAAAAATTTGTAAGTGCTTGTGAGTTTGAACATTATCCTTTTGAAAAACCATTTCATGATATATATAAAAAAGAATTATGTATCAGTCCAATGCCTGCTTTAGCAGTTCATTTTACTAACATAAATTCAATATATGGTTTATCACCCTTGATAGATTATGAAAAATTATGGAAAGAAAATAAAATATGACATTAAAAATAAATTCTAAGGCACCAAGTTTTGAAATTCCTGCAACTTCTGTTGGTAAATATTCATTGAAAAACTCTATTGGAAAATATCTTGTTTTATATTTTTATCCAAAAGACGATACGCCAGGATGTACTATTGAAACTAATGATTTTAATAAACTTCTTTCTAAATTTAAAAAATTAGACTGTGAAATATACGGTGTATCAAAGGATAGTTTAAAAAGTCATGACAAATTTAAAGATAAATACAAAATTAAGTTTGATTTACTTGCTGACGAAGAAATAGAAGTTCTTAAAAAATATAAAGTTTGGGGAAAGAAAAAATTTATGGGTCGTGAATTTATGGGAATAATTAGAACGACTTATTTAATAGATAAAAAAGGTAAAATACTTAAAGTTTGGAATAACGTTAAAGTTAAAGACCATGCTAAAGAAGTATTAGAAACTCTTCAAATTATTGTAAAAAAATAAAAAAGGCCCCTTATCAATAAGGAGCCTTTATATATTATAGAAAGATATTTTAGTCTCTTATTGCGTAAGCTTTAACGCCCACTTCTGCAACGTCAGTACCAAGTTTTTCAGCTTGAGCACTAATTCTAAGACCAATAGTTTGTTTAAGAACTCTAAAAGTAATGTAAGAAAGTATGAAACTAAACAAACATACTGCAATTACACCTGTTAACTGAGTTCCAAAATTTGTATCTGGATTGCTTATTGGAACAACCAAAGTTCCGAATATTCCTGCAAACATATGAACAGGGATTGCACCTACTACATCATCGATTTTTTTACTTTCTAAAAATTTTGTACCAAAATACATAATCAATGATCCAATAGCACCAATTACAATTGCTAATACAGGATTTGGAGTTAAAGGTTCAGCTGTGATTGCAACTAATCCAGCTAATGCACCATTTAACATCATAATGATATCAGTTTTTCCACCAAGTAATCTTGTGACCACAGCAGCAGCAACCGTTCCAGCGGCTCCTGCTAAATGAGTGTTAACTGCAATTTTACTAATTGCATTTACATCATCAAAAGTTCCCATCGCTAATTGACTAAAACCATTAAAACCAAACCAACCGAACCATAGTAAAAATGTTCCAAGTGTTACTAAAGGAATTGAAGATGCAGCAAATGGTACTAAAGATTTAGTTTCACCAGATTTAGTAAACCTTCCTTCTCTTGCACCTAATACAATAACACCTGCTAAAGCTGCAGCTCCACCACAAGCATGAACTAAAGTTGAACCAGCAAAGTCAGAAAAGCCTGAAGTTGCTAACCAACCTCCACCCCATTGCCAACCCATTGAAATTGGATAAATAATTCCAGCCATAATTGCAGCAAAAATAAAGAAAGGCCAAATTTTAATTCTTTCAGCTACCGCTCCAGAAACAATAGAAGCAGTTGCACAAACAAACATTGTTTGAAAGAACCAATCTGAATAATCCGAATAACCAGTAGCTAGTTCAGAAGAGTCACTCCACATCGAGAAAGATCCTATAAAACCACCTTCTGGAATACCGTAAGCTAAATTATAGCCACATAGAAAAAATATTAATGAACAAATTGCAAATTTACCAATATTTTTGGCTGCAATCGTTGATACACTTTTTGTTGTTACTAATCCGCTTTCAAGCATACAGAAACCTGCAGCCATAAAAGCAACTAATACACCACCAAGATAAAATCCAAGTGAGTTAAAAATATATTGTCCTTCAGCTGACATTGTTGTTTCTGCTGAAGCAAAATTTGATAAGCTTAATAAAGATATTAAACTTATAATAAAAGTTTTTAGATTTTGAGTCATTATCTCTCCTTGTTAAGAAATGTCTTTTATAAAAATTTTTGAAATAAAGAATTGCTTATAGGGCAAAAGAGTTATGCTATTTAAACATGTATAAAATAAAAAGGCCCCATTTCTGGGGCCTTTGGTTAACTAACTAGAGAGAGAGAGATTTTAGTTAATTTTGTTTTACAGAGGCTCTTCAATGAGATAACGACATGGAGATCGAAGAGCCTCTATATTGCATTGCATGCAATTAGTCACGTATTGCGTATGCTATTACTCCTGTTTCTGTAACGTCAGTACCTTTGGTTTCAGCTTCTTTACTTAATCTAATTCCAAACGTAGCTTTCATTATTGACCAGATTACATAGGACACAGCAAACACAAAAATGTTAATTGAAAGTACACCAATTAATTGTGCACTAAACGTTGCATCAGCGTTTGTTAATGGCACTGCTAATGTTCCCCAAATACCAGCAAACATGTGAGCTGGAATTGCACCTACAACATCGTCAAGTTTGAAACTGAATAATAACTTAGTTCCGAACACTACGATCAATCCACCTACAGCTCCGATAAAA
>CACBGU010000021.1 GCA_902538885.1 uncultured Pelagibacteraceae bacterium
AAATCTTCTTTTAAACAAGTCCAATTTAACCATCGCAGCAAAGATTTATGAAACACTAGTAGATATTAAAAAAAATACTAAAAATAAGAAAAATATTCCAAGCTTTTTAAATCTTAAAAAAAAAGAATTAAAAAATAATTATAAAATTAAAATTGATTATTTAGAGCTAAGAAACATAAAAAACCTAAAACTTTCAAATACAAAAAATAATTCAAGATTGTTTATTGCTTATTATTTAAAAAATGTCAGATTAATAGATAACCTATAATTTTATAAAAAATATGCTCCAACACCTAAAAAAGAAACAAAACCTATTACGTCAGTAATTGTTGTCACAAAAACACTTGAAGCAATTGCTGGGTCGATATTCATTTTTTTTAAAGTAAAAGGAACTAATATGCCAAATAATCCAGCTATTATCATTGTTAGTACCATTGATATTGCTATTATCAGTGAAAGGATGCTGTCTTGAAACCATATCTGTACAATTAAAGCACTTATTGCTGCAAATATAATCCCATTTAAAACACCAATAGAAAATTCTTTAAATACATTAGATGAGAAATTATTTTGAGTTAAATCATTTGTAGCTATAGTTCTTACTGTAACTGCAAGTGTTTGCATTCCAGCATTTCCTCCCATTGAAGCTACAATAGGCATTAAGAAAGCTAATACTACCATTTGTTCAATGGTTGCTCCAAATAAACTAATACACCATGTTGCTAGAAAGGCAGTAAATAAATTAAGTAAAAGCCAATTGAATCTTCTCTTTGTTTTTTTTACAACTCCATCAGTAATTTCTTCATCTCCTACCCCTGCTAATCTTAAAGCATCTTCCTCAGCTTCCTCTTTCAAGACTGTTAGAACATCATCGTTCATAATCATACCAACTAATTTATTGTTTTTGTCTACAACAGCGGCTGAATTCAAATTGTAATTTTCAAATAAGTTACCAACTTCCTCTTTATCCATTTCAACAGGAATTAATAATTGAGATTCTGACATAATTGTTGCCATTTTAGTATCTCGAGGTGTTGTTAAAACTCTAGATGAAGGAACAGTTCCTATTGGTTTGAAATCTTCATTAACAATAAAAATTTCTAAAAACTCTTCTGGTAAATCTTTGTTTTCTCTTAAATAGTCAATTGTTTGACCTACAGACCAATTACTTGGTATAGCTGTAAATTCACGCTGCATAAGTCTAGCAGCAGTATCCTCTGGATAGCTTAAGCTTTCTAGTAGAGCAAATCTATCTTTAGGAGGTAAAGAGCTAAGGATTGCATTTTTATCCTCTTCAGGAACATTTTCTAATATAGATATAGCATCGTCTGACTCTAAACCTTTAAGAATACTTACTATAGATTCTGAAGATAAATAGGTAATAATTTCTGATTGAATAGACTCGTTTAATTCGACAAAAACCTCCGGATCAATATTGAAATTATTCAGTTTAATTAAGCTTTCTCTATCCCCTTCACTAAGGTGTTCGATAATATCTGCAGCATCAGCAGGGTGCATTTCGTTAAATGAATTGGTAATAAATTGAGCATCATTGTTAGCTATTTTGCTAGTAACAACTCTTATATATTCTTTATTAAACTCAAAATTTACTTTTTTATCTTTAGTTTTTTTAGTTAAAGACATAAATCTACCTATAATTTAGATTTGCACTATTAATACATAATAAAGATAATACAAATTATAAATGAACATAGAGATAAAAAAGTCAATAAAACCAGTAAATTATTTTGATGCTATTAATATACTAGAGTCAAGATTAAAGAATTTATATGAAAATAATGAGCAAGAATTAATTTGGACTTTGGAGCATAATGAAGTTTTTACAGCAGGAACTTCTTATAAAGAGAATGAGATTATTGATAAATCCATTAATATATTAGAAACGAATAGAGGTGGTAAAATTACTTACCATGGACCAGGTCAATTAATTTGTTATTTTGTTTTAGATTTAAGGAAAAAAAAAGATATCAGAAAATTTATAACAACTATTGAAAAAACAATAGTTCAAACTTTAAAATTTTATAAAATAGAAACTTTTCCAGATAAAGATAATATCGGTATATGGTATAAATATAATAATGAAGTTAAAAAAATTGCTGCAATAGGTATTAGAGTTAGCAAATGGATTGCCTATCATGGTTTTGCAATAAATATAAATAATGATCTAGAAAATTATAAAAAAATTATACCATGTGGTATTTCAGATAAAGGAGTAACTAATTTAAAAAATATTTTAGATCAGGATTACTCAAATCTAAGTGATATATTAATTAAAAATTTTATTTCAAATTTGAAAATCTAAGTCTTTTAGATTTTAAAAGTTTTTTAAAATAATCAGGTAACAATGCTGAATAAGTATGTTTTATGTCATTAATTTTAAATTTAATTTGATATGAATGTAACATTAAATTTTTATTAATTCCTTTATTGGAATTTGATAATTTATATTTTGTATCTCCAAATATAGGATTTCCAATTGCATATAATTGTTTTCTTAACTGATGTTTTCGTCCAGTAATAGGTTTTAATTCTAATAAACTTGCTTCAGAATTTTTATCAATAACTGTAAAAATTGTTTTTGCTTTTTCAATTATTTTCTTATCGCCGTCATACCTAATTAAATCATCATCCCATACACCTGATTTTTTATTAATTTCACCTTGGCAAATTGCTAAATATGTTTTGTGTACTTTTCTCAGTCTAAATAAAGAAGTAAGCAATTGAGCGCTCTCTCTGTTTTTGGCCATTATAAAAACTCCAGAAGTATCTTTATCTAGTCTATGAACAGAATATGGTTTTGTTCCTTCAAAAATTTCACTTTTGGCAAAAATATCAACTAGATTTTTTTTTGATTTAGTTCCACCTTGCACTGATATGCCTGATGCTTTGTTTAAAACAACAAAATTGTCGTTGTTGTCAATAATTTGATCTTCATTTGATTTTATAATTTCTTTTGATGGTAAAAACTTAATTTTTTTTTGTTGAATTGTTTCTTTAAATTCAATGTTGAATATATTTATTTCATCTTTTGTTTTTACTTTAAAAGAGCTTTTGACTTTCTTTCTATTGAGTTTTATTTTTCCTGTTCTTAAGTATTTCTCAACAAGGCCTTGTGGAATTTTACCAATTTTTAATCTTAACCATCTGTCCAAACGCATATCATTACACGTTGAATCAACGATGTAAGATTTCTTCATGATTTAAGATTTAAGCTGTAACTTGTTTTTTCTCTTCCGTTTTAGCAGATTCTTTAGTTGTGTCTTTTTTTGGTTTATCAACTCTCTTGGCTTCAACGTCTCTATCAACAAATTCAATTATTGCCATTGGAGCATTATCTCCATATCTAAATCCAGCTTTAATTATTCTTGTGTAACCACCTTTTCTATCTTGATATCTTTTAGAAAGTGTTTTTTTAACTTTATTAGCTGATTTGATGTCTTGTAATTTAGAAACTAACATTTTAGTTGTCTGCAGAGTTTCTTTTTTACCTAATGTTATTATTTTATCCGCTTGAGGTTTTAAAAATTTTGCTTTTGGCAAAGTAGTTTTAATCTGCTCATACTTAATTAAAGAATTAAGCATATTCTTAAGTAGAGCTTTTCTGTGCTCCGAGGTTCTGTTTAACTTCTTATTTGCCAAACCATGTCTCATTAAATTGCTTCCTCCAATTTCTTAGACATTTCTGCAATGTTGTCTGGTGGCCAGTTAGGAATTTCCATTCCTAAATATAGTGACATACCTGTTAAAACTTCTTTAATTTCATTTAATGATTTTCTTCCAAAATTAGGTGTTCTTAACATTTCACCCTCTGATTTTTGAACTAGGTCACCGATATAAATAATATTATCATTTTTTAAGCAGTTCATTGATCTAACTGATAACTCTAATTCATCTACTTTTCTTAGTAAGTTTTTGTTAAATTCAGGTTCAGTAGAAACTTCTTTTACAGGAGCTTCAACTGGCTCATCGAAGTTTACAAACATTTTAAGTTGATCTTGGAAAATTCTAGCTGAATAAGCTACAGCATCTTCAGCAGAAATTGATCCATTAGTTTCAACTTCCATTATTAGTTTATCATAATCTAATGCTTTACCTTCTCTAGCAGTACTTACTGAATATGAAACTTTTTTTACTGGACTATAAAGTGAGTCTATAGCAATAAGGCCTAATGGTGGCTCTTCAGGTTTATTTAGCTCTGCAGGAACATACCCTTTTCCTGTATTAACATTCATCTCCATATGAAAAGTGGTATTTTCATCTAGATTACAAATAACTAAATCAGGATTTAAAATCTCAACATCTGCAACTGGAGCTATATCCGAAGCTTTAATTTCGCCAGGTCCTTTTGCGTCTAAAATTAATTTTTTTGTGCCCTCAGAATTACTTTTTAATGCTAAAGATTTTACGTTTAAAACGATATCAGTAACATCTTCCCTAACACCTTTTATTGAAGTGAATTCATGTAAAACTCCATCAATTTGAATTGATGTTACAGCTGCACCTCTTATAGATGATAATAAAATTCTTCTAAGAGAATTTCCTAAAGTTAATCCATAACCTTTTTCTAAAGGCTCAGCTACAATTTTTGCATGGGTTAAGTCATCACTTATTTGAACATCTAATTTAGATGGCTTAATTAATGACTTCCAATTTTTTACATTAACATTTTCGACTTCCATTAAACTCTCCTTTTCTTTGGTGGTCTAGTTCCATTATGAGGCATTGGCGTAGTGTCTTTTATTGATAAAATCTTAAATCCTCTAGCTTGCAATGCTCTTAAAGCTGTTTCTCTTCCTGATCCAGGTCCTTTAACTTCAACGGATAAAGTTTTCATTCCATACTCAAGAGCTTTTGAAGCTGCAGCATCAGCTGCTATCTGTGCAGCGTAAGGAGTAGACTTTCTTGATCCCTTAAAACCTTTTTGTCCAGCAGATGCCCAAGAAATTACATTTCCATTTGTGTCAGCAATAGAGATGATAGTATTGTTAAATGTTGATTGCACATATGCAATTCCATTTAAAATATTTTTTTTAACTTTCTTTTTTTTTGAATAAGAACTTTTTACACTTTTCTTAGTAGACTTTTCTACCTTCTGATCTTTATTCTCAACCTTATCAGTTTTAGCCATAACTATTTTTTAGTTGGTGTTAATTTTTTTCCAGCAATAGCAATTGCTTTACCTTTTCTTGTCCTTGCATTACATCTAGTTCTTTGTCCTCTAACAGGTAATTTTTTTCTGTGTCTTGTTCCTCTGTAACAAGCTAGATCAATTAATCTTTTAATACTTAATGAATAATCTCTCCTTAAATCACCTTCTACTTTAAAGTTTTGATCGATGTACTCTCTAATTTTTAAAATCTCTTCATCTGTTAATTCATTTACTCTTTTAGCTCTTGGAATTTCTAAAGATGAACAAATTTGCTGAGAGAATTTATCACCAATTCCATAAATATAAGTTAATCCTATATGAACAAGTTTATTCTGTGGAATGTTTATACCTGCGATACGAGCCATAATTTTTGTGATAAATTGTGCCTTTTATATAAGAAGATTAATCAAAGTCAACGTCTTATACATTGATAAAAGTGTCAATTTTCCTTGTTATTTCTTCAATTTCTAAGCTTCCATCAATCTCTTTAAAATTTGGATTCTCAGAGTAGAAATTTAGAACTGGTTGGGTTGTTTCCATGTATTTCTCATACCTTGAAATTATCGTATGAGTATCATCATCAGACCTGTTTTCTATAATTTTTCTCTTTTCAAGCCTTTTAAGAATTGTTTCTTTATCTACGTTTAGAAATAAAATTAAATCAATACTCTGATTTGAATTTTTTAGTAATACTTCTAAATTTTTTGCCTGACTTAATGATCGAGGATATCCATCAAAGATTAATTTGTTTTTTTTTTTAGGATCAGATATTAAATTTTCTATAAGTTTATTAACAATATCATCACTTATAAATTTTCCACTATTCATGTCATTGGTTATTTCTTTACCAATATCTGAATTTTTTTTGATTTCTTCTCTTAAAAGATCGCCTGTTGAAATTTGAAAAGCATTTAATTTGTTTACAAGATATTTAGACTGAGTACCTTTTCCAGCACCAGGAGGTCCAAATAAAATTATATTCACTTACTTACCAAATTTTGTTTTTTTAATCAGTTGTTCGTATTGTGAACTCATTAATCTTGTTTGTATTTGTGTTACAGTATCGATAGCTACTACAACAACAATTAATATAGATGCACCACCTAAATAAAAAGGTATTGGATAGTTTGCAATTAAAAATTCTGGCATCAAACAAACTAGAGTTAAATATAGAGCACCAATCGTAGTTAATTTTGTTAAAATATTTTCAATATACAGCGCAGTACTTTCACCTGGTCTAATTCCAGGTACAAATCCTCCATACTTTCTAAGATTTTCAGCAGTTTCTGTTGGATTAAATGTTATAGAAGTATAAAAAAAAGTGAAAAATATTATTCCTGATGCATATAGCAACATATAAAGAGGTTGCCCCTGAGTAAAATAAGAGCTCAAATTTAAAAATGTTTCATTGTTAGAAAATGAGAAATTTGAGAACGTTACTGGTAGTAATAAAAGTGCAGAAGCAAAAATTGCAGGAATTACTCCAGCCTGATTTATTTTTAAAGGTAAATGTGATGACTCTCCTCCATACATTTTGTTTCCCATTTGTCTTTTTGGATAATTAATAAGAATTTTTCTTAATGCTCTTTCCATAAAAACTACAAAAAGAATTGTAGCTATTAATAGAACAAATATAGCCAAGATCATAAATGTTGAAACCGCACCTGTTCTACCTAATTCAAAAGTTGTAACCAAAGCTCTTGGAATTTCTGCTACAATACCAGCAAAAATTATTAACGATATTCCGTTACCAATACCTCTTTGAGTAATTTGTTCTCCTAGCCACATTAAAAATATTGTTCCCGCAACAATTGTTGTAACAGTAGTTATCTTAAAAAAAGCTCCTGGGTTAATTACTAAGTCAGCCGACGACTCTAGGCCAACAGATAATCCATATCCTTGAACTGTTGCAAGTAATACTGTTCCATATCTAGTGATTTGTGTAATTTTGGCTCTTCCTATCTCACCTTGCGCTTTTAGATTTTTAAAATAATCAGAAACCCCTGTTAAAAGCTGTACTATAATTGCAGAAGAAATATAAGGCATTATACCTAATGCAAATATCGCCATTCTACTAACTGCACCTCCTGCAAAAACATTAAACATGCCTAATAATCCTTTTTGATTACCTTCCATCATGATTTTTAATTGTTCAGGATCTATACCTGGTAAAGGTACAAAAGTTCCAAATCTATAAACGGCTAATATTAAAATAGTAAATATAATTCTATTTCTTAAATCATTTGTTGATGATGATGCACTCATATAAACAAACTATTTTTTTAATTGAATAGATCCACCAATTTTTTCTAG
>CACBGU010000022.1 GCA_902538885.1 uncultured Pelagibacteraceae bacterium
GAAATGCAGAAAAGTAAATGGTCGTCTGCTCTTAAAATAGCAAAAAAAGCAAAAGACAACTCTATTTATAATTTTATACAATGGAGACATCTTTTAACATCAGGTAACCAGGCGTCCTTTTACGATTATCAAATTTTTTTAAATAAAAATTCAGATTACCCTAGAATAAGCAGAGTTAAATATCTTGCTGAGCATAAACTATCCACAGAAAGTGTTTCACCTAAAAAAATAATAAAATGGTTTGGAGAAAATGATCCATTAAGTGGTTATGGGAAAATGATACTTGGAGAAAGTCATATTTTAATTGGAGACAAAAATAAAGGTACAAGACTGATTAAAGAAGGTTGGGTCACAGCAGATTTATCCAAAAATGAATTAAAATACTTTAGAAAAAAATATAAAAAATTTTTAAATGCAGATGACTATATTAAACGAGCTGATTATTTAGCTTGGAACGGTGATCGTTGGGATTTAGGAAGATTAATAAGGTATCTGCCAAAAGATTACGAACTTTTATATAATGCAAGACATCTTTTAATGAGTAAAGGTTATGGAGTTGACCAAGCCATAGCAAATGTTCCTCAAAAATTTAAGAATGATGCTGGGTTAAACTACGATCGATTGAAATGGAGAAGAAAAAAAGGACGTGTGGATTCTTCAACAGAAATCTTATTGAAAATAAGAAATGATAAAGAGTATTTAGTTAGGCCTGACAAATGGTGGAAAGAAAGAGAAATTATCTCGAGAGCATTGCTTTATAAGAAAAAATATGAAATTTCATATAAAATTTCAAGCAATCATGGAATGACTGAAGGATCTGAATATGCAGCTGCTGAATGGATGAGTGGATGGATAGCATTAAGTTTTTTAAATGATCCAATAATCGCTAAAGATCATTTTAAAAATTTTTATGAAAATGTTAGTTATCCAATAAGTTTATCTAGGGGTGCTTATTGGCTTGGAAGAGCATATGAGAAAATAGGTGAAAGAGAGCAATCAAATAATTGGTACAGAGAAGCTACAAAATATCTTACTACTTATTATGGTCAGCTAGCTTTTTTAAAATTAAATCCAAATGGAAAATTTGAGTTAGAAAAAGATATGGAAATTGATCCAAAATATAGAATTCAATTTTTTAATAAAGAGCTTGTAAAAATTTCTTATCTTCTAGATGAATTGAAGAAAGATAAATATACAAAACATATTTTAAGACATTTAGCTAATGATAATATAGCAAAAGGTAGTGAGGTTTTGGCTGCAGAATTAGCTACAAGTATTAATAGATATGACTTTGCTATTCAGGTTTCAAAAATTGCGTCTTATCAAAAAAGATTTCATAATAAATACAATTACCCAATAATTAGCACTCCTAAATATATTAATAAAAGAAAAATTCCAGAAAGTGCTTTGATCTTATCTATAATTAGACAAGAAAGTGAATTTGATTTAGAAGCTAATAGTCATGCTGGTGCAAAAGGATTAATGCAATTGATGCCCTACACAGCAAAATTAGTCTCAAAACAAGCGAAACTTCCTTATTCAAAATCAAGATTAACCACTGATCCAGAATATAATATTAATTTAGGTTCACATTATATTGCAGGTTTAATTCTACAATATGATGGTGCTTACCCTTTTGCAGTCGCTGCGTATAATGCTGGACCTAATAGAGTTAAATATTGGAAAAAAATAAATAAAGATCCACAAAAAAAACAAGTTGATTATGTTGATTGGGTTGAGTTAATTAAATTTAGGGAAACAAGAAATTACGTTCAGCGGGTAATGGAAAATTATAATGTCTATAGATATATTTTGGAACAGCGTCCTGTGACCATGAAAAACTTTTTTATAGATCAGCCTCTATTTTAATGGCGGAAGAGGAGGGATTCGAACCCTCGGTACAAGTTTCCTCGCACGGTCATTTAGCAAACGACTGGTTTCAGCCTCTCACCCACTCTTCCGTATGACATTGTGTATTAAGCGATTGTATTGAAAATTCAATATATATAAAGTAATTATTCAATTATTATGAGAAATAAGTACTCAGTATTTTCGTTAATCAAAAATGCTCTTTCTTATCATGAAAATTGGCAAAGAGCGTGGAAAGATCCTGCTCCTAAAAAAGAGTACGATGCAGTTATTGTTGGTGGTGGTGGCCATGGATTAGCAACAGCCTACTATTTAGCAAAAAAACACAATATGAATAATATTGCTGTTGTCGAGAAAGGTTGGATTGGTGGAGGTAATACTGGTCGGAATACTACAATTATTAGATCAAATTATTTATGGGACGCCAGTGCAGGATTATATGATCATGCATTAAAAATTTGGGAAGGTTTATCTCAAGAACTAAACTACAATGTAATGTTTAGTCAAAGAGGTGTAATGAACCTAGCGCATAATTTACAAGATGTTAGAGATTTAAAAAGACGAACACATGCTAATAGACTAAATGGAATTGATGCAGTTTACTTAAGTACCGAAGAGGTAAAAAAGTTTTGTCCAATTATAAATACATCACCAGATATTAGATACCCTGTTTTAGGAGGAACTTTACAACGAAGAGCTGGTACAGCAAGACATGATGCTGTTGCTTGGGGATATGCTAGAGGAGCTGATGCAATGGGTGTTGATATAATTCAAAATTGTGAAGTTAAAGGAATAAAAAGAAATGGAGATAGTGTTGAGGGAATAGAAACAACAAAAGGATTTATTAAAACTAAAAAAATAGGTGTAGTTGCAGCTGGTCATTCTAGTGTAATAGCTAATATGGCTGGTCTAAGACTACCACTTGAAAGTAAACCTTTGCAGGCTTTAGTTTCTGAACCTGTAAAACCAATTATTGATACAGTTGTAATGTCTAACGCAGTACATGCTTATGTTAGTCAATCTGATAAAGGAGAATTGGTCATTGGTGCTGGAACGGATGATTATGTTTCTTATACTCAAAAAGGAAGTCACCAAATCGTTGAAGGTACATTAAATGCTATTTTAGAATTATATCCAATTTTTAGTAGAATGAGAATGTTAAGACAATGGGGAGGAATAGTAGATATTTGTCCTGACGCTAGTCCAATTTTAAGTAAAACTTCAATTAAAGGTTTATACTTTAATTGTGGTTGGGGTACTGGAGGATTTAAAGCAACTCCTGGATCTGGAGATTTGTTTGCTCACACTATTGCAAATGATGAGCCACACAAACTTAATGCTGCATTTAATTTAAATAGATTTGTAAGCGGAGACCTTGTTGATGAACATGGCGCTGCAGCGGTTGCTCATTAATGTTTTTAATAAACTGTCCATACTGTGGAGAACGAGATCAGCAAGAATTTAAGGCTGGTGGTGAAGCTCATATTGAAAGGCCTAAACAACCAACAGAATTAAGTGATGATGAGTGGGCAGAATATTTATTTATGAGAAAAAATATTAAAGGTGTTCAATTTGAAAGATGGAACCATGCACATGGTTGTCGTAAATGGTTTAATATGGTTAGAGATACTTCTAACGACGAAATAAAAGCAATTTACAAAATGGGTGAAAAACCACCTGCTCAATAAAATGACTAAAAACTTAAGAGTAAAATCTAGTGAGTACATTGATGAAACTAATAGAATTTCCTTTAAATTTAATGGCAAAACTTACCATGGATTTAAAGGTGATACTTTAGCATCAGCGTTACTTGCAAACGATGTTCATTTAGTTGGAAGAAGTTTTAAATATCATAGACCAAGAGGAATTATGACTGCAGGTTCCGAAGAACCAAATGCCATAGTTCAAGTAAATCCTGGTACCAACAGAACAGAACCTAATGTTAGAGCAACAGAAGTCGAGATTTACGAAGGTTTAGAGGCGTCCAGTCAAAATTGTTGGCCAAGTGTTGAATTTGATATTGGTGGAATAAATAATTTTCTCTCCCCTTTTTTTCCAGCAGGTTTTTATTACAAAACATTTATGTGGCCTGCTAGTTTTTGGGAGAAATATGAATTTTTCATACGTCACTCGGCCGGTTTAGGAAAATCACCAACATCAAGTGATCCTGACATTTATGACCACCGAAATATTCACTGTGATGTATTGGTTGTAGGCGCAGGTATATCAGGAATATTAGCAGCAAAAAATGCTGCTAAAAATAATTTTAAAACGTTGTTAGTTGATGAAAAAAATGAACTTGGTGGCTCAACTATTTTTGAAAATAATGAATTTAACAAAATTGATAATAAAACTCCTTCTGATTGGTTAAAAAAAGAAATAGAGGAACTTAAAAATATCAAAAATCTTGAAATAAAAACTAGAACAAGTGTAGCTGCTTATCATCAATACAATTATCTTTTAGCTAGAGAAAATCTAACTGATCATTTAGAGGCAAAAGATAAAACAAATAAAATCAGACAAAGACTTCTTAAAATTAGAGCTAAGAAAGTTATTTTGGCCACAGGTGCATTAGAAAGACCATTAATATTTAATAATAATGATCGACCAGGAATAATGCTTTCATCTGCTGTTAAAAAATACAGTGAATTTTATGGAGTTACTTGTGGTAGTAAAAATGTTTTTTTTACTAATAATGATAGTGCCTATGAAAGTGCTTTGTCACTGTTTAACAAAGGTATAAATGTTGAGGCTGTTATTGATATTAGAGAACAATCTGAAAGTAAAATTGTTAAAAAAGTAAAAGAAGCAGGTATTAAAATTTACTGGTCACATACAATTGTTGATACAGCTGGATACAAAAGACTAAATAGTGTTTCTATAATGAAGCTATCTACTGATGGTACTTCAGTGACTGGAAGTAAAATTTCTATTTCATGTGATTGCTTGGGAGTTGCTGGTGGTTGGACACCTGCTGTACATTTATATACACAATCAGGTAGTAAACTAAAATTTGATGAGGAAAAACAAATTTTCTTACCAAATCAAAATACATCCGAACAATTAAGTGTAGGATCTTGTAGTGGAGATTTTAAAATTGATGAAATCATTAAAAATTTAAATCATAAGCTTAAAGATACTCTAAATATTAAAGAAACGGATTTAGATAATATTAAAGTTGAGATTGATCATGAAAATTCAAAAAAAAATATTTGGTTACTTCCTTCCGATAAACCTTTAGGCAAAACTAAACCATTTGTAGATTATCAAAACGATGCAACAGCTAAAGATATAAAATTAGCATTAAGAGAAGGTTTTAGATCTATTGAGCATGTTAAAAGATACACGACTACCGGGATGGGAACTGATCAAGGTAAACTAGGAAATATGCATGCATTAGGAATAATTGCAGATACTGCTGGCGTTAAAATGGGAGAATTAGGAACTACTACATTTAGACCTCCTTACACACCATTAACATTTGGAACTATTGTAGGTCGAAATGTAGGAAAGTTTTTTGATATTTTTAGAAGAACACCAATGAATGATTGGCATGTTGAAAATAAAGCTGAATTTGAAAATGTCGGACAATGGAAGAGAGCATGGTACTACCCTATTAACGGAGAAACTATGCATCAAGCAGTTCAAAGAGAAAGTAAAGCTGCTAGAGAAAGTGCTGGTATATTAGATGCCTCTACTCTTGGTAAAATTGATATTCAAGGAAGTGATGCTTCTGAATTCTTAAATAGAGTTTATACAAATGCTTGGTCAAAATTAGCTATAGGGAAATGTAGATATGGCCTAATGCTAAATGAGGATGGTATGGTTTATGATGATGGAGTTACAACAAGATTAGGTGAAAATCATTACATCATGACCACAACAACTGGTGGAGCAGCAAATGTTTTAAGTAAACTTGAAGACTATCTTCAAACAGAATGGCCTGAGCTTGATGTTTATTTAACCTCTGTAACAGATCATTATGCTACAGCGAGTTTATGTGGACCTAATAGTAAAAAAATTCTTAAAAAAATAATTCCTGATTTGGATTTAGCAGATGAAAATTTTCCTCACATGTCATTCAAAGAAGCAAATATTGGTAATATCCAATGCAGAATAATGAGAATTAGTTTTACTGGTGAACACAGCTACGAAATAAATGTTCAAGCAAGTTATGGAAAAGATTTATGGGAAAAATGTATGGAGGCAGGTCAAGAGTTTAACATTACACCTTATGGAACTGAAACAATGCACTTATTAAGGGCAGAAAAAGGTTTTATTATTGTTGGTCAAGATACAGATGGAACAATGACCCCTATCGACCTTCAAATGGATTGGATAGTAAGCAAGAAGAAATACGATTTCATAGGTAAAAGATCTCTTTATAGATCTGATACAATGAGAGAAGATAGAAAACAACTAGTAGGTTTATTAACAGAGGATCCAAATGAAGTTTTAGAGGAAGGAGCACAAATAATTTCTGAATTAAATCAAAGTCCAGTAGAAATGCTTGGACATGTAACTTCAAGTTATTTCAGTCCAAACCTAAATAAATCAATAGCCCTTGCAGTGGTTAGAGGTGGAAAAAATATGATGGGAAAAAAACTTTTTGTGCCAATGGAAAATAAAAATATTAATGTCATTGTTACAAATCCAGTATTTTACGATGAGAAAAATGAGAGGTTAAATGCTTAATTATAATTCAGTTATTAAAAATGAAATTAAGCAAGAAAGTATTTCTGTAAAGGAAATCTCTCCAGTAACAAAAATTAATTTAAGAGGAAAAAAAAGAGAGTTTTTAACAAATGTTGGTAAAAACCTTAATATGATTTTGCCTACAGAAGCAAACACTTCAACAACAAGTGATAAATTAACAGCCATATGGCTTAGTCCAGACGAATGGATGATAGTATCTAATGAGCTGGCAGGTAAAGACACTAACAAATCCGATCTATATGAAATGTTATTTAATAGTATTTCAAAAACAAATTTAGGCGCTGTTATAGATGTAACAGATCAATTTGTTCAATTAGAACTTAAAGGTGAAAATGTCTATGAAATCTTTTCAGCAGGATCTCCCTTTAATTTTAATGAATTTAAAGAAAAAAAAGGATCAACAGCTCAGACTGTTTTAAATCATATAGATGTAATTCTGCACCATAAAGATGAAAATATTTTAAATCTGTTTGTTAGAAGATCTTTTGCTGAACATCTTTGTTCTTGGATTGAAGACTGTGCATCAAGATTATAAAATTATTTTTTTCTTCTAAAGTCCCATGGCATTTCAAATTTACCTTGCCAAAGGCCTTTTTTTTCATTTTTAGCATTAATTTCGTTTGATATATATTTTTTTGAGTATTTTCTATAAGCTACTGCATAACCGTTTGAAACTAGCCAAGAATTCAAGTTTAAATTTCTTTTATAACATTCTCCAATAAA
>CACBGU010000023.1 GCA_902538885.1 uncultured Pelagibacteraceae bacterium
ATTTTTGGGTTTATGGATTTGATGCAAAAGGTCATAAAGATTTTACAGATATAAAATGGGAAGGAAATAACATCCTTCTATTTGGGTCTGAAGGATTTGGAATGAGACAGCATACAGGCAAATACGCAGATTTTTTTGTTAAAATTAATATTAATAAAGATATTGAAAGTTTAAATATCTCAAATAGTGCCGCAATTGTATTTCATCACCTTAGTTATATTAAAAAAAAGAGTTGATTATTTAACAAATAGTTAATAATTATTGCGCATGCCCTTGTAGCTCAGCTGGTAGAGCAATTGATTTGTAATCAATAGGTCCGCGGTTCGAATCCGTGCGGGGGCACCACTAAAATCTCATTAATTTTCAATAAATATAATAATTAATTTATTTTTTTTAAAAATAAAAATTGTTGAATAAGGCTATAGAATGGAAGGAAGCAGAACTCACTGAAGTCTTTTTGAAGTCTTTAGTTTTTTTTTGTTTCAAAAATACTCATAGCTTTATTTAAAAAATTCTGCAGCTAAAGGTAATTGATTCAATTCAGAACGTTGATCACGCCAAAAAGGACAATGTCTATCCAGAATTTTAATGAAACGATCATTATGACTAGTCTCTATTAAATGTATCATTTCGTGTACAACAACATATTCAACCAATTCTTTTGGTTTTTTTACTAATTCGGCATTCAGACGAATATAACCTGAAGACTTATTGCAACTTCCCCATCTAGTTTTCATCTTTCGTATAAAATGACGTTTAACTTTAACCTCTAATTTTTTTTCCCATTTTTTAATTATATTATTAACATAGTTGTATAATAATAATTTCTGCCAATTTTCAATTATCTGTGATTTTTTTTTTTGATTTGATCTTGGACGGACTGTTAATACTATTTCCTTATTACTTAATAAAACACTTGGTTTCTCTTTTTTGTAATTAATCTTCATAAGATACCTTCGACCCCAAAGCTCATGACTTTCTCGGTCAATAAACTTTAATGGGAATTTACGGGCTTGATTTCTAAATCTTTTTTGTTGTGATCTTATCCAGGGTATTTTTGATATTGCATAAGCACGAGCAACTTCGTGACGAGTTCTTTTTGGAGTTACTAAAATTACACTACCATCAAGTGGGTAAACTGAAAGATGAGTGTTCTTAACATCTTTACGAATAACTTTAATTGAAATATCTCTTAATTGAATATTTTTTTGCATCAATATCCAGTTTGATTTTTTATAATTTCAAATAGTGATTGAGTTGCTTCTCTATCTTTTTCAAGTATAGGAAAGATAGCATTAAGGATTTGGCTCTCTCTTGCTTGATCTCCTCTCCATCCCGAAGGTGCGTTATCTTTGATCGTTAAATCTATTTTTTTTGCTAATTCTGCTCTATCTTCATCACTCTCAGGAATATTAAAAATAGTTTTGTTAAGTGTTGTGAGATTGTTATAAATTATTGTAGCTTCTATGTTACCTTGTAATTCTTTAGGAATTTCTGATGAGTAATCTTTTTTCATCATTTTTTTTACTAATTCTTCTGCTTGTTTCAAAAAAAGTTCGTACTCCTCAGTTTCTTCACGACTTTGTTTTATTAAGTCATTAAATAATTTTGATATCTCCTCGTAAAACTTAGGATCTGTTAATTGGTTGCGGATTATTGTTTTTCGTACGTTATTGATTATTGTTTCTGCAACAGCAGTATTAGTGAGTTTACCTTTTTGATTTATTTTTTTAGCTATCGCATCGTGAATACCTGTCTTAACTATTAATTCTGTAAGAGCCATAGAATTTAGATCACCAATTTCTTCAACTGGATCAGCCTGGATATAGGTATTAAGTAAATGACGCATATCAGCTTCATAGGGTTTAATATCTAATTCTTCATTAGAATGATTTTTTACAGCTAATCGAACATCATTGTAAAAACCAATTTCTTTTTGCAAATTATCAATATCTTTGTCACTATAACCTGCTTCATTGAGATCTTGTACAATATCACTATAAGCTCTAATAAAAGTTGCTGTAGTTTTATAAAAACTGTTACGAAGGATTTCCCTATCATTCAATCCATTAGGGTCATTAGCATCCCCACAGAAATAGTGAAGGAATTGTTCTATTTCTCCTTTATCATTTGATGATTGATATACTGGTTCACATAAATATTTTAATTTTTCACGTGTTTCGTCTAAATGTTTTTTACTTTCAGAAAGTCTATCTTTAATTTGAACATTATTTGATCCACCACTACCTTCTTCTACATCTAATTCATCTGAATTATAAATTGCAATTGCTTCTTTCACGTTTTCAAAAGATTTTTTAAAATCAACAATTTGACCGTAAGATTTATCTTCGCCATCTAGACGATTAGTTCTACAAACAGCTTGAAATAAATTATGATTATGCAATTCGTGATCAAGATAAATATATGTACAACTTGGGGCATCAAATCCCGTAAGTAGTTTACTTACCACAATAATAAGCTTCATATTAGCTGGTTCTTTTATGAACTGCTTTTTAATTCTTTTTTCGTAAGTTTCTGTATTTTCATTATTCTCAAGTACAAATTTTTTATAAGTATCAAATTTATATCTCTCCTCACTATTAGTTGGTTCGCTAGAAATAAAACTTGGATTAGGTTGATAAGACGTAATAATTCCACAATATTTTCCAAAATCTTTTGTCTTAAAAATTCGAAAATAATGACATGCATCATAAATACTTGAGGCCACTAAAATAGCTGTCCCACGATTATTATTTAAGCGAGGCTTAATATCAAAATCAATCATTATACTTGCAGCAATTTGATTTTTACGCCCCTCTGCACTCATCAAATTTTCCATAGTAACCCATCTATGTCTAAGAATAGCTCGCTGAGAGTTATTTAGCATTTTAGTTTTGTGTTCAAAGTATTCTTCAATTGCTTTTTTGGAAGTAATTCTCTGAGGTATATCACGAGCATCATATTTTAGATCAAGCACAACCCCATCTGTAACACCTTGGTGAAATTTATAAGTGTGAATATATGAACCAAATATTTCTCGGGTAGTTTTGTTGTCATTTTTTAATAATGGTGTGCCTGTAAAACCAATAAATATACTGTTACTAAGCCATCTTTTCATTTGCCTGTTCATATCACCACCTTGTGTTCGATGACACTCATCAACAAAAACGTAGAAATTGCCTTTGACTGCAGGGGGTTCACCTTTAAGATCAGAGGGATCAAATTTGTGTAATAATGCACAAATTACTCTTGGAGAAGTTGCCCCAAGTTTTTCTACGAGGTCAGCTCTTGATGTTATGCGAGGTTTTTTAGCACTATCACCAATTACACCAGCGTCTCTAATTACATCACTAATTTGTATATCAAGCTCATCTCGATCAGTTACTATAAGTATACGTGCGCTCGGATCATGCTCTAGCAACCACTTGGCCAACAATACCATTAAAATACTTTTGCCACTTCCTTGTGTATGCCATATAACACCACCCTCTTTCTTTTTGATACTTTCCTGGGCAGCTTTTATTCCATCAAATTGATGGGGGCGAGGTACTTTTTTTATTCCAGCATCAAAAATTATGAAATTTTGAATTAAATCTAGTAACCGAGATTTTTCACACATGTCTATTAATGGATAGTCTAATAATGAACCAGTAGTTTTAGGATCACTTTTTGAAGATTTCCATTGTACAAAAAATTTTTCTTCAGTTGTTACGGTACCATAATATAAACCTTGGGAATCATTACCAGCAAATAATAATTGTACGGTAGAAAAAAAACCTTCATTAAATATTTTTTCTTGATTAGTTCTTAACTGCCTAATACCATCAGCAACTTCGACTGAGCTTCTTTTAAGTTCGATAACAGAAACAGCTATTCCATTTATATAAAGTACAATATCTGGACGTCGCTCATAACCACCACGGAGAGTTACTTCTTCTGCTATCGCAAAGTCGTTTTTTTCTGGGTTTTGCCAATCAATTAAATGTACTTGCTCATTATTTTCTCCAACAGCGATTTGAACTGATATTCCGTAACGTAAATACTTATAAGTCTGTTGATTAGCCTGATACAATGTAATTCCTGTTACATCTGTAGCTACAAGTAGTTTTTGTATAGCAGATGAAATTGCTAATTCAGAATATCCTCTTTTTTTGAGATTTACTTTTAATAAATCTATTTCTATACAACTATTATTTTCTTTTGATTGCCACTCACCTAAATATTCATATCCCAAACAATCTGGTCGAGATGTATTAGTGAACAAGTCAATAACACGATTTTGAGTCTTGCGTTCAGGGCGTGATTGTTTAGGCATTAACAGTCTCCGGTTTCACAAGTCGTGTTTTGCCAGTAAGCAGTTCATTCATCATCGCTTGTTTAAGGTTATGAGTTTTGTCACGACGCGCTTTAAGTGCAGTCAGCTCAACATCCATATCAGAGAGTACTTTGGCTATAGCAGTTTGCTCAGGTATAGAGGGTAAACGTAACCAAAAATCCTCAACCATACCCTTGTTTAAATTTGCCTGTGTACCATGTTGTCCAAGCGACTTCACAATCGACTTAGATGAAGTCAAGTAATAATAGAGAAACTCGTTATTTAAAGTGGATCGAGTACTAATACCAAGGATTGCCTGACTCGAGCAAAGCGGAACACTAGCGATACTACATTCCCCAAGTGAAGCATACATAGCATAAAGGACTGTTCCTGCTGGGAATAGTTGCGCAGCGCAACTAGCAAATCCTGTTTGAGTTAGGTTGCGATCCGTCATAGTTATAAACTTTCCACCCTTAGTCATATCCGAGATAGATACCCATGGGATGTCTCCACCATAGTAGCTATGAACTGAAGTTGTTGGTGTTCCGCCACTGTACATTTCTGCTAATTCACCTAAACGCTTAGCCTTCCATTCTCCACTAAATCCAGAAAGTCTGGTCTTACCAGTCAGGAGTTGCTGCATGGTAGCTTTTTTAAGGTTATGCTTCTTTGCGATGAGCTGGTCTAATGAACTCAGTAACCCATCCATATCACTCAAAGCTAATGCGATTGATCGTTGTTCTGGAAGAGGTGGACGTATTAAGAATGACTCAGAAAGCAAACGACCATTTGTCAGTGCACGGGTTGTATAACTGGCACGTGCAGTTACCTGTTCTCGAAAATAACGTGGAGAGAAGCAATATGTCTTGAACATGTCGTCGAGACTTTCGTTGATGGGTCTCGCCCTAAGAACAAAACCACTATAAACAGTTTTCTCAGTATCATCAAGCATAACTGCTGCGATGCCAATTTCTTCCACTGTTTCTGATGTTCGAGTGAAGAATACATCGCCCTTCAAAACTTCGTATGCATTTAATTCATTGGAACTTACATCAACACGACCACCAATTAATTCAACTCTAAGTGCACGATTATTAAAGACATCCGTATAGTTGACAATTGGAGTACCATGTCCAAAGAATCGTTTTTCCTTATTCAATCCATTCTTAAATGTGAATAGATCACCCACACGAACAGCATCCCACTCCTCAGGTATAATTCCCACCTCAGTACGCTTATACCCTGGCTTCACTTCCATGACGCTCCCATTTTCCTCAGGTGCTCCTTAACCTTAGCAGTTAGTATCTCGACTTTCTCATTTAGCTTTGGTAGTGGCGTAACGTAGCGTTCAGCTAGTTCACGGATACGCTCAGTAAGGGTTTGTGAGACGTGATCAAGCTCACTTTGCAAAGCGGTTGACAACCAAGCTAACCATTTATCTTCTACGACAAGCGTCTTAATCTCTTCCTCTTTAAGTTTAGGGTATTTTTTATCCAGTTTAGAATAGAGCTCATCCTGAGTAGCTTTAAGTTTATTCTTTGTATAAGTTAGTTTTTCTAAGAGTAAATTGCAGTTCTGTAACACCTCATATTCATCTACGTAATTAGGATCTTTACTGATTTGCTTCAACTGTGCTTTAACAGATTTTATAGTAATCTTTTGCTTATCACCTTCACCTTCAATGACATCAACTAGCAGCCCTTCTTCACCACTATTTTCCTCCATTATGTCCTGAAGTTTTTGTTCAACATCAGACAGTTCAGCCTTAAGTAATTCAATTGTGTTGAGCTCGGAGATAAAATATTTGTTAATCAAAATTGTTGAGGGAATTAAGTCAGATTTGAAGCGACGTTTTCCTTCTTTTATATAATCAAAAGGTTCTTTAGGCCACACCAACTTCCCATTTACGTTTTTAAATTTTACCACTTCACGTGGTTGCATACTATCTTGCCAGCCAGCATCAGCTATTAAGTAACAATCGTCTTGCATTGTTTCCACCCAATAGTCCATAAGGCGTTGGTATAAATCATACGAATTAACCATTGGTGTCGACTTAAATCTGGCGAGTAAATCCTCAGACAACTCTTCTATTAATTTTTTTGGACGGTCTTTATGCCCAAAAACCTTTAATCGGTGCATACTTGCTTTCTTCCAATCAGTAAACACCTTGTAAGCTTTCTGATTAAATGATTTAAACTCAGGATGTTTAAAGATTGTAGTTTTCACCTCATCGATAGGTGTTTTCAATTTTGCAAAACCAACACGCCCAGCTGACTCAAATAATAAATTTCTCACACCTGGAAATACCTTCCAATAATTATCTAATTTATCAAGGTCAACCTCAGGAATACCACCACGCAGATGGCCATCAATGTTATGGATATCTTCATGTGCAGAGCTGTCGATGTAACGTGGCAAGTTTAGATTAGAGTCGTTTTTCACATCTGTGATCTCGGTAAATGGTACCATGCGCGAGTAGCGTGGTACGTCAGTTAATTTAGCGTAGGTATCAATGATCTTATGTATATCTTGTTCACGAAGTCGATTTTTTGAACCATCTTTCTTGAAACCATGTCTAGCGTCAATCATAAAGATGCCCTTACGTGT
This sequence comes from uncultured Pelagibacteraceae bacterium, assembly GCA_902538885.1. GTDB lineage: Bacteria > Pseudomonadota > Alphaproteobacteria > Pelagibacterales > Pelagibacteraceae > Pelagibacter. The sequence goes on from CACBGU010000023.1 coordinate 6,923, forward strand.
AGCAGCATTTTCTTTATCAAGAACAAGAATGCAGGCAGGAATACCTGTGCCATAAAACAAATTGGGGGGTAGTCCAATTATAGCCTTAAGAAAACCTGACTTAACAAGTTGTTGTCGAATGGCAGCCTCGGCATTACCACGAAATAATACTCCATGAGGAAGAATACATGCAGCTTTGCCTGTAGACTT
>CACBGU010000024.1 GCA_902538885.1 uncultured Pelagibacteraceae bacterium
CAAACCCAAAAAATTTGATTTCCTAAGTTAATTTCTTTTCTTATAAATTTTAAAACATCTTCAATTTTAACCTCTAACTTACTATATGTTTTAATTGGTTTTCTATTTTTAGGTTTTTCTCTAATTATTGAAATATCCATATCGCCATAAATTGTCATTGTTAGAGTTCTAGGTATAGGTGTTGCTGTCATTAATAATACGTCACAATTTGATCCACCTTTATCCGACAATTTTTTTCTTTGATTCACTCCAAACTTATGTTGTTCATCTATAATTATTAATCCTAATTTTTTGAAAATTACTTTTTTTTGAAAAATAGCGTGTGTACCAAAAATAATATCAATTTTATTATTTGCTAATCTTTGAAGTATTTCTTTTTTTACCTTGTATTCTGATTTTCCAGAAATAAGAGCTATATTTATATTTTTAGGAAATAATTTTTTTGCTAGATTAAAATGTTGTCTTGCTAGAATTTCCGTAGGAGCCATAAAAGCAACCTGAAAACCAGAGTTTATAGTATTAATTGCTGCTAAAAGAGACACTATTGTTTTTCCACTACCAACGTCTCCTTGCAAAAGTCTAAACATTTTATTTGGTGAACTTAAGTCTTTATTTATTTCGTTAAGTGATTTTTGTTGATCATCGGTAAGAGAAAAATCTAATTTATCAATTAAAGAATTTTGTTTATTTACATTGATTATTTTATTTTTTTTCTTAATTCTTTTTATTTTTTTTCTTATTTCTGAATTGACTAGAAATGTTGAAAATATTTCATCAAAAGCAAGTCTTTGATAAAAATTTGATTTATAATTTCCAATATTTTCAGGTTTGTGCAGTTCTTTAATTGAGCTATTCCAACTTATATTTTTAAATTTAGATAAAATACTTTTAGAGTGCCATTCACTAAAAACTGGTAAATTATTGATTATTTGATTTAAGATTTTATTATATATTTTTTCAGAAATACCTTCGGTTAATGAGTATTTATTATGAGTACGTTTGATTAAAGAAGAATCTTCAGAAACATATTTTGGATTTGTAATTTGGTATTTATTTCTAAAATGACCTATTTTACCACTAACAGTAATTTCTTTACCCAAAGGCAAGATTTTTTTAATATAACCTTCATAACTATTAAAAAAAATACAATCTATTTCACCAGTTTCATCACTGCATAAAACTCTGTTTGGTAATTTCCTTATTCTTGGGAAGTTGTACTTTTGTGGAATTATAGTTACTGTTTGTATTTCACCAATTTTTAAATCTTTTATTTTTGATGACAAACTTCTATCTGTATAAGATTTTGGAAGTTTCCATAGTAAATCAAATAAATTATTAATATTTTTCTTCTTTAATAAATTTTTTGTTTTAATACCTACACCTTTTAAAGAACTTAAATCTGACAATAAATATTCATAATTTGTTTTATTATTCATTAACAACTAATATATTCTAATATTTATGATCAATATAGACGAATTAAAAAAAAAAATTATTTATCGATCAAATTATAGGGGCACCAAAGAAATGGATAAACTTTTAGGAGCTTTTGTTAAAAAATATATTAATGACTTAAGTGATGATGATTTAGTGAAATTAGAAAAATTATTGGATATTGATGATTCAAATTTATACAATTTTTTAAATGGTTTAGAGACCGATTTTATTTTTGAAAAAAATAATGTAACTGATTTATTTAAAAATTTTGATTATGTTGAAAAATAGTGGCGGAGAGACTGGGATTCGAACCCAGGAAAGAGTTGCCCCTTTGCCGGTTTTCAAGACCGGTGCTTTCAACCGCTCAGCCATCTCTCCGTGAGCAAGGTTTTATAATTATAATTATTTAATTCAACCATAAAATAGTCTAATAAACTTATTAATTACAAGCATCATGTTTTCCTATGAATAAAGAATTTAACAAAGGCTTATTACTTGCTGGGTTAGGATCTTTTTGGTGGGGGTTTTTTGGTGTAATTTATTTTAAATATATTGCTTATATTGGTCATATTGAATTAGTAGTTCATAGATGTTTATGGACAGCATTTACTTTAATTCTGACTACTTTTTTTTTCTCTAAATGGAATGTTTATTTTAAAATTGTAAAAAATAAATTAAATTTATTTTATTTATTTATCTCAGGTTTTTTGATTTTTATAAATTGGGGTGTATGGATATATGCTATAGCAACAAATAGAATTATAGATGCAAGTTTTGGATATTTTATTATGCCCATTTTAAGCGTAATGCTTGGTTATCTTTTTTTTAAAGAGAAACTAAATAAAAAAAGAATCTTTTCAATCTTGTTAGTTATTCTATCAATCCTTTTTTTAATAATTGTAAGTATTAAATCATTGCCTTGGGTTGGTTTAATTGTTGCTTTAAGTTGGGGGTTTTACAATTTAGTTAGAAAAAAAATTAATGTTGATACTGATGTAGGCCTTCTTATAGAGAGTTTATTTATATTACCATTTGCACTGTTAGCTTTTTATTTGATAGCAAGCAAAGGTTATAATGATTTTCAATTATCTGATCCTTCGATGATGCTATTTATTTATCTTGCTGGACCTATGACCGTTATACCTTTATTTTTATATGTTAGGGGAGTTGAACTCTGTGGTTTAGGACCGACAGGCATGATATTTTATATAACTCCTACTTTTCAGTTTTTATTAGGTTATTTTTATTACAACGAGCCTTTTTCAATAACAAAATTAGTTAGTTTTATTTTTATTTGGATTGCTGTAATTATATATTTGAAAGATTTGCATGAAACTAATTAATTTTTTTTTATTTTTTATTTTTATTTCTATTAATTTCTCATTTGCTGATATCAATAAAGAATTTGAAAATTGGAAATTAAATTTCAAAAAAATAGCTTTAGAATACAATATTTCAGAAAAAACGTTTGATACAGTTATGTCTGATACTAAATTTTTATCAGATGTGATAAAATATGATAGGTATCAACCTGAATTTTATGAAGATACTAAAACTTATATTTCAAAAAGAACATCTTCAAAAAAAGTCTCTTTAGGAAAAAAATTTTATGAAAAAAATTCAAAATTAATAAATACTGTTGAAAACGAATTTAATATAGAGAGAGAGTTACTATTAGCCCTGATGGGAATAGAAACTAATTTTGGAACGTATGTTGGTAAAATGGATATTTTATCCTCTTTGGCAACTTTAAGTTTTGATAAAAGAAGATCAGAATTTTTTACAAATGAATTATTAATACTTTTGCGATTAATAGAAAATGATCAAATAGATTATAAAACGTTATATGGGTCTTGGGCAGGCGCTTTTGGTTTTTTTCAATTTATGCCATCAACAATGAAAAATTATGCTATTGACCATGATGGCAACGGATATATAGATTTAAAAAATAATAATGATGCTTATGCTTCTGCATCTAATTATTTAAATCAAATAGGCTGGAAAAGTGAAAATCCTTGTTTTTATAGAATTGATTTATCAGAAAATATACCAAGTAAATATTTAAACATTTCTGCAAAAAAACTTCATGATAAAAAAAAATTAAAATATTTTAGAAAATTTATTAAAAATAATGATCAAATAGATAATAAGTACAATTCGTTAAAGGTAGCCATTATAACTCCAGATAAAGATATCATACCTGATGCCGAAACTTTAAATCCAGCTTATATTGTATTTGATAACTATGAGATAATATTAAAATGGAATAGGTCATTGCGATTTGCTTTAGCCGTTTGTACATTAAAAGATAAATTTAAAAATGAACTTTAAAAAACTAATATTAATTATTTCTTTACTTTTTTTATCTGCATGTAATCAATTTGATCAAAATAATAAAAACTTAGTCTATATAAGTGATCAAAAGTATAGTAATACTGGATTTGCTTTAATTTATAATGATGAATTAAAAAAAGAAAAAAAAATATCAAAAAAAATCGATAATAGATCTCTTTTAATTTTTCATAATAAAATCAAAAAAAATTCATTTGTTAAAATTACCAATCCTATTAATGATAAATCCATTATAGCAGAAGTAATCTCTAATAACGTTAAATTCTCTACTTTTTATAACTCTGTAATTACGCAGCGAATTGCTGAGGAGTTATCACTAGACCCAAAAGAACCTTATATTGATCTTGTTTTAATCTCAAAGAGTTCGACATTTGTTGCTAAAAAGGCAAAGACTTTTGATGAAGAGAAAAGTGTAGCTGAAAAAGCTCCTGTTGACGGAATTACCATAGATAATCTGGGTAAAGAAAAGACTAAAGAAGTCAAAATAAAAAAACATAAATTTTTATATTCAATAAAGATTGCAGATTTTTATTACCGTGACTCAGCAGAAAATATGGTTAATAGAATAAAAGATGAGACAAATATAAAAAGATCTGTAATTAAGAAATTATCTAAAACTAAATATAGGGTATTATTGGGTCCATTTAATGATATAAAAAAACTAGAAAAATCATTTAACGAAATAAAAGTATTAAATTTTGAAAATATAGAGATATTAAAAGATGTTTAGAATATTATTAATTGTAATTTTTTTTAGTTTTTCATTTGCAAGTGTTTCAAAAGCTAATTTTGATGTAAAGGCAAGAACTGCAATATTACAAGATTATCATTCTGGAGAAATTCTCTATGAAAAAGAACCAGATATTTCAATTTATCCAGCTTCTATGACAAAAATAATGACAGCAATTATTGCTTTTGATTTAATAAAATCAGGCGATCTTAGTTTAGACGAAAAATTTATAATATCTGAGCGAGCTTGGAGATTATCTACATCTGGATATTCATCGATGTTTATAATGGTAGGTGATCAGGTCTCTGTAGAAAATTTATTAAGAGGTATTATTGTTGCTTCTGGTAATGATGCATGTATTGCATTAGCCGAAGGTATAGCAGGTACTGAAGAAGAATTTGCAATTTTAATGACTGCTAAAGCAAAAGAATTAGGGATGGATAATACAAATTTTTCTAATTCATCAGGAATAAATGACCCGGACAATTACTCAACTGTTAGAGATATTTTAAAAATGTCTAGATATTTAATTAAAGAACATCCTGAATTTTACAAAATGTTTGCTGAAAAAGAATTTACATGGGATAGAACAGGGGGAGATCCTATAACACAAGGAAATAGAAATCCATTGCTTTATAAAAATCTCGGAGCAGATGGAATAAAAACTGGTTATTTAGCTGTTGAAAAATACTCTTTAGCATCATCAATAGATAGAAATGGCAGAAGATTGATCGCTGTTGGAAGTGGTTTTAATTCAAAAAACGCTAGATCTAAAGAGAGCACAAAATTACTTACATTTGGTCTTACCAACTATGATCTTGTAGAAATAGCTAAAGCCAATAAACCATTACACAAAATTGATGTTTGGTTAGGAAAAGAGAATAGTGTCGAAGCATATACAAAAGAAGATATTTATAAAACAATCAAAAAAGCCAAAAAAAAACTTTTAAAAGTAGTTGTTAAGTATGATGGACCAGTCGAAGCACCAATTGAAAAAGATCAGAAAATAGCTACTCTAAGAGTTGTTTATGATCAAGAACTTGTTGGTGAGTATGATTTACTTTCATCAAAAAAAATTAAAAAAGTTAACTTTTTTACAAGATTAATAAAATCAATAAATTATTTAATTTGGGGTGATGTCTAAAAAACCCATCATTGTTTTTGAGGGTATTGAGGGGAGTGGCAAAAGTCATCATATAAATAAAGTATCTAAATATTTAGATAAAAAGAAAATTAATTATATAAAGATAAGAGAACCAGGCGGAAGCCTTAATTCGGAAAAAATAAGAAAATTAATTTTAAATAAAAAATCTAATTTTAATATATATACTGATTTACTTTTATATTTAGCAGCTCGTAGTGAAAACATAAATCTTATAAAAAAATCATACAAAAAAAAAATTATTTTGATTGATAGATTCATAGACTCAACTATTGCATATCAGCATTATGGTATGGGTGTTGATTTAAACATTATAAACACAATAAATAAATTTTTATTAAAAAACATTAAAGTCAATTTTACTTTCCTCAATGTTGTAAATAAAAAAAATCTATTTCAAAGATTAAAAAATAGAAAATCTCTCAATCGATATGATCAGTTTGATATTAATTTTTATAATAAAGTTCAAAAAGGTTTTTTGAAATTAGCTAAATTGAATAAAAAATCATACAAAATAATCGATTCTAATTTAGATATAAAAAAAAATGAAGACTTAATAATAAATCAAATTAAAAAATTAATTAAATGAATTTAAATCCCTTAACTCAAATAAATTTATTTGAGCACAAAGAAATTTTTAATCAATTATATAAAT
>CACBGU010000025.1 GCA_902538885.1 uncultured Pelagibacteraceae bacterium
TTCTCTTTTTTATTTGTTAAATTGTTTGTTAAAAAAATATCTTTACTCATTATTTTAGGAATATACTTAAAAAATAGATTTGTGAATCTATTTGATTAATTTGGAATTTTGCATACAGGAATTGGCTCCATTTTATGCAAATTTTGTTTTCTAATAGTTTCGTATTTAGCTCGATTAGCTGAATTAGGATTATCCATAGCTTCTTCTAATTCTTCATATTTCAGTCCAAGTTGACCTTCATCAGTTCTTCCATCGTCCCATAAACCATCCGTTGGGGGAGCATCTATAATTTCTTTTAAAATTCCAAGCTCTTTTCCAAGCTCCCAAACTTCAGATTTATTGCAATCAGCTATAGGAGATATGTCCACCCCACCATCTCCGTATTTAGTGTAAAAACCTACACCAAAGTCTTCAACTTTATTTCCGGTTCCAACTACTATTCCTTTGTTCGCTGCAGCAACTTGATAGAGGGTTGTCATTCTTAATCTAGCTCTAGAATTCGCCATTCCATGCTCGTTATCAAAATTTGATAAACTGGAACTAAAAGCTAAAAATAACTCATCTAAATTGATTGTATGTGCCTCAACATTTTTAAAATTTTTAACTAACCACTCTTGATGCTTTAAACTTAAATCATGTTGATGTGATTTCTGTTTGATTGGCATTGACAAAACAATAGTTTTTAAACCTGTCATTGCGCTTAATGTACTAGAAACTGACGAATCTATCCCTCCAGAAATTCCTATAACTAATGACTCTGCCTTACTTGGCATATTATTTACATAATCTTTAATCCAATTAGAAATAAAATTCACTTTTTCTGAAACATTCATGATTTTAAAGTATTAGATATTTAAAATTTTACAATGTCTTAAGATGCCGCTCTATCTGCGTTTTTAGAATAAGAGCTATTCTTTTTAATCTCATCTGAAATCAAGAAAGCTAATTCTAGAGCTTGGTTTGCATTTAGTCTTGGGTCACAATGAGTGTGATACCTTGATGATAAATCTTTTTCTGATATCTTTTGTGCTCCACCTATACACTCTGTTACATCTTGACCAGTTAATTCTATATGTAAACCACCAGCGTAACTTCCTTCGCTTTGGTGACATGCAAAAACATTTTTAACTTCTTTTAATACACTGTTAAATGGTCTTGTTTTGAATCCTGTAGCAGCTTTTACTGTGTTTCCATGACAAGGATCACAAGACCAAATTACATTTAAACCTTCTTTTTTTATTGCCCTAATTAATTTTGGTAAAAATTTAGAAACATTGTCTGCACCAAATCTTGATATTAGTGTAATTTTACCCTTCTCATTCTCAGGATTAATTCTATTACAAAGATCAATTAAATCATCAGCCTTTAGGGTAGGTCCACATTTAATTCCTATTGGATTTTCTATACCTCTGCAAAACTCAACATGACCACCATCTAATTGTCTTGTTCTATCTCCAATCCAAACAAAGTGAGCAGATGTGTCATGATTTTCTCCTGTTGTAGAGTCTGTTCTTGTCATTGTTTCTTCAAAAGGAAGAAGTAATGCTTCATGTGATGTCCAGAAGTTAACGGTTTTTAATCTTCTATTAAAATCTGAATTAATTCCACATGCATCCATGAAAGCTAGTGCATTTGCAATATTATCCTCTAATTCTTTAAATCTTTTTAACTCAGGTGAATTTTTAATAAAACCTAAATTCCAATTGTGAACATTTTTAAGATCAGCAAAACCTCCATGACAAAATGCTCTAATTAAATTTAAAGTTGCAGCAGATTGCGAGTATGCTTTAAATAATCTTTTAGGATCTGGAACTCTTGCTTTTTCATTAAATTCCATGCCATTAATATTGTCACCTAAATAACTTGGAAGCTCTACTCCATCTTTTATTTCAGTTGGTGCGCTTCTAGGTTTTGAAAATTGTCCAGCTATTCTTCCAACTTTTACTACTGGTAATGAAGCTGAGTAAGTTAAAACTAATGACATTTGCAACATTAGTTTAAATGTATCCCTTATATTATCTGGATTAAATTCTGCAAAACTCTCAGCACAATCTCCACCTTGGAGTAAAAATGCTTTTCCATCTACAACATCAGCTAACTGGCTTTTAAGATGTCTTGTTTCTCCAGCAAATACTAGCGGAGGAAATGTACCTATCTTGTCCAGAACTTTATCCAATTCTTTTTTATCTGGATATTCTGGAATATGCTTTATAGGATATTTTCTCCAACTATTTTTTTTCCAACTTTTCATATTCAACCTAAGGGTGTTTTAACAGAGTTTAAAGTTTATTCAACAGTGACAGATTTAGCCAAATTTCTAGGCTTATCAATATCATAACCTTTTTTAAGAGCAGAGTAATACGCAAGCTTTTGAAGTGGGATAGTCAAAAGGAACGGAAGCAAGTCATCATTTGTATTCTCAACTTCAATTGTTTCCCAAATATTTTCTGACACAACTTCATCTTTACTTTTATTTGTTATTAATAATACCTTTGCTCCTCTAGCAATCACTTCCTGCATATTCGAAATTGTTTTTTTGTAATAATTATCTCTAGGAGCCAAAACTACAACTGGCATACCCTCTTCTATCAAAGCTAATGGCCCATGTTTCATTTCCCCTGCCGGATATCCCTCGGCATGAACATAGGAAAGTTCTTTTAGTTTTAATGCGCCTTCTAAAGCTATTGGATATGAATATCCTCTTCCTAAAAACATTGAACCCTTTGCTTCGTTAAAAGTTGAAGATATTGTCTGAATATTGTTATCATGTAATAAAGTTTTTTCTATTAATCCTGGTAAATTTATTAAGTCTTTAATTTTTTCTTGATATTCACTTTTTTCAATTTCATTTCTCAATGATCCAAGTTTTAAAGCCAGAATATACAAGACAAGTATTTGACCTAGAAATGCTTTTGTTGATGCAACTCCAATTTCAGGCCCACAATGAATTGGTAATACAAAATTAGAGTCTCTTGCAATTGAACTTTCAATTACATTAACAACAGCACATGTATTCATGTTATTTTTATTACATAAATCTAAAGCTGCATATGTATCTGCCGTTTCCCCAGATTGTGAAACAAATACATATAAAGTGTCTTTTTTAAATCTATTTTTTCTATATCTAAATTCTGATGCTATATCAATATTAACATCTAAATTTGTAAGTTCTTCAAACCAATATTTTGCCATTAAGCAAGAGTGATATGCAGTACCACAACCAATTAAAGTTACTGAATTAATCTCTTTTATTTTCCAGGGAAAATTAAAAATATTTATGTCTTTATTTACATTATCTATATATTCTTTAATTCCAGTTTTAATTGTTGTTGGTTGTTCTTCAATTTCTTTTGCCATGAAATGTTTAAAATCACCTTTGTCATAATTTGCTTCATTAGATGATAATTCTAATATTTTTTTATTAACTTTTTTTCCTTCTTCATTAAAAAAAAGAACCTGATCTTTTTTAACAATACAAAATTCACCATCATCAAGGTATGTGATTTTATTTGTCATTGATTTTAAAGCATAAGAGTCTGATCCTAGATAGTTTTCATTCGGACCATAGCCAACGGCTAGCGGTGATCCTCTTCTAGCGCCAACTATTAAGTCTGGCATATCTTTAAAAACAATACCAAGAGCAAAACTACCATGGAGTTGTTTTAAAGTTTTTGTGATAGCTTCTTCTAATTCTGAAGTTTTCAAATGTTCTGTTATTAAATGGACAATTACCTCAGTATCAGTCTGAGATTTAAAGTTATGACCTTTATTGATTAAATGTTTTTTTAATATTGTAGAATTTTCTATTATACCATTATGAACTACAGATACGTTATGAGAAGAATGAGGATGAGCATTTAAACTATTTGGAATTCCATGAGTTGCCCATCTTACATGGCCTATACCAATATTTCCTCTTAAGTTTTTTAAGTCAAAATTATTTTCTAAGTTATCAACTCTTCCCTCTGATTTTACTTCATTGATTTCACCATCTGAAAGTGTGGCTATTCCTGCTGAGTCATATCCTCTGTACTCTAATTTTTTTAATGAGTTAATTATATTTGCAGAAACAGGTTTGTTGCTTGATATTCCAATAATTCCACACATAAATTATTTTTTCTTTCTTTTGTAATTCTTAACTTCTAATTGCGGCGATCTTGTTAGTGCTAAAGATTTTTTTTTAACGTTCTTTGTAATAACTGATCCAGCTCCAACAACACTATCTTTATTTATAGTAATTGGAGCAACTAAAGAAGAGTTTGAGCCTATAAATACTTTGTCTTTAATTTTTGTCTTATTTTTATTCACTCCATCATAATTACAAGTGATCGTGCCTGCTCCAATGTTCACTGATTTTCCAATTTGAGCATCTCCAACATAAGACAAATGGTTAACTTTAGATTTATTTCCTAAAGTACTTTTTTTAATCTCTACAAAATTACCTACTTTAGATCCTTCTTTTAAAATTGTATTAGGTCTTATTCTGGCATATGGACCAATCTCAACTTTATTTTCAATTTTACAAGATTCTAAATGTGAAAAAGATTTTATAATTACATTATTTCCAATTTTTACCTTAGGGCCAATAAAAACATAAGGTTCTATAGTTACCTTATTTCCAATCTTTGTATCTTTTGAAAAAAAAACAGTTTCAGGACCTATCATCTTTACGCCTGTCTTGATAAATTTTTCTCTAAGTTTTTTTTGATTTAAAACTTCCATTTAAAATTGATTTACATTAAGAATATACATTGATTAATTCACAATTTATTTCTTTAAAATACTTTTATAATGAAACAAAAATTTACAATTTTATTCGATTTAGATGGTACATTGGTTGATACTGCTCCAGATCTAATGAGGGCTCATAATCATGTAATGAAGAAATTTGGCTACCCA
>CACBGU010000026.1 GCA_902538885.1 uncultured Pelagibacteraceae bacterium
TGAATATTATACAATTTATTTAAGAGAGATAAAAACAAACAAAATTATTTCAAAAGAAATTGCAGAAACATCCGGGGGAATAACATTTAGTTTGGATGATAAATATATTTTTTATTCTAAACTTGATGAAAATCATAGAGCAAGAACAATATACAGGCACAGAATAGGCGATTTTGAGGGCAAAGATGAATTAATATTTGAGGAGAAAAGCGAGGCTTTTACAGTAGGAATTGGAAAAAGCTCAGATGAAAAATATTTTTTTATAAATACTTCTGACCATAATACTTCAGAGCAATATTACTTTAAATCAGATGAATTAAATCCATCTCCAAAACTTATTATTAAAAGAGAAAGAGGTGTTCTGTATTCAGTTAATTCATGGGATGGTAAATTTTATAATCACACAAATAAAAATGCTGAAGACTTTAAAATTGATATTTGTGACAATTTAGAAAATCAAAATTGGAAAACATATATTCCAGCAAAAGATGAAGTTTTAATTGGTGGATTAACATTTCTTAAAAATTGGATTATTCGTGGTGAGACATCAGATGCACTAGATAAATTATTTGTCAAAAATATTTCTACAAATATAGAAGAAGAATTAATTTTTTCTGATGAAACTGTTTATGTTCCAGGAGTAAGCTTAACTCAAAAAGATAGAAATACTAATGAAGTTCATTTAGGATACTCATCACCTAAAACTCCTTCTAGAGTATTTAAATATAATTTAGCAACAAAATCTAAAGAACTTGTTAAAGAACAAGAGATCCCATCTGGTCATAATAAAGATGACTATATTGTTGAGAGAGTTGAGTTTAAATCTCATGACGGAAGAATGGTTCCATTAACAATTACTAGACACAAAAAAACAAAAATTGATGGGTCTGCAAATGTTTTATTGTATGGATATGGGTCTTATGGAAATTCTATGTCCCCAAGTTTTTCTTCCACAAGATTAAGTCTTATCAATAGAGATATAATTTGGGCCACAGCTCACATTAGAGGTGGTATGGAAAAAGGTATGAAGTGGTGGAAAGAGGGAAAATTAACAAACAAAAAAAATACCTTTGAAGATTATATTTATGCTGCAAAATATTTAATTGAAAAAAATTATACCTCAAAAGGAAAAATTATTGGCATGGGTGGATCTGCTGGAGGATTATTAATGGGAGCTGTTGTTAATCAATCTCCTGAGTTATTTCTAGGAATTATCATGGCTGTTCCTTTTGTGGATTCTTTAACAACAAATCTTGATCATTCTTTACCGTTAACTGTGGGAGAATTTGACGAATTTGGAAATGCAAAAGAGAATAAAGAACATTTTGATTATATTTTTTCATATGCGCCTTACAACAATATTAAAAAGATGGATTATCCACATATTTTTATTACAACAAGTTTAAGTGATAATAGAGTTTTATTTGATGAACCTGCAAAGTTCACAGCAAAACTTAGAGACTATAAAACAGATAATAATTTACTTCTTTTAAAAACCGAAATGAATGCTGGTCATGGTGGAAAATCTGGAAGAGATGGGGCAATAGAAGAAATTGCTATTGAATATGCATTTGCATTAAAAATTTCAAATAAAATTTAGTACATATTCAATATTGAAAAAAAAAAATTAATTCCCATATAAGTCAGGTAAGTCGCCTAATGGGGCTTGCATAAATAAACTTGCTTAAAAAAGGAGGATATTATGACAAGTAAGGATCTATCTATATTTAACTCACTTAGACCTTTTTCAATTGGTTTTGATGATATGTTCGACCAGTTTGAAAATATGTTGGGAAATGGGAATTTGACAATGCAGTCAAATTATCCACCATACAACATCCGAAAGACAGGTAAAGACAACTATGCAATTGAAGTAGCATTGGCTGGCTTTAGCAAAAAAGATGTTGAGGTTGAGTTCGAGGACAATTTATTAACTGTTAGAACTAAACAAGTTAATAAATCTGAGGACAGTGATGTTAATGGAGAAATTATTCATAAAGGTATTTCTCAAAGACAATTCGCAAGATCATTCACTATAGCTGATGATGTAAAAGTTAATGGTGCTGAGCTTAAAGATGGTCTTTTAACAATATCTTGTGAAAGAATAATTCCAGAACATAAAAAAAAGAAGCTTATTGAAATTAAATAAGTTTTAAACCTTGCTTGTGGGGATTTCTCCCCACAAGTTTAAATTAATTATTTCTTTGCCATTATAGCATTTAAAACAAATGCTAATAATCCAGCAGGTATAAGTCCAGTTGTTAACAGTAGTTTTAAACTTATTCCAAAATCTGGAATATTTTTCACAAAGTCTGGTAACAATGACATTCCAATTCCAAAAGACAAAGAAAGAGCTAAGATTAATAAATTTCTTTGATCCATTTCTGCCCTTGAAATCAATTTAATACCAGCGGCTACAATCATACCAAACATAATAATTGCTGCTCCACCAATCACGGACTCTGGCATTGCTGCGATTATTCCACCTAATTTTGGAAATAATCCCATTAGAACTAAAACTATTCCGGCAATAGTTCCAACGTGTCTACTTACCACTCCTGTAAACGCAACTAGTCCAGCATTTTGTGAATAGGATGTATTTGGCATCGCATTAAATATTGCACCAAATGCAGTACCAACACCATCTGCCATAATTCCACCTGATATTTCTTTATCCGTTGCTTCTCGTTTAGCACCACCCATTGTAGTTGCACTTATATCTCCAATTGTTTCAATCGTTGTAACAATTGACATAAACAACATTAGAATTATTGCACCAGGTACAAAATCAATTCCATATTGAAGTGGCATTGGAAATGCAAACCATGATGCAGATGCTATTTTGCCATAGTTAACCATTCCTAGTGCTGCTGCAACTATAAAGCCAGCTACTATTCCAATCAAAATTGAAGCTGCAGAAGCCATTCCTTTGCCTCTAAGATTAAAAAAGATAGCAACTATAAACACTGAAGCGGCAACCGTTAAATGATTTGCATTTGCAAAGATTTCAGGTTTATTATTCATTAACCATCCACCTCCGCCAGCATACATAAAACCAACTTTAAGCAAACTAAATCCAATCATTAGCACAACTATACCTGTGACTAATGGTGGGAATAGATGTCTTATTGGTTTTAAAACTTTTCCAATAAAAATTTGAAAAATTCCTCCAATGAACGCTGCTGTGAATACCGCACCTAATCCTGCTGCTTTAAATGGTAGCATGATTGGTATAAAAGCAAAGCTTGTTCCTTGGACAATAGGAAGTCTTGCACCAATTTCTTTGTATCCAACTGTTTGGATAATCGTTGCAACTCCCGCTACAAACAAAGCCATTTGAATCAAAAATATTTTTTGCTCGGGCGTTTGACCAAAAACTCCAGCCACAATAATAGGAACAGTTATATTACCAGCAAACATTGCTAGTACGTGCTGAATTCCTAAAGGTATGGATTTATTTAATGGAAGTTTTTTGTCTGGGCTGTTTGTAGAGCCCACTTTTGTTTTTCTTGAAGCCATATAACCTCCGTCGTTAACTAAATAGACGTTACATTACTGACTATGAATTAATATAAAAAAACTAAGTAGTTTAGAATAACTCCATTTAAAATAGTAAAAAAAACCTATAATGAACAGATTTATTTCAACCAATAAATTTAAAAACACCCGTTTGAAACAAAACCCACAACTATATTTTCTGAATTTATTTCAAACCTTCGCTCACATGGAACAAGATATTTTTTACTATTATAAACAAACTCAAAGTTCCCTTTAGCATTTTTAAAGTCTTCGTCTGGTTTTCCAAGCTCCATCTGAAGTTCGCTAGCTGATTTTCCTAAAAATTTACTTAATTTTTCATTTTCCTTTTCAACAATAGCATCTGTTTTATCTTTAACTGTTTGGCACCCTGAAAAAAAAATTAATATAATTACAAGACTTATTGCTGATTTTAATTTTGTCATAAGTTTAAATTAACAATTTTTGTTTAATAAATTACTAACTTTAAAGTTGTATTAATAATTTATTTCTTATTAATTTGAGTTTAATTATAGTAACAATTGTGTTCTTTATTTGATGGTCCAAGCATATGAATGAAAAAGCCCTAGAAAAAATATTAAATATCTTTTTAAAAGAAATTTTACCCTTAACAGAACAAGGTGTTGCTAAAGGTAGTAAAATATTTGGTGCAGCAATAATTAAAAAAGATGATTTATCGCTTGTAGTTGCAGACACAAACAATGAAATAGAAAATCCATTGTGGCATGGAGAAATACATGCTCTTAAAAAATTTTATGAATTAAATGCAAATACAAGACCAAATGAAAAAGACTGTATCTTCTTAAGTTCACATGAGCCTTGTAGCATGTGCTTGAGTGGAATTACTTTTTCTGGATTTGATAATTTTTATTATGTGTTTCCGTATACTGCAACAAATGATCAATTTAATATTCCTCACGATTTAAATATACTCAAAGAAGTATTTAAAATTAACGATGGAGAATATAATAAAGAAAATTCCTATTGGAAAAGTCAGAATATAAATTTACTTATTGAGAATTTACCTACTTCAAAAAA
>CACBGU010000027.1 GCA_902538885.1 uncultured Pelagibacteraceae bacterium
TTAAAGCAAAGTGCTCTGAACCATCTAAAAGATTCTCATAAATTCTAATATTGTATTTTTGATTTTTTACATCAATCTTACTTTGCTTTTTAAGTTTAATAAGCTTTTCTTTTTTTAGTCTATATGCAATCAGATCTTCTATCTTTCCAATTTTTAATCTATGTTTTTTTGCAAAATTAAATAAATCCTGACCTTTAGCCATTGTACCGTCTTCATTCATAATTTCACAAATTACTGCTGAGTTATTTTTTTTTGCTAGTTTAGATATATCAACTGAAGCTTCAGTGTGCCCTGCTCTAACAAGCACTCCACCATCTTTAGCTATAATTGGAAACACATGACCAGGTGAGACAATCTCATTTTTATTAACATTTTTTTTTGAAGCAATTTTGATTGTTTTCGCTCTATCTTTAGCGGATATACCTGTTGTTATTCCTTTTTTTGCTTCAATAGAAATTGTAAATGCCGTCTTGTTTCTTGATTGATTGACTGGAGACATTAAAGATAAATTTAATCTTTTTGCTTGAAGTGAATCAAGGGCTAAACAAATTAAGCCTCGTCCGTATTTTGCCATGAAGTTAATATTCTTTGAATTTGTGTCTGATGTTGAAATAACTAAATCTCCTTCATTTTCTCTTTTTTCATCATCTACTAAAATAAACATACCACCTTTTTTGGCTACGCTTATAATTGACTCTATTGACGCAAAATTATTTTTTTCCATTAAAATAATTCCTAACGTATTTAGACAAGATATCTATCTCTATGTTGACTAAACTAGATTTTTTTAAAGTTGATAAATTAGTTTCTTTGTAGGTGTGAGGAATAATCCAAATTTGGAAACCTTTTTTAGTCACTTTCGAAATTGTAAGTGAAATACCATTCACACAGATTGATGCTTTTTCTATTAAATGTTTTCTTTCCCTTTTAGGTAAAACAAAGTCAAAAAGAAATGATTTATCTATTTTTTTAATACTTAATACTTTACCAACAGTATCAACATGTCCTTGACAAATATGTCCTGAAATTTTTGTCCCATATTTTAAAGGTAATTCTAAATTTATTTTATCTTTTATTTTTAAAAATTTGAATTTTGATCGAATTATCGTTTCTTTCGAAAGATAAAATTCCATAATTTTGGATTTATATGAAATTAAAGTTAGACAAACACCATCACAGGCAACAGACAAACCCATGTCTTTATTGGATACTTTCACATTACTTTTAACAAAAATGTTAAGACCTTTAGGTCTTTTAATAATTTTAGTAATAGTACCTTGGTTATAAATTATTCCGTTAAACATTTTTTCTAACTATATAGTGTTATTCTGTCTTTTCGTAAATTGAGATTTAGATTAATTTTTGTTTTATATTTTTGATTTAATATATTTTGACTACTAAATTTCAAATATTCGAAGTTTTTAGAGAGATTTTTTGGACTTTTGTACAAATAAAATTTATTAAAAATTTTATTCTTAATCAGTGAATTTGTTAATTTATCTCCTCCTTCAATTAGTAAATTCCTGCATCCATAATTATATAATTTTTTCAAAATTAATTTAATATCAAATCTGTTATTTCGATCAATTCGAGATTTAATTAGATGAATTCCTTTTCTTTTAAATTTTGAAATTTTTAATTTGTTTGCTTTATTATAAAAAATTATAGTATTTTTGTTATTAGAATTTAACTTGTTATCTAAAATAATTCTTTTTGGAGAAAATTTTTCAAAACCCTTCAAACGACAATTTAATTTTGGATTATCTTTATTTAGTGTTTTGTGAGTAATCATCAAACTATCATTTTGATATCTCAACATGTGTGTAAACTGATCTGAATAAGAATTTGTAATCTTTTTTTGGGTTTTGCTGTAAATAACGTTGTTTTTTGAAATAGCTATTTTGCCGGTAACAAAGGGTAATTTTTTCTTTCTATTAAAAAAATAAGGTAAATAAAAACTTTCAATTTTACTTTTTAATAAACCTTTTTTTACAATTATTTTTTTTGAATTTAAAATTTTAAAACTTTTATTTCTTACTCTTTTATCTATGTCATTAACTGCATATATAACTTCTGAAATTTTTGATTTTATTATCGCGTCAGTGCATGGTGATGTTAATCCATGATGACAGCATGGTTCTAAAGTAACATACATTTTTGAACCTTCTAATTCTTCAAAACTATTTTTAATCGCATTAAATTCAGCGTGTGGTCTTCCATTAAATGAGGTTTGTCCTATGGAAATAATTTTATCATTTTTGACAATAACACAGCCTACAGAAGGATTTGATCCAGTCTGTCCATGACGAGATTTAGCCAAGTCTAAGGCTAACTCCATGTAAAATTTATCTTTTAATGTAAATTTATCTTTTTTTGTAGACATCAAGCTTGTCCACGAATTGTACGAAATCTTTTTCTTCCCTAAAGTTTCTATATACTGATGCAAATCTTACATATCCAACAGGGTCTAAATCTTTTAATCCATCCATAACCATTGTCCCAATTGTGTTTGTTGATATCTCTCCTTGACCAAGTTCTTCAAGAGATCTTGAAATGTTACTAATGAATTTTTCTATTGTAGCCGTATCTATTGGTCTTTTTTTAAGAGCTATGTAGATAGATTTAGATAATTTATCACGATCAAATGATGATTTTCTTCCATTTTTCTTAACAACCATCAATTCTCTAAATTGAATTCTCTCAAATGTAGTAAATCTTTCACCACATATACACAATCTTCTTCTTCTTATTGCGGTACCATCTTCAGTTGGACGTGAGTCTACAACAGATGTATCACCTTTTTTTTCGCACGGACAAATCATTTACTAAAGGTTCTTATATATCGGAAATGAAGAAGTTAAAGAAATAACTTCATTTTTTACTTCGTTTTCTATTTTGCTGTTATCTGTTGGGTTTTCAGATAAACCTTTCAGAGTTTTTGTTATTAATTCACCTACCGTTTTAAACTCATTTAAACCAAATCCACGAGTTGTAGCCGCTTGAGTTCCTAATCTTATTCCAGATGTAATCATAGGTTTTTCTGTATCAAATGGAATACCATTTTTATTACATGTAATGTTTGCTCTAGACAAACTCTCTGCTGCAAGATTACCTTTTACATTGTAGGGTCTCAAATCAACCAACATCAAATGTGTATCTGTTCCATCTGAGTAAATTTTAAATCCATTATTTTTTAAAGTTTCCGCTAACATTTTTGCGTTTGCTAGAACAGATTTAATGTAGTCTTGAAATTCTGGTTGTAGCGCTTCAAGAAAGCCAGCTGCTTTTGCCGCAATAATATGCATTAAAGGTCCTCCCTGATAACCAGGAAAAACTGCTGTATTAAATTTTTTAGCAAGATCTTCATGATTAGTTAAAATTATTCCTCCTCTTGCGCTTCTAAAAACCTTATGGGTTGTTGAAGTAACTACATGAGCATAGTCACATGGATTAGGGTATCCTTTACCAGCAACTAATCCTGAGAAGTGAGCCATATCAACCATTAGATATGCTCCAACTTTATCTGCTATTTCTCTAAATCTTTTAAAGTCAATTACTCTAGAATAAGCACTTCCGCCTGCAATGATTAGTTTAGGTTTATGTTCTAATGCAAGTTTTTCAACATTATCATAATCTATCAACTCAGATTCTTTGTCTACATCATAACCTATAGCGTTAAACCATTTACCAGACATTGAAATTTTTAATCCATGAGTAATGTGACCACCTGAATTTAAACTCATACCCATGAAAGTATCACCTGGACTTAACAGGGCTAAAAACACTGCTCCATTAGCTTGTGCACCTGAGTGTGGTTGAGCATTTGCAAATTTACAATTAAATAATTTTTTTAATCTTTCAATAGCAAGGTTTTCTGCTACATCAACATGCTCGCAACCATTATAATATCTTTTACCAGGATAACCTTCAGCATATTTATTAGTTAAAACTGATCCTTGAGCTTCTAATACTGCTTGAGATACTATATTTTCAGACGCAATTAGCTCAATATGTTGTTGTTGTCTGATTAATTCATCTTTAATAGCTTTATAAAGCTCTGGATCTTTTACAGATAAACTATCCTCAAAAAAACTTTTATAACTATCGTTTAAATAACTTTTTTCGCTCGACATAATTATATTTTCTTAACCCTTCTCAAGTGTCTTCCACCGTCAAATTTTGTATTTAAAAAAACACTTACAAATTTCAAAGCATTTTTTTTGGTTATCAACCGTGATCCTAATGTAATGATGTTTGCATCGTTATGCAATCTGGATAATTTCGTTGATTTTAGATTAAAACATTGTGCAGCGCGAATATTTTTATGCTTATTTGCCGCAATATTCATTCCAGTCCCAGATCCACACACTAAAATACCAACATTACTCTTTCTTGATTTAACT
>CACBGU010000028.1 GCA_902538885.1 uncultured Pelagibacteraceae bacterium
TCAGCACCAGCTTGTCCACCTGAAATAGGGGCATCTAAAAAACTAAACCCTTTATCATTTGCTTTTTTATTTAATTCTCTTGATACTTCTGCAGATACAGTTGAGTTATCAATAAAAATAGATCCTGCTTTTGCCGTGTTAAATAATCCATTTTCTCCAGTTGCTACTTCTCTTAAATCATCATCATTACCAACACATGTGAAAATAAAATCGGCACCATCTGCAGCTTCAGCAGGGGTATTGGCCATTTTACCTTTGTATTCATCAATCCATTTTTCAGCTTTAGATTTAGTTCTATTAAAAACAGTTACATTGTGTCCGGCTTTTGATATATATCCAGCCATTGGGTAGCCCATAACCCCAAGACCTATGAAAGCAACATTACAAGTCATATTTTTTTTCTATGTTTAAAAGTTTAAGTTTAAAAGTAATTGTATTTGGTTTTATTTTTACATTTTTTTCAAGTTTTGGACAGAGTTTTTTTCTTGGTCTATTTAATTCTAGTATTAGAGATGTTTTATCAATTACACATGGACAATTTGGCTCAATTTATGCATCAGCCACTTTATTAAGTAGTATTGTTTTAGTTTGGATTGGAAAAAAAATCGATGACGTAAACATATTAAAATTTGCATCTTATGTAATAATTTTTTTATCAGCTTCCTGTTTTATATTTTCAAAAATTTCATCAGTTATTTTTTTATTTGTAGGAATTTTTTTAATGCGTTTAGCTGGACAAGGATTATCAAGTCACACAGCAACAACAACCATATCTCGTTTTTTTGAAAAAAATAGAGGTAGGGCTTTAAGCACAGGTTGGTTAGGATTATCATTGGCTGAATTTATAATGCCAGTTTTAATTGTTTTTTTATTAACTTTTATAGAATGGAGAGATATTTGGATTTCAATTTCTATTTTAGTTATACTTGTTTTACCTGTTGCAACTTTTCTTTTAGTTAAAGATATTAAGCTTGATACGAGAGAAGAATCTAAAATAGAAGAGAATAATAAGGAAATTAAACAATGGAAAAGAATAGAGGTTTTAAAAGATTATAGATTTTACATCATTTGTATGACTATGTTAGCAATGCCATGGATTGCAACAGGATCTTTTGTTTATCAGTCATTTATATCCTCTTCTAAAGAGTGGGGACCTTATGTGATTGCACAATCATTTATGGCTTACTCTATTTTATCTGTGATTACTCTTTTTATATCTGGTTTTTTAATTGATAAATTTTCAAGTAGAAAATTATTGATTTATATGAATATCCCACTTCTTTTTGGTACTGTAGTTCTTTATTATTTTAATGCACCACTTTCATCTTTTGTATTTTTTGGTTTAGTGGGTGTAACTAATGGTCTGGCAAACGTACTTGGTTCCTCAACTTGGGCTGAGATTTATGGTGTTAAATATATTGGGTCTATAAAAGCTTTAACAACTGCATTGATGGTATTTTCAACAGCATTTGGTACGGCTCTATTTGGCTTTCTGATTGATATTGGCTTTTCAATTGAACAGATAGCCGTTGTTTCAGGAACCTATATTTTTGGTTCAATTATCCTTCTTTATTTAGTTAAAAATAAGCTAAATCCTCATTATTTATAAAATACCCCTTGATTTTTAAAGACTCACTGTGTAGATACTCCGCATGGCAAGAGTAACCGTAGAAGACTGCATAGATAAAGTAGAGAGCCCTTATGAATTAGTACTAGTAGCTAAAGAAAGAGCTACTCAACTTAATGCAGGAATAGAACCAACAATTGATAGAGATAACGATAAAAATACAGTTATTTCATTAAGAGAAATTGCAGAAGAAAAAATTAAAGTTTCAGATTTAACTGATAGTGCTGTTTACAAACTTAGAAAACACGTTGAACAAGTTGATGATAGTGCAGAGGATGATGAAGAAATAGGTGATGATTTTGAAAATCTATATAAAGGTGAAATTTCAAAAAGTGGTACTCCAATTTTACCATCTAAAAGAGCAAGAAAAACTCCAGAAAAAATTCAAGTAACAAAAGAGGATTTAGCTGAGCTATCTGAAACAGCTACAGCAGACGTTGATAATTCGGTAGGCGAAGAAACTATGAATGAGCAAGGAGAAGTTTCTTTAGATGAAGTATCAGAATCAGAAAATCAAGAAGCAGACGTATCCTCAGACGACACTGAAGCTTCAAACTCATAAAAAAATAATATAAAGTTATACCATGAATAGGAAAGTATCAGTTGCTCCTATGATGGATTGTACAGATCGTCATGAACGATTTTTTCTAAGATTAATATCCAAAAACACTCTTCTTTATACTGAAATGGTGGTCGATGAAGCTATAAATAGAGGAGATAAAAAAAAGTTACTGGAGTTTAATATTAATGAGAAACCTGTAGCACTTCAATTAGGAGGTTCTTCTCCAAAACTTTTAGCTGAAGCCACTAAAGTAGGCGAAGATTTTGGTTATGATGAAATTAATCTAAACTTAGGTTGTCCTAGTAAAAAAGTTGAAAAAAATAGATTTGGCGCTTGTTTAATGAAAGAGCCAAATTTAGTGGCAGATTGTTTAAGTAAAATGCAATCAGTTACAAAACTACCAGTAACTATAAAAACAAGAATTGGTTACGATGATGTAGAAGATTATGAAAATTTACATAATTTTATTTCTACTCTTAAAGCAACTGGAGTTAAAACTTTCATCATTCATGCAAGAAAAGCAATGTTAGGTAAATTTACACCTAAGCAAAATTTAAATATTCCTCCTTTAAAATACGAATATGTTTATAAATTAAAAAAAGATTTTCCAAATGAAGAGATTATTATCAATGGAGGAATAACTTCAGTAGATGAAATAAAACCTCATTTAGAAAAAACAGATGGTGTAATGATAGGAAGAGCTGCGTATCATACTCCTTATTTATTAGCAGATATTGAAAGAGAAATATTTAACAATGATGATGTTCCAAGTCGACAAGATGTAATTGAACAACTTATTCCTTATGTTAAAGAAGAATTAAAAAAGGGAACGAGATTAAATCAAATCATGAGACATACTCTTGGCTTATTTCATGGTCAGACAGGTGCAAGTTATTGGAAAAGATATTTAAGTGAAAACATGTGTGTAAGAGATGCTGATGTGAAAAAAATTGATCACATTATGGATAAAATTAAATACAATAATGTAGATACTAGAGTAGGGCAGTCTGCTTAATTCAATTCTAACAAACGAATATAGTTATATTATTTTATTAATGGTTTTAACAGCAATACCAGTTGGTTTTGTTGCGGGATTATTTGGTATTGGTGGAGGGTTAATAACTGTTCCCTTTTTATATTTTATTTTTGGTTCTTTAGAAATTGATCCTCAATATGTTATGCACCTTGCCGTTGGAACTTCCTTTGCAATTATAATACCAACATCTACAGTTTCAGTTTTAACACATCATAAATTTAAAGCAGTTGATTTTAATATTGTTAAGAATTACGGTCTGTTTGTTATACTAGGAGTTATTGTTGGTACTGCTTTTGCAGCTTCTTTAAAAACTAAATCCTTAGTTTTATTTTTTTCTATAATGATTTTATTTTTAGGAATTTACTTATTGTTAATAAAAGAAAAGGAACAAAACATAATTGTTAAAATGAAATTACATCTAAAAGTAATTCTTGGTTTTCTTGTTGGGTTTATATCTGCTCCTATGGGTATAGGGGGAGCCGTAATGAATGTTCCTATCCTTAAGTTTTTTGGTTATTCAATTAATAAAGCAATAGGAAGTGCAGCAGCTATAGGTTTTTTAATTGCTTTATTTGGAGCAATAGGTTTTTTAATTTCAGGAAGTTATTTAAACTCTAGTCTTCCACTGAGTATTGGTTTTATAAATATACCAGCCTTTTTAATATTTATACCAATTACAACTTTTATGGCTAGGATAGGAGCTAAAACAGTACACAGTATTGATAAAAATAAAATTAGTAAGTTTTTTGGAATTTTTCTTTTAGTGGTTTCGATTAAATTTTTTTACGAATATTTAAAATTATAATAAGCAAAAAAAAGAGGT
>CACBGU010000029.1 GCA_902538885.1 uncultured Pelagibacteraceae bacterium
CTTTAAAGGATGAAATTAGATTGGAAAAACAAAGAACTAAAGAAATAAAACTATTCTTAAGAAAAGAACAAGCTCTTTTGAGAATTGAACAAGCAGAAAAACAAAGGCAATTTTTACAACAATTAAAATTAGATAAGCAAATTGAAAAGTTTAGAGTTAGAGAGGTTAAAGAATTAGAGAAATTGGAAAAAATTTCCTTAAGAGAAAAGAGAGAGGATTATGCTGGCTTACAACAAAGAATAGAAAAATTAAAAGAAAAATATCGAATTATTAGAGATCAAAAAATTAGAGAAAGAGTAGAGGCTTTAGGAGTTAAAATTCAAGGAGATGAAGATAGAGAAACACTTTTACAAAAAGAAAAAGAATATACTTTAGCTAGACAGAAAATTGAGTTTGCTCTCGAAAGTTTTTACAGAAGTGCAAGCAGTCTAGTATTTCAATTAAACAAAAGACACATAACAAGACACATGTCTATCTTTAGATGTATAGACAGAAGATTTGAAACAGGAGAAATATTTGTTAAATGGGACGAAGCTTCAGATGATGAATGGCTTTTATTAATTTATATAAAAAATAATTCACCAGATGAAGGAATAGTTATTGAAGACAAAACCAATCCGGAAAAAAATATTTCTCATGAGTTTAAAAATAATGAAATATTTAAGGCCTCAGATACCATGGTTGATGCTCTTACGCAGTTAATCGCAAGAAAAAGAGCCAAAAATATCAATTAAATTATCTTTCATAATTAAGTATCATTAAGGATGTTACTTTCTTCAACATTAATGATTATTTTGTATCTAATATTAAAATATGTCCTTGCCTGGATAAGGTATTTTAACAGTCTCGACTCTAGATTAGGCCAATCCACATGGCGATGGAGTTATGATTACCCTGTAATTGGTGAAAGAGATATTTCAGATTTAGATGATAAATTTTTTGTTAGACTGAGGAGGAAAAGAAATAGAGTTATAACTCTCATGTATTCAATATTATTAATTATGTTTTTACTATCCATGTCTTTACTAAGTGAATTTTTAATATTTTTCTTAACCTAGTTTTTTGAGTTGTTTTTTATTTTTTAAATATAAAAAAAAAGCAACAATTTCGTATCCATATTTAAAGATTGAAAAAAATTATTGGTAGTTTAAAAAATTTATATAAAAATTTATATTTTGGAATTTTTTTCCAAACATAAAGAAATGCCTCCGCGCCTTCAAGAATTTTACCATTCTCCTTAACATGTAATCTTCTTAATAATTCTTTATCATTTCTAGATGTTTCTTTTTCAGCATCTGAATTATTTGTAATATCTATCCAATCAATATCTTTAATATTTTCTTTTTTATATAAGTTAATTTCTGATCTGCAGATTTTACAAGAATTATTAAAAAATACTTTCATTTAACAATAATTAACTTTTAGTAATAAATTGTACATGTGTAAAATGATCAGTTGAAAATTATCAACAAACCACTATTTAAGATGAATGAGTAATTTCTTTAACAGATCTGATTTAACAAGGCAAGATGCAGATAAAATAGTATCTGATACACTAAATAATTGTGATGATGGTGAGCTTTATTTAGAGGAGTCAAAATCAGAGTCAATTGTGTTAGATGACAATAAAATAAAAAGCTCAAACTATAGTTCTGATTTAGGATTTGGTTTCAGAGCTATTTCAAACGAGGTTGTTGCTTATTCATATTCTAATGAAATATCAAAAGATTCGCTAAAAAATTCCTCAGATAATCTTAAATCAACTCTTAAATCAATTAAAGGCACATATAATCATGAAATTCCAAAATCTAATAAAAAATTTTATGAAGATATTAATCCAATTGAACAAAAATCTTTAGACTCGAAATTAGAAGTTTTAAATAAAGTAAATGATTTTCTAAGAAAAAAAGATGGATCAGTAAAACAAGTGACTGCTAGTTTTGCTGGTGAGCAAAAATCAATTGAAATTATTAGATCAGGTGGAGAAGCACTCACTGATGTACGTCCATTAATTAGATTTAATGTGTCTGTGATGTTAGAAAAAAATGGAAGAAAAGAAACAGGTGTATATGGAATTGGTGGCAGACAATCTTATGATGACTATTTAAAAAATGACAACTGGAAAAATATTTGTGAAGAGGCTTTTAGGATAGCATCAGTAAATTTAGAGAGTAAACCAGCACCTGCTGGTGAGATGAAAGTAGTTTTAGGACCAGGTTGGCCAGCTATATTAATTCATGAAGCAATTGGTCATGGTCTTGAAGGAGATTTTAATAGAAAAAAAACATCAGCATTTCATAATCTTATGGGTGAAAAAGTTGCAAGTGAGGGAGTAACAATTGTTGATGACGGTACGATAGATAATAGAAGAGGTAGTTTAACAATTGATGATGAGGGAACACCAACTGAGCGAACAGTTTTAATTGAAAACGGTATTCTTAAAAATTTTATGCAAGACAGACATAATGCAAGATTAATGAATACAAGATCTACTGGGTCTGGAAGAAGAGAAAATTATAGACATATCGTGTTACCAAGAATGAGAAATACAATGATGTTAAGTGGAAATCAAACTCAAGACGAAATGATCAAATCTGTTGATAAAGGAATTTTTGCAGTAAGTTTTGGAGGTGGCCAGGTAGATATTACTTCTGGAAAATTTGTATTTAATTGTACTGAAGCTTACGAAATTAATAATGGTAAAATTGGATCTCCAATTAAAGGCGCAACACTTATTGGTGATGGACCATCAATACTTAAAGAAGTATCGATGGTAGGAAATGATATGATGTTAGATCCAGGCATAGGAACTTGTGGAAAAGCAGGACAAGGAGTTCCCGTAGGAGTCGCTCAACCTTCAATTTTGATCGATAAAATGACAGTTGGTGGAACAAAACTTTAATTATGGTTAAGGATCAAGAATTTCTAAAATCTAAAGCTTTATATTGTTTAGATTTGGCAAAAAAAATGGGAGCAACTGATGCAAGTGTTACAGTTGGTCACTCAATTTCAGAAACAGTTAATTTTAGAAATAAATCCCTAGAAGCATCAGATAGATCAGATGGATTGGCATTAAGTATAGAAACTTATTTAGGTAAAAGAAGATCATCAATTTCATCATCAAATTTACTAGATGATAATATAAAAACTTTAATTGAAAAGTGCTTTGAAACTACAAAAATTACACCAGAGGATGAATTTAATTCTTTGCCTGATAAAAATTTGTTAGCTAAAAAAATTAGTAGCCTTAATTTGTATGATGAAACAAGATTCGAAAACGATAAAAAAATAAAATATTTAAAAGATTTAGAGGAGTCTGCTTCATCAAATAATCAAATCATAAATACAGAATCTAGTTTCACTGAAAATAAATCAAATTTTATATTAGCAAATAGTGACGGTTTTTGCGACGGTTATAAAACTTCTTCTTTTTCGGCTTCTTGTGTGACAGTTGCAAAAGATGAAAATAGTATGGAAAGAGACTACGAATTTTCTAGCAAACGTCATTTGTCTGATATTAAGAAAGCAACAGATCTTGGAAATAAAGCCGCCAAGCAAACTATTAGAAAATTGAGCCCTAAAAAAATTGGAAGTGAGAAGATCAGCATAATTTTTGATAAAAGAATTTCAAAGGGAATGTTAAGTGTTTTTGCAAGTGCAATATCTGCCTCCGCAATTGCAAGAGGCACTTCATTTTTAAAGGATAAAATTGATGAACAGGTTTTTGCTGATACGATAAATGTTATTGATAAACCAGAT
>CACBGU010000030.1 GCA_902538885.1 uncultured Pelagibacteraceae bacterium
TGGGTTTAAATTTACAAGATCATTTAATGTTTAGGCCTGTATATAAAGTAAAAAATTTAAAATCATTAAATAGAAAAGTAGAAAGTTTATTTGGTAGGTTTTTAATGGGACTTGAATATGTTTTAAATCAAAGTGGTCCAGTAACAATGGGTGCAAGTCAAGTTTGTGGATTTGTAAAAAGTGATCCTTCGAGAGCCACTCCGAATCTACAATTTCATGTATCGCCTGTTAGTACAGATATTTTAGGAGTTACTCCAATGCATGATTTCGAGGGAATAACTCCTACTGTAGCAAATGTAAGACCGACTAGTAGAGGTGAAATTAATATTGTTAGTGGTGACAGCAGAGTATATCCAAAAATCAAGATGAATTATTTATCAACAGATGATGATAGAAGAGTTGCGGCTCAAGGACTAAAAATTGTAAGAAAAATTATGTTAGAAACAGAAACATTTAAAAAATATGAGCCAGAGGAATATAGACCTGGATCTCATATTACTGATGATGAAGAATTAGTTAGAGAAGGATCAAATTTCACCCAAACAATTTTTCATCCTGTTGGAACATGTAAAATGGGTCAAGATGAAATGTCAGTCGTAGACGAGAAGCTTAAAGTTAGAGGTATAAGCAATCTAAGAGTTGTTGATGCTTCTATAATGCCTAACATCACTTCAGGAAATACCAATGCTCCAACAATAATGATTGCAGAAAAAGCTTCTGACATGATATTAAACAGCTGATGTTTACAGAATTTTTTACGCCTGAACAAATAGCTATATTAACTCAAATCATTTTTATTGATTTAGTTTTAGCTGGAGACAATGCAATTATAATTGGGATGGTTGCATCTAAATTTCCAGTGGAACAAAGAAAAAAAGTTATATTCTGGGGAATTGGTGGTGCTGTAATTTTAAGAATAATACTAACATTACTCACAGCCTATCTGCTACAAATCACTGGTTTAAGATTAATTGGGGGATTATTATTACTTTATATTGTTTACAAACTTTACGTAGATGTAATCAAAGGTTCCGAAACAGAAGAGAATGTTAAAGTAGACAATTCCAGTTTTTTAAAGGCTATTTGGACAGTTTTACTAGCAGATTTTACAATGAGTTTAGATAATGTTTTAGGTGTTGCTGGTGCAGCAGGTGATCATTATGGACTGCTTGTTTTTGGATTAGTTTTATCAATCATTTTAATGGCAACTGCTGCAACATTAATATCTGGATGGATTAAAAAATACAAATGGATCGCTTGGGTTGGATTGTTAGCAATATTAATAGTAGCTGTAGAGTTGATTTACACAGATATTAAAATAATATTCTTTTAATGTATCTTCAAAAAATAAATCTAAAAAACAAATACGCTTTAGTTACTGGTGCAGGTAAAGGACTTGGAAGAGCATGTTCAATTGCATTAGCTGAAGCGGGAGCAACGGTTATAGCATTAAGTAGAACATCTTCGGATCTTAATAAATTAGAAAAGGATATCAAAAAAGTTAAAGGTAAGATTATTAAGGTTTCATGCGATGTAATGAACTATGAAGATTTAAAACAAAAATTAGATAAAATTAAAATTATTGATGTGTTAGTAAATAATGCTGGAACTAACATACCAGAACCCTTTGAAAAAATAAAACAACAAAGTATGAATTACCTTGTAGATTTAAATCTTAAAGCTGCATTTAACGTAGCTCAACTTGTAGTAAAAAAAATGCTTAAAAATAAAAAAAGATTTGGTTCAATTATAAATATGTCATCACAGCTCGGTCATGTGGGTATGGGCGGAAGAAACGTATATAATATGACTAAATTTGGAATTGAAGGATTAACAAAAGGAATGGGTGTTGAATTAGCTAAAAAAAATATCAGAGTTAATACAGTAGCACCTACTTTTGTAGAAACACCAATGGTTAAAAAATTTTTTAAAAACAAAAAATTTAAAAAATTAGCCCTTGGAAATATCCCAATGGGAAAAGCGGCTACTGAAAGTGATGTTGCGACAACAGTATGTTTTTTGGCATCATCAGCTTCCTCAATGATAACCGGGACATCAATAATTATAGATGGTGGATGGACAGCTCAATAATTTACAGATTTTTTATTGTTCTTTTAATTTTTATATCCCCAGTTAAAGCTATTGAATTTCAGGGTAAATTTCTGCAAGGTCATTTTATATTAGGTAAAACTGATCCTAATGCTAAAATTTTGGTTGGAAAAAAAGAGGTTAAAGTATCAAAAGATGGTTTTTTTGTTTTTGGTATAGATCGAGATCAAAAATATGACCTAACATTTACAAAAATTATTAATGGAAAAAAATCAATAACTACAAAAAAAGTTTTAAAGAGAAAATATAATATACAAAGAATAGATGGTTTGGCAGAAAGTAAAGTAACACCGCCTGAGTCAGTTTATAAAAGAATTAAAAAAGAAAATAATGCAATTGGAGAAGCTAGAGCAATAAACTCTGATCTACAATTTTTTAAAGATAAATTTATAATGCCAGTTGAGGGTATAATCAGCGGTGTTTATGGCAGTCAAAGAATTTTAAATGGTAAACCAAGATGGCCTCACTACGGAATAGATATTGCAGCCAAACAAGGAACGATGATTAAATCTTCTGGTTCAGGTGTGGTTACTATGGCTGAAGATGATTTATACTATACTGGTGGCACAGTTATAATGGATCATGGTCATGGGATATCAACAATATATTCTCATCTAGAAAATGTATTAGTCTCAGTTGGTGATCAAATTAATCAAGGGGATATAATAGGAACTGTAGGTTCAACTGGAAGATCAACAGGACCTCATTTAGACTTTAGAGTTAATTGGTTTCAAATACGATTAGATCCAATGTCTGTCCTAAACTAAATCTCAGATTTTGCTCTGAAACGTTCATAAATCAATCTCGCTTTAACTCCTATACTTAAAATTGGATCAGGAGGAAGCCAAGTGGGTTTATTTCTTGCTTCAATAACTTCTATCTCTTTTGTATTTTCATTACTTGCTTTGAGTGCTATTTGTTCTCCAAATAAAGAACCAACTCCAATACCAGAGCCATTGTAACAACCTGCTACAAATATATTATTATCTATTTTTTCAAAAATTTGAGAACTATTTCTTGTTCTTGAAACAATGCCTGACCAAGAGGATTGAATAATATCATCAGGTAATTCAGGAAATCTTTTTTTAATTCCAAGTCTTTGTTTTAATGATCTTTTGTTCAATTCAGTTTTAGACATTTGATAAGGATTATAAACCTCTGCAGTATTTCTAATTAAAATTCTTCTATCTTTAGTCATTCTTATCGTGGCCCCCATTGGTCTAACAGGTAACACTCCCCACTCTTTAGGCTCTCCTAGAGATATAAACTCTTCATCTGATAAAGGCCTAGTCATACTAGCTGTCAAAGTAATAGGAAAATTATAATTAGACTTTATACCTAAAGACTTCAGAAATCCGTTTGTAGCAAAAATAATCTTTTTAGTTTTAATTGAACCATTTTTAAATTTACAAATGACTGTATCATTTTTCTTTTTCCAATCTAA
>CACBGU010000031.1 GCA_902538885.1 uncultured Pelagibacteraceae bacterium
ATTGCTGGAACAGTCCAAGGTTTATCTGAAGCAATTAATTTTGGAATAAACGCAGGTTTAGATATGGATAAAGTTATGGAAACAATATCTAAAGGTGCAGCACAATCTTGGCAAATGGAAAATAGATACAGAACTATGACTGATGATAAGTTTGATTATGGTTTTGCTATTGATTGGATGAGAAAAGATCTAAAAATTGCAATCGAGGAAGCAAAAAAAAATGGTTCACCTGTGCCTATAACAGAAATTATTGATGGTTATTATGCTGAGGTTCAAGAAATGGGTGGAAATCGTTGGGATAGCTCAGGTTTGATTGCTAGATTAAAAAAGAAAAAATAATATTTGTGACGGATACAGTTCCTTATTACGAGGACTTTACAGAGATCAAAAAGAAAATTTGGTCAATGCTAAATAATGCTGTTAAAGACAGAAGTTCTCCTTTTCGAATACCAGTATTTATTTGTGGTAATCAATCAGACTTTGATGGAAGAATTGTAGTTCTTAGAAAATCTGATCAATCAAATAATCTAGTGCAATATCATAGTGATATACGATCAGATAAAATTGAAAAGTTAAAAGCAAATAATAACGCAGCATTGTTGTTTTACGACAAAGACGAAAAAATACAGGTTAGATTGAAAGTTGAATGTACTGTTAATCATAATAATGATGTAACAAAAGAATCTTGGTCTAAAACCCAACATATTAGTAGAAAATGCTATTTAGTTGATAATGGTCCAGGAACTGAGTCGGATCTACCAACATCTGGACTAAAACCAGAGTTAGACAATTTTGATTACACGAAAGAACAAAGCGAAGAAGGTTACAAAAACTTTACTGTTATTCAGTGCAAAATTAAATCTATAGAATGGCTTTATTTAGCAGCTAAAGGTCATAGAAGAGCAAAATTTAATTTAGAAAATAATAAAGATACTTGGTTAGTTCCATAGATGGTTACTGGATATATATTTACAGCATTTCTTATATTGTTAGGATTAGCTGTAATGAGATTTGGGAGTATTCATTTTAAAAAATTTAAAGAGGGTAAAACCAAAATTAAATCTAAGTTAAGTGGACAATTATCTTTCTTAATTTTATTTATAGTAATAATTGGATTGATCATATATTCGATGAACGATCTATTATTTAACTAAACCAATTATTCTTTCAAATACCTTTAATAATTATATTTGTACCTTCGGAATTATCTAATCTTATTTGTTTTATTGGTTTGTACTCTTCAGAATTATACCATTCTAAAGCTTTTTCATATGTGGGGAATTTAATAATAATAATTCTAGGAAAATGTGTTTCGCCATCAAAAATTTTAAATTCACCAGCTCTTACTAAAAATTCTCCACCAAATTTTTTTACGAGTGGCGTAACCTTTTCAACATATTCTTTATAATTTTCAGGATTAGTTACTTTTAATTGAGCTATTACGTAGCCTGCTGGCATTTATCTCCTTTAAAAAATTGATTTCGAATATTTTTTCCAATTATCTTGATAATGTTTTGTGTTTTCAAACACTGCTTTTTTTTCTTCCTCTGAAACTTCTCTAATAACTTTACCTGGAGAACCAACAACTAATGAATTATCTGGTATGACTTTATTTTCAGTTATTAAAGCTTTTGCGCCAATGATACAATTTTTACCAATATTAGCTTTATTTAAGATAACAGCTCCAATTCCAATTAAACTGTTGTCTCCAATAGTGCATCCATGAAGCATAACTAAATGGCCAACAGTAACATTTTTTCCTACCTTTAAAGGACATCCAGGATCTGTGTGCAATACGCTTCCATCTTGTACATTAGATCCTTCACCTATATGAATATTTTCAATATCTCCTCTAAGCACTGCATTAAACCAAATACTTGTATTTTTTTCTAAAGTAACATCCCCTATTATTGTAGCATTTGGAGCTACCCAATTTTCGCCAGAGTTTTTTGGTTTTTTATCTTTTAAATCATAAAACATAATCTATATATTTTACATTATGCCTATTCAAACTCCAATATGTGATTTTGGTCAAAAAGCTATTCCATTTGAATTAAAATCTACTGATAATAAAATTCTGTCTTTAAATGATATCAAAGGTGAAAATGGAACTTTGATAATGTTCATTTGTAATCATTGTCCATATGTAAAAGCTATTACAAAAGAATTAGTTGAGGATTGTAGTGAATTAAATAAAATTGGTATCAACTCAGTTGCTATCTGCTCAAATGACTTTGTAAATTATCCAGACGATTCATTTGATAACATGATCAAGTTTTCAAATGAAAGTCATTTCAATTTTCCTTACTTACATGATGAAACTCAAGAAATTGCTAAAGCATATAATGCTGTATGTACTCCAGATTTCTTTGGCTACAATAAAAATCTAGAACTTCAATACAGAGGACGATTAAGAGAACTTAAAAAGTTTATTCCAGTTAAAGATGGAGAAAGTGATCTGCTTACAGCTATGAGACAAATAGCTGAAACAGGAAAAGGTCCTGAAGATCAAATACCGAGTGCGGGCTGTGGTATTAAATGGAAGTATGATTAATGTATCTAATTGTAACTAGATCATTCCCACCTGAACTTGGTGGTATGCAAAATCTAATGTGGGGCCTTTCAAGAGAACTGTCTAAAAACTTTATGATAAAAGTTTTTGCAGATCATATAGAAGGTCATAAAGAATTTGATGAGCAAGCCTCTTTTTCGATCGAAAGAGTTGGAGGAATTAAACTAATTAGAAAATATAGAAAAGCACAGTTAATTAATGAATATATTAAAGAAAATAAAATTGATGGTGTTATTGCTGATCATTGGAAAAGTTTAGAACTTATTAAAACTTCTAAGAAAAAATACTGTTTAATTCATAGTAAAGAAATCAACCATCCTAAAGGTTCTAGTCAAAATAAAAGAGTGGTTAGTGTTTTAAATAATGTTGAAAAAGTTATAGCAAATTCTCAGTTTACAAAAAATCTAGCGATAGAACTTGGTGTTAATGCAAATAAAGTAATTGTAATAAATCCAGGTGTGGATCCTGCTGAAGAATTAAATAAAAAAACTTTAGATAAAGTTGAAAGTATACTTAAAGTTAAAAATCCAAGACTAATTACAGTTTCAAGATTTGATAAGCGTAAAAATCATGAAAAAATAGTTATGGCTTTAAGAAATTTGAAACAAATATATCCTGACATTGTTTACATTTGTGTTGGATATGGAGAAGAGGAAGAAAATATTAAAAAGCTAGTAAAAGAGCTAGATCTTGAGGCACAAGTTATGTTTTTTAAAGATATTAGTAATGATTTAAAAAATGCTTTAGTTTCGAAATCAAATATCTTTGTAATGCCATCCATAATCCATAAAAAATCAGTTGAAGGTTTTGGTATTGCATATGTTGAAGCTGCACAATACGGCATTCCATCCATTGGTGGTAAAGATGGTGGTGCCTCAGATGCAATTGATCATGAAAAAACTGGTTTAATATGTGATGGAAATAATCTTGATGACATT
>CACBGU010000032.1 GCA_902538885.1 uncultured Pelagibacteraceae bacterium
TTTCATTATGACTTGCTGTAACCATAGCAACTGCATCTGCATTTAAATTAAATTGTGCAAAATAAACCATTGGAGATAATGACAAACCAATATCTTCTATATTGCATCCTGTAGACTTTATTCCTTTTTTAAGAGCGGTCTTTATTTCTTCGCTATAAGATCGGTAATCATGACCTACTATGATTCTGGGATTATCTTTTTTTGTATGAATTTTTATTTGTGATCCTAGGCCCTTACCAAGATTCTCTATACCAGCTAAATTTATGTCTTTCTCATACAACCAACGGGCGTCATATTCTCTAAAACCATAAGGATCTATTTTTATATTTTGGCTCATTGGTTATTTACTTACTGTTTATTATGTTAATTTCTTGCAAAAAAATTTATTTTTTTATTGATAATCATATTGTCGCGTTCTATAAATGTTCTATTGTACAAAAGTTTATATAGTATATTTACGACAAACGCCTACAACATATAGTTGTTTTCGTACTAATAACAAAATATAATTAAAATTTATGAATAAGATTCTTTCTCAAGCCCTTAAAAAAGCTGTCTCTGAATATAGCCCAGAAGTTAAAGAAGTTTCTAAAATAAATAAGCCTGATCTTTTCTCATTAAATAATGAAACTGAATTGTTTCAAAATGATAAAGGCATCATAATTAAAATTGATCGTTCTAAAGATGTAAATCTTACAGATTTTGGTAAGGCAACTTTAAAAGACAGATACTTAGGTTTGAACGAATCTTATCAAGATTTATTTGCAAGAGTAGCAAGCACATATGCAGATGATAATTTGCATGCTCAAAGAATTTATAATTACATAAGCAATCTTTGGTTTATGCCAGCAACACCAGTTTTATCAAATGGTGGTACTAAAAGAGGTTTACCAATTTCATGTTTTTTAAATGAAGCGTCAGATAGCTTAGGAGGTATTCTTGATTTATGGAGTGAGAATGTTTGGTTAGCAGCGAAGGGTGGAGGAATTGGAAGTTACTGGGGCAATCTAAGATCTATTGGTGAAAAAATAGGAAGAGTTGGAAAAACTTCTGGAATAATTCCTTTCATAAAGGTTATGGATTCTTTAACTATGGCTATCAGTCAAGGATCATTAAGAAGAGGTTCTGCAGCATGTTATCTTCCAATTGATCATCCCGAAATAGAAGAGTTTATTGAAATGAGAAGACCTACTGGTGGTGACCCAAATAGAAAAGCATTAAATTTACATCACGGAGTTTTAGTTTCTGATGCGTTTATGAGAGCTGTAGAAACAGATGAACAATGGGCTTTAAAAAGCCCTGCTGATGGCAGTGTTCAACAGACTATTTCTGCAAGAAATTTATGGATAAGATTATTAACTGCAAGAATTGAAACAGGTGAGCCATATATAATTTATATTGATACTGTTAACAGACAAATTCCTCAACATCATAAGTTAGCAAATCTAACAGTTAAAACTTCTAATTTATGTAGTGAAATAACTTTACCAACAGGAATTGATAAAGATGGAAGAGATAGGACAGCAGTATGCTGTTTGTCTTCGTTAAATTTAGAAAAATATGATGAGTGGAAAGATGATCCAGACATGATTAGTGATGTGATGAGATTTTTAGATAATGTTTTATCTGATTTCATTAACAAAGCACCAGATCAATTTAAAGATGCAAAATATTCAGCTGAAAGAGAAAGAAGTGTTGGATTAGGCGTAATGGGTTTTCATTCATTTTTACAAAAAAATAGAATTCCGCTTGAGTCTGTAATGGCAAAGTCATGGAATAAAAAAATATTTAAAAATATTCATGAAAAAGTAAATCAAGCTTCTAAAGATTTAGCTGAAGAGAGAGGCGCATGTCCAGATGCAGCTGAATATGGTTACAAAGAAAGATTTTCTAACAAGACAGCTATAGCTCCAACTGCTTCAATTTCAATTATTTGTGGAGGAGCATCACCAGGAGTAGAACCTATTGCAGCTAATAGCTACACACACAAAACTCTTTCAGGATCTTTTAATGTTAGAAATAGATATTTAGAAGAAATTCTTCAATCTCATGGAAAAAATGATGAAGAAACGTGGTCAAGTATTACTACAAATCAAGGATCTGTTAATCATCTAAATTTCCTAACTGATCTAGAAAAAGATGTATTCAAAACTGCATTTGAGCTGAACCAAAATTGGATAATTGAATTAAGTGGTGATAGAACGCCATTTATTTCACAGGCGCAGTCAGTAAATCTATTTTTACCAGCAGATGTTCATAAGAAAGAATTACACAAAATTCATTTTGATGCTTGGAAAAAAGGCTTAAAGAGCCTTTATTACTGTAGATCAAAATCAATTCAAAGGGCTGAGAATGTTAACGATTCAAAATCAACTGATATCTTAGCTAATGTTTACAAAAATAAATCAAACGAAATTCAAGAACAAGAGTACGAGGAGTGTTTATCATGTCAGTAGCAGAAAATATAAATAAAGAAGCAGTTCAACCAAAAAAAAATAACAATGGTTTGTTAGTAGCCAACCCAGTTTATAAACCATTTAGATATCCTTGGTGCTACGATGCTTGGTTAACACAACAAAGAATTCACTGGTTACCTGAAGAAGTTCCACTGGGTGATGATGTGAGAGATTGGCAAAAAAATCTTAGCCCATCTGAAAAAAATTTATTAACTCAGATTTTTAGATTTTTCACACAGGCTGATGTTGAAGTAAGTAATTGTTACATCAGACATTACATGAATGTGTTTAAACCAACAGAAGTTTTAATGATGATGTCATCTTTTGCTTCTATGGAAACAGTACACATTGCAGCTTACTCACATTTATTAGATACAATTGGAATGCCAGAGTCAGAATATTCAGCTTTCATGAAATATAAAGAAATGAAAGATAAGTATGATTATATGCAAGGCTTTGATGTGAAATCAAATCATGACATTGCAAAAACAATAGCAGTGTTTAGTGCGTTTACAGAAGGTCTACAATTGTTTGCAAGTTTTGCAATTTTATTAAATTTTCCAAGACACAACAAAATGAAGGGAATGGGGCAGATCGTTACTTGGTCTGTAAGAGATGAAACATTGCATTGCAACTCAATGATCAGACTCTTTAAAGATTTCATTAAAGAAAATCCTGAAACATGGACTCCACAATTAAAAAAAGAAATTTATGAAGCTTGCAGAACGATAGTAGAGCATGAAGATGCTTTTATAGATTTAGCATTTCAAATGGGTCCAATGGAAGGGTTAACAGCTGAGGATGTTAAAAAATATATTCGTTTTATTGCAAATAGAAGATTAAGTCAGTTAGGCTTAGAAGGAATTTATGATATTGAAAAAAATCCTTTAACTTGGCTTGATACCATGCTTAACGCGGTTGAGCATATGAATTTCTTCGAAGGTC
>CACBGU010000033.1 GCA_902538885.1 uncultured Pelagibacteraceae bacterium
ATCAGTGAAAATAAAAAAAATTCAGAAGATTTTGTTTTATGGAAACCTTCAGAGGATGATGAACCATCATGGAAGTCTCCATGGGGCAAAGGAAGACCAGGATGGCACCTAGAATGTTCAGCCATGTCAAAGAAATTTTTAGGAGATGAGTTTGATGTTCATGGAGGTGGTATTGATTTGTTGTTTCCTCATCATGAAAATGAAATAGCTCAATCAAGATGCGCAAATGATACAAAAATATTTGCAAAATTTTGGATGCATAATGCGTTCATAACTATGTCTAATGAAAAGATGGCTAAGTCTCAGGGAAATATTTTAAAAATAAAACATTTTAGAAATAAGATAAGCGGTCAAGTTTTGAGATTAGCTTTACTAAGTGCACATTATAAACAACCATTAGATTGGAATGATAAACTTCTGGACGATTGTCAAAACACGATTAATAAATGGTACAATTCATATTTAAATATTGAAAGTGCTTCTGAGGTTTCCGACGAAATTCTTCAGCCACTTTACGATGATTTAAACACCCCTGGATATATTGCTAATTTACATCAATTATATGACAAAGCTCAAAAAGGTAATGATAAAGATAAATCTTTATTTGTTTCTGCTTGTCAATTTGTAGGACTATTAAATGAAAGTAAAGAAAATTGGCTTAAATTTAAAGTTAACAAAGCTTTAATTTCTGAAAAAGAAATTTTACAAAAAATTCAGGAAAGAAATAAGGCTCGAGAGAACAAAAATTACGAAGAAGCTGATAAAATTAGGAATGAGCTTTTAGATAAAGGTGTTTTAATAGAGGATAAAGATGGTAAAACGACTTGGAAATTTAAATGAGCAAGGAGCAACTTTATATATTTGATACAACACTGCGTGATGGAGCACAAACCCAAGGTGTAGATTTTTCAATTGATGATAAGGAAAAAATCTCATCAGCATTAGATAAATTGGGTGTGGATTATGTTGAAGGAGGTTGGCCTGGAGCAAATCCAACCGATACTGAGTTTTTCAATAAAGATCATAATTTTAAAGCAACGAAATTAACTGCATTTGGAATGACTAAGAAATCTGAACACAGTGCAGAAAACGACCCTATGCTCTCATCATTAATTAATTCAAAAAGTACCTCTGTTTGCATATTTGGAAAATCATGGGATTTTCAAGTAGATGTCGCATTAGGAATAAGTAATGAACAAAATTTAACGAATATTAGTGAAAGTACGAAATATATTGTCAAATCTGGAAAAGAGTTCATGTTTGATGCTGAACATTTTTTTGATGGATATAAATCAAATCCAGAATATGCAATGTCATGTTTAAAAGCTGCTTTTGATAATGGTGCTAGATGGATTATATTATGTGATACTAACGGTGGTACTCTTCCACATGAGATAACAGAAATTGTATCTAAAGTAAGTAAGCAAATTCCAGGAAAAAATTTAGGAATACATGCTCATAATGATACCGAAAATGCAGTAGCTAATAGTCTTGCAGCAGTTCAAGCAGGTGTCAGACAAGTACAGGGCACAATTAATGGTTTAGGTGAAAGATGTGGAAATGCTAATTTGATGTCATTAATTCCTTCATTTTTTTTAAAGAAAGATTTTTCAGATAAATTTAAATTAAATATTAAAAGAGAAAATTTAAAAAACTTAACTCAATGCTCAAGGTTATTAGATGAGATATTAAATAGGAAACCAAATAAACATTTACCTTATGTTGGAGCTTCTGCTTTTTCTCACAAGGGTGGAATGCATGTTTCAGCGGTTCAAAAAGATCCCAAAACCTATGAGCATATTAATCCTGAAGAAGTTGGAAATTCTAGAAATATAGTTGTTTCAGACCAATCAGGTCAATCAAATATAATGTCAAGATTGAATTCAATAGGAATTAAAGTTGAGAAAAGCGATCCAAAGATTAAAAAACTTTTAGATGAAGTGAAAGATAGAGAATTTATTGGTTATAGTTATGATGGTGCTGACGCGTCCTTTGAACTGTTAGCTAGAAGATTAATGGGGGAGATACCAAGGTATATTTCGATTAATGAATATGACGTTTCAGTAAAAAAAGATAATGCAGGAGAAATTATTTCATATGCAAAAGCCCAATTAGAAGTAGATGGAGATAAAATTTTGTGTGAAGGAAAAGGAAACGGTCCTGTTAATGCTCTAGATAATGCGATTAGAAAGAATGTTAATAAGCTTGCTAAATATTCAGAATATTTAAAAGATTTAAGACTAGTTGATTACAAAGTTAGAATATTAAACACTGGTACAGAAGCTGTAACAAGAGTTAGTATTGAAAGTACAGACTCGAAAGGTGTTAACTGGTTTACCATTGGAGTATCACCAAATATAATTGATGCTTCTTTCAAAGCTCTAGTTGATAGTTTGGATTATAAGCTATTCAAGGATAAAGCTCCTGGAAGTTTGTAAGAATGAAAATTAAAAAATTTTCAGAAAAACCATCTGATCTAAAAGATAGAATAGGAGCCAAACCAATAGTTTGTTACCCAAATACTAATATTGAAGAAAAAAATTTAAGTATTTTACATTCCGCTCGAGAACACTTGGTTAAAAAAGAGGATGTTATAATACCCCCAAGAGATGCAAAAACGTTTGAAGTTAAATTTGGTGAGTTTTTTAGAATTGAAAGTGTAGAAGGACCTCAAGTAGGTGATTTAAATTTATTTAATTTCAATAATTTAGAGGAAAAATTCTACTCAGGAAAAACAAGAGCACTCTATGGAACCCATCTTTCTGTTGGAGATAAAATGTTTAGTAGTTTTCCTTATCTTAGATCTTTAGCAACAATAACTTGGGATACTTTAGATTGGTATGATTATGATAAAGATGGAGGATCAGTTCATGATGTAATTGGTACAAGATGTGATCCTTATACTTCAAAACTTCTTAACGATAAAGATTATCATTATTGCTGTCATTCAAATTTAACAAGAGCTTTAGTTAAAGAAAAAAATGTTCAATTAGATCATGCAGAAAAAATAGTTCATGATGTATTAAATGTTTTTATGTTAACTGGGTTTACCAATGATACTAAACAATATTTTATGAAAGCGAGCCCCGTAAGACCTGGTGATTATTTAGAATTTTTTGCTGAAACAGATTTATTGGGTGTACTCTCAGCTTGTCCAGGTGGTGATTGTGGATCAGAACATTCATCTGATGTAGCAAAATGTTATCCTTTAAAAGTTTCCATTTGGACAGTAGATCATAAATATTTAAATTATATCAAACCATCAGCTATTTCTAATTACAACAGAAATCATGGCATAGATTAATGTCTGTTAATAATATTTCTTTCATTTTACATAAACCTCAACTCTCAGAAAATATTG
>CACBGU010000034.1 GCA_902538885.1 uncultured Pelagibacteraceae bacterium
TCACGAGAAATTACAACTAAAACTATTATTGTAACGATGTAAGGTAGGGCTGTTAAAAATTGCACAGGAATTCTTACTCCAATTGCTTGCATATGAAATTGAATAATCGTTAGCCCACCAAAAATCATAGCACCAATCAATATTTTAATTGGGTTCCATGTTGAGAAAACCACTAGAGCTAACGCGATCCAACCTCTTCCGCCTGTCATATTTTCAATCCACTGTGGAGTATAAATCATTGATAAATATGCACCAGCAAGTCCACTCATTGCACCTCCGTAAAGAATACATAAGTAACGAACTAACCTTACTTTTATTCCTTGATTAGATGCTGAAACAGGAGAGTCTCCAACAGCTCTTACTATTAATCCTATTTTTGTTTTTTTTAAAAAATAGTTAGTCATGAAAGGTAGAGCAAAAGCAAAATAAAAAACAATTGAATGTCCAAATAATATTGGGCCTAAAAGTGGTATTGTATCTTTTAAACTTTCAAATAAAACAGGAAATTCTTTTCCAGGAATACCTACAAAATTTTTTCCTATCATCGCCGATATTCCAATTCCAAATATGGTAAGAGCTAAACCAGTAGCGACATGATTTGTAATTAATGTTTGAGTCAGGAATGCAAAAATAGTTGAGATTAAAACCCCAGCTAACATTGCCCCAAAAATTGCAATAATCAAACTTCCGGTAACAGTCATAAATGCAAAACCTGAAATAGCACCAATGATCATCATTCCTTCAACACCAAGGTTTAAAACTCCAGACCTTTCTGTAATCAGTTCGCCACAAGAGGCTAAAATCAAAGGAACAGCGGAAGCCATGATTGATGCAATTATCAGTCCAACAAAATTTATATCGATGATCATTTTTTTGAACCTATAAATTTAATTTTGAAAAAAAGTAAATAATCTGAGGCAAGAAGAAAAAATAAAATCATTCCTTGGAAAACCTGACCAGTATATTTGGGTATTTGCATAAATATTTGAGCTGTTTCAGCACCCAGATAAGTTATCGCAACAACTAGTGATGCAAAGATGATACCAACAGGATGCAAACGACCCAAAAACGCAACAATTATCGCAGTAAAACCATAATCTGGAGAAATTTCTCTATGAAGCTGTCCAATAGGTCCAGTTATTTCTCCAACCCCAGCTAAACCTGCGCAAGCACCACTTATTAAAAAAACGAGGATGATCATTTTTTTACCTTTGTAACCAGCATATTTTGCAGTCTTTAAACTAAAACCTGAAACTTTCATTTGGAACCCTAAATATGTTTTATAAAAAACAAACCAACTGATAATCACTGCAGCTAAAGCTAAAAATATTCCTGCGTGAATTCTTAGTCCTTCAAATAACAACGGAAGTTTAGCAGAGTCAGTGAACTGTCTGGTTTCAGGAAAATTAAATCCTTCTGGATTGCTCCAAGGACCAACAACAAGATAGTCCAAAATTAATTTTGAAACATATACCAACATAAGACTTACTAATATTTCATTAGTATTAAAGTAAGTTTTTAAGATTGCTGGTATTGATGCATACAGCATACCACCAATTGCACCAGCTAAAATTACTATTGGAAGAATGTAAAAACCTTCTTGCTCATAAAACAATAACGCAACTCCTCCAGAAACTATTGCCCCGAAAGTTAATTGTCCTTCGGCTCCAATATTCCAGTTATTACTTTTAAAACAAAAAGATAAACCGATTGCTATTAAACAAAGCGGTGTAGCTTTTAATAGTAATTCGCTGAAACCATACTTATCTGCAATTGGAATTATGAAAAAAAATTTAAGAGCCTCAAATGGTTTAAAACCTAAAACAAAAAAAATCAAACCTCCCGCTACTAATGTTAGAAAAATAGCTAACACGGGTGTAAAGAAAAAAATAGCTCTTGATGGTTGATCTCTTTTTACGATTTTAATCAATTTGCTCCTCCCATTAGTATCCCAAGTTTTTCAGATGTAACCTCTTCAGCATTCATAATTTTTGACAATTTTCCTTTATGAATTACTGAAATTTTATCACTTAATTTTAATAACTCATCAGTGTCAGTAGATATTAA
Source organism: uncultured Pelagibacteraceae bacterium (assembly GCA_902538885.1). Lineage (GTDB taxonomy): Bacteria > Pseudomonadota > Alphaproteobacteria > Pelagibacterales > Pelagibacteraceae > Pelagibacter. The sequence continues at coordinate 2,068 of CACBGU010000034.1, forward strand.
TATAATTGATTTATTTTGTTCATTGATTTTAATCAATGTTTCGTGGATATAATTTATTGCTCCAACATCTAGACCCCAAGTTGGATTAAAACAAATTAATAAATCTGGAGAAGTTATTAATTCTCGTCCAATAATTAATTTTTGAAGATTACCTCCAGACAAAAATTGGCTTTTTAATTCAATGTTATCTGTATTTACATTAAAATCTGAAATTATTTTTTTTGAATGCTCTTTAATTTTGTTTTCGTTTATTAATCCATTATTAAAAAAATTTGATGATTTAAAATTGTTTAGAGCCACATTTTCAAAAATTTTCATTTGAGGAATTGCAGCCTGCTCAAGCCTATCCTCTGGAGAAAAGGCCATCAAATATTCTCTTCTTTCTTGAGGATTTAAATCTCCTATGTAATTTTTATTAAATTCTATAGATTTTTTTTCCGAAATAATTTCACCACTTAAAACTTGAAATAATTCACTTTGACCGTTTCCTGATATACCAGCAATTCCTAAACACTCTCCTCGATTAACAGAAAAATTAATATCGATTAAGTTTGTTTCAAAAGGATCTTCACTTGTAAAATTAAGATTAGTTATCTTAATCAATTGATCTGATGAAGTTTTTGCTTTTTTTTTCTTAATTATTTTAAGGTTCTGACCCACCATTTTGTTGGCAAGTGACTCAATATTTTCACTCTTTATTTCACTCACAGAAACTAATTTTCCCCTTCTCATTACAGCAACTTCATCACAAAGCTGCATAACTTCCTTTAACTTATGGGTTATATAAATAATTAAAATTCCTTCTTCTGAAAATTTTTTCAAAGATAAGAATAATTCACTCGTTTCTTGCTCTGTTAATACTGATGTTGGCTCATCCATAATTAAAACTTTTGGATTTCTTATCAGACATCTAATTATTTCCACTTTCTGTTTTTGACCTGCTGACAGATTTAGAACAGGAATATCAAGATCAATTGAAAAATTGTATTTTTTCATAATTGAATAAATTTTTTCTCTTAAACTTTCCCTTTGTTCATCTGAGTCTATTATTAAGTTTTCAAATACGGACAAAGTCTCAAAAA
>CACBGU010000035.1 GCA_902538885.1 uncultured Pelagibacteraceae bacterium
CAATATCATTTATATGTCTTCTATCTTCTCTTAAATGAATTGTCACAGAATCCGCTCCATAACTTATAACTTTTTTAGCTGCGTATAGTGGGTCTGGATGTTTCTCTCCACGAGCGTTTCGTAAAGTTGCGATATGATCTATATTTACACCTAACCTTTTCACTTAATAAATCTACTTCCTGGGGTTGTTACTGGTATAGATTTAAGTTCTGGTGGCAATTTATGTGCTTTATAAGTTGGAACATCAATTTTTAAATGAGATGTTATTCCAGTTTTTATTTTTAAAGATTGTTTAGTTGATCGATCTATAATAGAGGCAAATCCAACTAATTTTGCTTTTGATTTTTTAATCAATTTAACACACTCCAAACTTGATTTTCCTGTAGTGATTACATCTTCTATAATTAATACTCTTGCACCTTTTTTAATATTGAAACCTCTTCTGAGAGTAAATTTACCGTCTACCCTTTCGCAAAAAATTGTTTCTTTTTTAAGCAATTTTCCTATTTCATATCCAATAATTACTCCCCCCATTGCAGGAGCTAAAATTAAATCAATTTTTTTAATTTTTTTTTTAATTTTATTTGCTAAGGATTTACAAATTTTATCAGCTAAATTAGGATAACTTAAAAGTTTTGCACATTGAATATATTTTGAAGAATGTAAGCCTGAGGATAGAACAAAGTGACCTTCTAATAATGCATTAGTTTTTTTTAAAATATTTAAGGATTTTTTGAGTGAAAGCATTTCTTTTTTCTTCGTGTCTAATTATCTTAAATTTTATACTCTTTTGTTTTAGCTCTGCAATAAAATTAGTAAAATTCTTAAGGTTTCTAATAATTAATTTAAATTTAAAATTAATATAATTGGGATTTTTACCAACCATTTCTAAGCTCGATATATTTAATTTATGACTTCCAATGAGTGAGCTTATATCTCCTAATTGACCTGGCTTATCAGGTAATGACATCCATAGAGTGGTGTTGTATTTTTTTGTTTTTTCCTCTTTTTGCTCTCCTTTATCATGCCAATATCTTCTTATTGCTGCTCTAGCTTTACCTGTTTTAGTTGTTGGTATCCAGTGAAGTGACGGTGAATTATTTTTAGATGTTATAATATTTACTCGATCACCATTTCTTAAAATAGTTTGTAATTCACTTTTGTTTCCGTTAATTTCACAACCAACTGCTGAATTACCAATTTTAGTATGAACAGCATATGCAAAATCTATGGCTGTTGCGTCTTTAGGTAATTTAATTACCGAACCTTTTGGTGTGAAACAAAATACGTTTTCTTGAAACATTTGTAGTTTTGTATACTCATATGAGTCTTCAGGGTTTTCATTTTTTTCTATAATCTCAACAAGATCTTTTAACCAATCATACTCCTTCCAACTTAAAGAATTAAATTTTTCAGAAGATTTATACTGCCAATGAGATGCGACGCCTCTTTCTGCAAATTCGTGCATTTCATGTGTTCTAATTTGAATTTCTATTGGTTTTTTATTTGAACCAATTACAGAAGTATTCTATTCTCTTCTCCACCATTAAAAGCGTTGTGATACTTAGTATTGTTTGTAACCCAAACTGAACCATCAGCAGGCATATGTTTAGCAACATTGTCAATTACCATTAAACAACCAGGATTTGTTATAATTGGTATGTGCAATCTTGGTTCAGGATCTCTATGCCAACTTAAAGTTGATCTTGGCTCTTTTAAAAGAATCCTAACTCTTCCAAGTTTATATTTTTTTGAAAGGACATCATAAACCTCTTTAAAATATGTGTTCTCATAGTCTTTAATAAATTCTGAGTAAGATGATTCATCAATCATTTCGTCTCTAGAAACTTCTTTTCCTGATTTGTCAGGTTTAGTCCAGTATACTCCACGAGCTTTATTACCTTTTATTGAATCTGGATCACCAGGTATTTGAGTTAGAGATATAGCACCAAAGTGAGTAACACCTGCATCTTCAAATTTTTTAATCTTGACTATTTGATGATAAGCTTCTTGTAACTTTTCTATATCAAACTTAATTTCTTGTTTCTGGAAATCAGTAAAGTCTAAAATCCTATCTTCTTTTTTGATATTTAAGTCTACAACTTTTGAGTTTTCTGTCGCCATCGTGATTGCTTTCTACTCTTTTTTTTGTATATGTGTATATTACATTTGTCGCAATTTAAAAGTAAATTAAAACATGATTATTGGTAAATATCCTAGTCTTAGACTCAGAAGAGGCAGAAAAGATCCTTGGTCAAGAAGATTGATTCAAGAAAATACCTTAAGTCCAAATGACTTTATACTCCCTATTTTTTTAATTGAAGGGTCAAATAAACGACAAGAAATTTCATCAATGCCTGGCGTTTACAGGTATACAATTAATCGATTGAGCCAAATTGTGGATAAAGCAATAAAATTAGGAATACCAATGATAGCTCTTTTCCCAAAGACACAAAACTCAAAAAAAGATGAATTGGGAACAGAATCACTGAATGAAAATAATTTAGTCTGTAAAGCGATACAAGAAATCAAAAAAAGATACAAAAACAAAATCGGTATAATGTGTGATGTTGCTTTAGATCCTTATACATCACATGGTCATGATGGTTTGATCAAATCTAACACTATATTAAATGATGAAACAATTGAGGTTTTGATCAATCAGTCATTACTACAAGCTGAGATGGGTTGTGATGTGCTAGCTCCTTCAGATATGATGGATGGCAGAATAGGAAAAATAAGAAAAGCTTTAGATAAAAATAAATTCCAAAACGTTCAAATATTATCGTACGCTGCAAAATATGCTTCAAGCTTTTATGGACCTTTTAGAGATGCAGTCGGATCTAAAGGTTCTTTAAAAGGTGACAAAAAAACTTATCAGATGGATTATAGAAATTCTGATGAAGCTTTAAGAGAAGTTGCGTTAGATATTAAAGAAGGTGCTGACATGGTAATGGTTAAACCAGGTATGCCTTACTTAGATATAATAAAATCAATAAAAGAAAAATTTAAATTGCCTGTATTTGCCTATCAAGTATCAGGAGAATACAGCTTAATTCAAACAG
>CACBGU010000036.1 GCA_902538885.1 uncultured Pelagibacteraceae bacterium
TAGATTGATTAAATGGATCTTTGTTTAACACAAAATCATTTATTTCTTTGCCTTGATCATCATATCTCATTTCAAAAAACAAATTTTTTCCGAGGCCAGTTCTTTTAATAGTTTTTAAAAACTGTTTTGGAATTATCATGTCTGTATCGATATTTACAATTGGTAAATAAGCTGGAATACTTTTTAATTTATTAAATTTTTGCATTTAATTTTGATACTTTCTGACATCATCTAAATTACCTGAAATTGCAGCTGCTGCAGCCATTCCTGGACTAACCAGATGGGTTCTACCACCTCTACCTTGTCTTCCCTCAAAATTTCTATTTGATGTAGAGGCGCATCTTTCTTCTGGCTTTAATTTATCGGCATTCATCGCTAAACACATAGAGCAACCTGGTTCTCTCCATTCAAACCCTGAGCTAACAAAAATTTTATCTAGTCCTTCTTGCTCTGCTTGTTCTTTAACTAAGCCTGAGCCTGGAACTACTATTGCATTAACATGCGATGATACTTTTTTATCTTTTACGATTTTTGCTGCTTCTCTCAAATCCTCTATTCTGCCATTAGTACAACTACCAATAAATACTTTATCTATTTTTATATCTGTGGCTGCCATGTCAGGTTTTAAACCCATATACTTTAAAGCTCTTTCAATTGAATTTTTTTTATCTTCATCAGTCTCATTATTCGGATTTGGAACTTTTCCATCAATTGTTATTACATCTTGTGGTGACGTACCCCATGTAATCATGGGTAAAATTTCATTTGCGTTAAGGCTAATTTCTTTATCAAAACTAGCATCAGTGTCTGTTTTTAAAGTTTCCCAATAGTTCAAAGCTTTATCCCAATTTTCACCTTTTGGAGACATTGGTTTTCCTTTTAAATATTCAAAAATTTTTTCATCTGGTGCAATTAACCCTGCTCTTGCACCACCTTCAATTGTCATATTGCAAATAGTCATTCTTTGTTCAACACTTAAAGATCTTATTAAATCTCCAGCATATTCCACAACAGATCCTGTACCACCTGCTGTACCTATTTTTCCAATTATTTGAAGTATTACATCTTTAGAAGTAACTCCTAAAGGAAGTACACCATTAACATTAATTCTAAAATTTTTTGCTTTCTTCTGAACTAGTGTTTGGGTTGCTAAAACATGTTCAACTTCTGAAGTTCCTATTCCAAATGCTAAAGCACCAAATGCTCCATGCGTTGCAGTATGACTGTCTCCACAAACAATAACTGTACCTGGTTGAGTAAAACCTTGTTCAGGTCCTATGATATGAACGATACCTTGCCTCTTATCATCCATACCAAATAACTGAACACCGAATTCTTTACAATTTGCCTCTAAAGTATCTACTTGAATTTTTGACTCTTCATCTGAAATACCTTTTGATCTGTCAGTTGTTGGAACATTATGATCTGCAACTGCTAAAGTTAAATTTGGGTGCCTAACTTTTCTATTAGAATTTCTTAATCCTTCAAAAGCTTGGGGGCTTGTCACCTCATGAATTAAATGTCTATCTACAAAAAGTAAAGATGTGCCATCATCTTGTTGATCAACTAGATGATCGTTCCAAATTTTATCGTATAATGTTGTAGACATTGAAAAAAAAATTATTTTTTTTCTGTAGAGCTTTCTGATTTTTGTTCTTCTTTAGGAGCCTCTGCTGCTGGAGCCGCCTCTTCTTTAGGTGCTGCTTCTGCTTTAGGAGCCTCTTCTTTAGTTGCTTCAACTGCAGGAGCTACATTTTCCTCCGTAACTGTTTCTGGTTTTGCCTCTATATCAATACCAATTTTTTTTCTAATTTTTTCTGCAATCCTTGCTGATTTACCGGTTCTGTCTCTTAGATAATAAAGTTTTGCTCTTCTTACTTTACCTGATCTAATAACTTTAATTGAGTCAATTAAAGTTCCAAATAGTGGGAAAGTTCTCTCAACACCCTCTCCAAATGAAATTTTTCTAACCGTAAAAGATGAGTTTAGGTCTCTGCTTTTTTTAGCAATACACACTCCCTCAAAATATTGAATTCTTTCTTTTTTACCCTCGGTAATTCTCACACCAACTTTAACAACGTCTCCAGGATAAAATTCTGGAATTTTTTTCTCTGAAAGAATTTTGTTAACGTTATGCTGGTTTATTTCTTCAATTGTTTTCATGTTAGTATTTATCAAATTAATTCTTCTTATATTTTTCCCATAAATCTGGTCTTCGGACGCGTGTTATAGCCTCAGATTGAGATAAACGCCAGTGTTTAATTTTATTATGATCACCTGATAATAACACGTCTGGTACAGCTTTTTCCTCCCAAATTTGAGGTTTTGTATACTGAGGGTACTCTAGAAGACCATTTTCAAAGGTTTCATCTAATTTAGAGTTTTCATTTCCTAATACACCTGGCAGCAATCTTAAAATACTATCTATAACTACATATGCCGCCGACTCCCCGCCTGACAAAACATAATCTCCGATACTAATTTCCTCAATATTTCTTGTTGAAAGTATTCTTTCATCCACACCTTCAAAATGACCACAAATTAAAGACAGAGATTTTTCATTAGCTAGCTCTTTTGCTAAATTTTGATCAAATTTTTTTCCTTTTGGTGATAAGTATAAAATTCTCTCACCCTCATTTTTGTTTTCATCTAAAGACTTTGCAAGAACATCTGCTTTTAACAACATCCCTGAACCACCCCCATAAGGTGTGTCATCTACTGTTTTATGTTTGTCATCAGCTGCATCTCTTATGTTTACAACTTTAAGTTTCCATAAATTATTTGATAAAGCTTTTCCATAAAGTCCTTTAGATAAAGGACCAGGAAAAACCTCTGGATAAAGTGTAAACACTTGAGCTTGCCACATAAATAATCTTTAAATTATTTTTTTTCCTCTGCTGGAGCTGCTTCTGCTTTTGGAGCTTCTTTATTATCCTCTTCTTTTTTATTTCTCTCTTTTTTTGGCACTGCTTTATTTGGATTATTTCCATTTGCAGGCATAGGCATTAGTTCGTTCTCACCTAAAATTCTT
>CACBGU010000037.1 GCA_902538885.1 uncultured Pelagibacteraceae bacterium
ACTAAAAACTTTATCGAAAAATTTGGAAAAGATAACACTCTGATTGTTTCTGCAGACATAGAAAACCAAATAAATGAATTAGCAGAAGATGAAAAAAAAAATTATATGGATATGATTGGTTTAAAAGACACAGGTCTGAGTATGTTAATTCAAAAGGGCTATAAAATATTAGAACTTGATACGTATTTTACTTCTGGACCTGAAGAAACACGGGCTTGGACAATACAAAAAAACTGTACTGCTCCTAAGGCTGCAGGAGAAATTCATACAGATTTTGAAAAAGGTTTCATTAGAGCTGAAACTATATCTTATGAAGATTTTGTTGCTAATGATGGATGGGTAAATTCTAAAGCTAATGGAAAAATGAGATTAGAAGGTAAAGATTATATTGTGAAAGATGGAGACGTACTAAACTTTAGATTCAACACGTGACCATATCTTTTTCATGCTGAAGTAAACAAGAATTGTCAAAATAATTAAGTATATAATTGCTTTAAATCCCATCTGATGTCTAGCTTCTAGATGAGGTTCAGCAGCCCACATTAAAAATGTTGTTACATCTTTTGACATTTGTTCAACAGTAGCAGTAGTTCCATCACCGTACTCGACTAATCCATCTGAAAGTGGAGCAGCCATTCTTATTTTATTTCCATACATATACTTATTATAATGAACACCATCATCCAAAGTCATTTCACTAGGAGCTTCTTCATAGCCTTGTAATAAAGAATATATGTAATCAACACCACCACCTCTAGCTTTAACCAAAACAGACATGTCTGGAGGGTATGCACCACCATTTGCGGCTTGAGCAGCTTTTACATTGTCATACGGCATTACAAATTTGTCAGATAATTTACCTGGTCTAGCAAACATTTCACCGTCTGCATTAGGTCCATCCATTACCTCAAATGAAGCTGCAATAGCCTTAGCTTGATCTTCTGGAAATTCTGGTCCACCTTTTTCAGCTAAATTTCTGTAACTTAAGTATTTCATTGAGTGACATGAGGCACAAACTTCTGTGTAAACTTGATATCCTCTTTGAAGAGAAGCTCTATCAAATTTTCCAAAAAGCCCTTTAAAACTCCAATCTGTTTTTAAGTAATCAACTTTTTCAGCAGCAAAAGAAAAGGTATTTGACGAGCAAATTAATAATAATAATGAAAATATTTTAAGTAATTTTTTCACTTATTCTATCTTGCTTTCTTTTTTCCTAGCAGTTGCTAAATTAGGTGAACCACCAAGAACTGGTTCGGTTATGCTCAAAGGTACCGGTAAAGTTTTTTCTTTAAATCCTAAAACAGGAAGAATAACTAAAAAATGTATAAAGTAATATACCGTAGCAACTCTTGCGATTAACAAATAAAGTCCTTCAGCTGGCATTGCGCCCACATAACCAAGGATTAAAACATCAGCAACTAGTATCCAATAAAACTGTTTATACAAAGGTCTGAATACCGCGGATCTAATTTTCGACGTGTCTAACCAAGGTAAGACAGCTAGAATTAATATTGCAGATAACATTGCCACAACCCCCAGCAATTTATCTGGAACAGATCTTAAAATTGCATAGAAAGGTAATAGATACCATTCAGGTACAATATGTGCAGGTGTTACCATTGGATTTGCTTCAATATAATTATCAGCGTGACCTAGTATATTTGGTGAATAAAAAACAAAGAATGCAAAAACAATCATAAACATTAATAAGGCGAAACCATCTTTGATTACGATGTAAGGATGGAAAGGCACAGTGTCTTTTGATGGTTTTTTGATGTCTATTCCAACTGGATTATTATTTCCAGGAACATGTAAAGCCCAGATATGTAAAACAACTAACCCTAAAATTAAAAATGGAATTAAATAATGCAATGTAAAAAATCTTGTTAAAGTTGGATTGTCTACTGAGTATCCGCCCCATAACCAAGTAACAATACCCTCTCCAACAAAAGGAATGGCGCTAAATAAATTTGTAATTACAGTTGCTCCCCAGAAGCTCATTTGTCCCCAAGGTAATACATATCCCATGAACGCAGCTGCCATCATTAGTAAGTAAATAATTATTCCAATTATCCAAATTATTTCTCTTGGTGCTTTGTAAGAACCGTAAAACAATGATCTAAAAATATGAATGTATACTGCTAAGAAAAACATAGATGCACCATTTGCATGAATATATCTAATTAACCAACCATAGTTAACATCACGCATGATGTGCTCAACACTTTCAAAAGCCATATCGGCGTGAGCGATGTAATGCATTGCTAGAGTTAATCCCGTGATAATTTGAGTGATTAAGCAAAAAGTTAAAATTCCCCCAAATGTCCACCAATAGTTTAAATTTTTAGGAGTCGGATAATCTGTTAAATGATTTGCAAGAGTTAAAAGTGGTAGTCGATCATTAAACCATTGTCCTACTTTTGATTTTGGTCTGTAGTCGTGATCACTCATTAGTGTTTAGTTTATCCAATCTTAATTGTATTAGCGTTAACGAATTCGTATTTAGGTATTTCCATATTTAATGGAGCTGGCCCTTTTCTTATTCTTCCAGATGTATCATAGTGGGATCCATGACATGGGCAGAACCATCCATTGTAATCGCCTTTGTCATTTAAAGGTACACATCCTAAATGTGTGCAAACCCCTAACATTACAAGCCACTCTGGATTTTTAGCTCTATCCTCATCTTTCTCTGGATGAATTAAATCCTCCATCTTCACTTTTCTTGCTTCATCAATTTCTTCTTGGGTTCTTCTTCTTATAAAAACAGGTTTTCCTCTCCACAAAACAGTTAGTGTGTTTCCTGGTGTTAATGCACTTACATCAACTTCTGTGCTAGCTAATGCTTTAACAGAAGCATCTGGATTCATTTGATCTATCATTGGCCACACCACT
>CACBGU010000038.1 GCA_902538885.1 uncultured Pelagibacteraceae bacterium
TTGGACTTTTCTCCAAATTGAAAAAGGTGTTTTTTCTCTACCATGAATCTCTGCATTGATTTCATTATCATTCAATATTTCACTTAACTCAAAAGATTGTTCTTCAAATAAATCTTTTCTATCCAATTTTATTTCATCAAGTCTTTTTTTTTATTAATTTTCTTGCATCGTTATTTAAAATTTCAAAAGATAAATCCTCAAGTTCATCTCTTATTCTATGCATTCCCATTCTATCAGCTAATGGGGCATAAATTTCCATAGTTTCTTGAGCTATTCTTTTTCTTTTGTCTTCTTTTGTAATTGCTTTAATGGTCCTCATGTTATGTAGTCGATCGGCAATTTTCACTAACAGAACTCTGATATCTTTTGATGTTGCTAAAATTAATTTTCTGAAATTCTCAACTTTAGAATTAGCTCCAGCTGAATTTTCAAATGCTGAAATTTTTGTTACACCATCAACTAAATCAGCAACCTCATCACCAAATTCTTGTTTGATAGTTTCATAAGTTGCAAAAGTATCTTCTATAGTGTCATGCAATAGACCAGTTGTAATTGTAGCGCTGTCTAATTTTAATTCAGTTAAAATATTTGCAACCTCAATTGGATGAACAGAATAAGGATCACCCGAAGCTCTTTTTTGACTCTTATGTGCTTTAACAGCAAAATTATATGCTTTATCCAATTTTTCAGGATTAAGAAATTTATTGTAATCCTTAACTTTATTTATAAGTTCATTTGAATTAAGCATAATTGATATTATACCATTAAATCAAATTTGTTTAATAGATCTAATGTCTCTATCAGGAAGCAGAGAAATCAAGGTTTTAACATCAATTTTTTTATCAGGATGGATCCAATTCTTTTGAATCTCAAATAATGGAAATAGTACAAAGTTTCTTTTGTGCATCATTTTATGAGGTAAATTAATCTTAGAGTTTTTTTTTGATACCAAATTATTAAAATCGATTATATCTAAATCACATGTACGAGGAGCATTTTTTTTCGCTTTTTTTCTACCTAATTGATTTTCTATAAATTTACATATTTTTAATAGCTCTTGAGGACTGTAATAACATTTTAATTTTAAAATTATATTTAAGAACTTAGGTTTTCTTGGGTCAGGCCAGGAAGGGGTTTCATAATAACTAGATACCGAAAGAACATCTAAGTTATGTTCTGCTAATAAAAATTTTGCTTTTTCTATATTTCTTTTTCTTATACCTAAATTTGAACCTATTCCTAAAAAAACAATTTTAGCTTGATTTTCTAATATATCTTGCCTTTTCACGGTTCCAATCTCTACTTTTTTTAGTTGCTCTTTTATCATATTGCTTTTTTCCTTTTGCAACAGCTAGTTCTATTTTAGCCTTTCCTTTTTTATAATACATTTTTGTAGGAACTAATGTGAAACCATCTCTTTGCATTTTACCTATCAATTTATTTATTTCTTTTTTATTAAGAAGCAATTTTCTATCGTCTGTTGGGTTGTGATTAGAGTAACTGGCTTGCTTGTATGGAGATATATGTGAATTAATTAAAAAAATTTCACCTCCTTTTTCAACAGCATAAGACTCAGCAATATTAACCTTGCCCTCTCTTACTGATTTAATCTCTGATCCCTTTAAAACAATTCCAGCTTCAAAAAGATCTTCGAAAAAATAGTTGAAACTAGCTTTTCTATTTAAACAAATGATTTTCAAACCAGGATTGGTTTTTTTGTTCATTAAATTAACTTAGCAGACTGAAGAGCTTTTTTTACAATTTCTTTTGTTGCGTCTGTTACTTTTACAAGTGGTAGTCTTACGTTGTCATCACAAAGTCCTAAAAGTTTTGCAGCATATTTTACAGGACTAGGATTGCTTTCAACAAACATTGAGTGATGAACTGGTTGTAATATTTTATCTAATCTTTCTGCTTCTTTCATTTCGTTATCTGTGTCTGATTTGGAGAATTTTTGAAAATCTGAACAAAGTTTAGGTGCAATATTAGCTGTTACACTAATAGTACCTACCCCACCACGTTTATTAAATTCAAAAGCATTATCATCATTACCTGTTAATTGAATAAAATCTTTCCCCATTTTTTCAAGTGTCTGATTAACTCTATCTAAATCACCTGTTGCATCTTTAACACCAACTATATTTTTTAATTCATAGAGTCTGGCCATTGTATCCACTGACATATCAATCACAGATCTGCCAGGAATATTATAAATTATAATTGGAATGCCACACTTATCATTAATTGCTTTATAATGTTGATACAAGCCTTCTTGAGTTGGTTTATTATAATAAGGTGTAACTATCAAAGCACCGTTAGCTCCTGCTTTTTCTGCATGTGTGGTTAAAGAAATAGCCTCCTCAGTTGAGTTGGAACCCGTGCCAGCAATAACTGGAATTTTTCCATTACTTTCTTTTATACATAAATCTATTACTCTTTGATGCTCATCATGACTTAACGTAGGGGATTCACCTGTTGTACCAGCCGGCACAAGTCCATTCGTACCATTATCGATGTGGAAATGGATTAATTTTATATATGCTTCCTCATCTAGACCATTATTTTTAAATGGTGTAATTAAAGCAACATTTGATCC
>CACBGU010000039.1 GCA_902538885.1 uncultured Pelagibacteraceae bacterium
TGTAATTAAATAATTTTGATTTACCAAATTCAGTCATATTAGCTAATAAATAACCAGATAATTCTTTGCGGACTTTTTCAAAATCTTTTTCATCTTTAAGAGCTTCTGGAAATATTATTTCAGCACCAGCATCAATATAAGCTTTGCATCTTTCAATCATTTTATCGATACCTTCAACACTCTTAGCATCTGATCGAGCTATAATTTTAAAATTTTGGTCTTTTTTAGTAGTTACACATTCTTTAATTTTTTTAACCATAGCATCAGTTGAAATAAGTTCTTTATTATCAAGATGCCCACATCTTTTTCTTTCAATCTGATCTTCTAAATGGACGCCTGTTATTCCAAATTCTTCAAATGTTTCTATAGTTTCTTTGCATGATTTAAATCCTGTATCTATATCAACTATTGTAGGAAGATTAGTTACTCTCGAAATCAGATAAGATCTTGTACTAACATCTTGTAGAGTTGTTAAGCCAATATCGGGAAAACCAAGATCATTAGCCATTACTCCGCCAGATACATAAACTGCATCATATCCAATTTCTTCTATAAGTTTTGCTGTAAGAGGATTGTAGGCACCAGGAACCCTTAATATTTTATTTGATTTTAATTTTTGATCAAAATCTAATCTTTTTTGACTTGGTTCTTTTTCTACAAAGTGCATTAAAAAATTCCTTTTTTATTATTTTGTTTTAATTTGTTCTTTCTAACTTCAATATTCAATTTATGAAGTTGACCTGATTTTAAATTTCTTAAATTTTGTACTGTTTTTAAAAAACGATTGCTTTCTTTTTTATCCAAAATACCTTCAGTTAAAGTTAAAAATTTATTAATATAATTCTCTCTTTTGAATGGTCTAGCACCATATGGGTGTGCATCCGCTCTATCTAATTCCTCTATTATTTTTTTTCCATTATTAAGTGTCACAACTACTTTAGCTCCAAATGCTTTATTTTTTGGATTTGGATCGTGGTATTTCTTTGTCCATTTTTTATCTTCATATGTTTTTATTGAATTCCAAATTTTAATAGTACTTTTTCTGTTTGCTCTGGCTTTAGTGTAAGATCTAATATGATGCCAATCTCCATCTTCCAAGGCTACAGCAAAAATGTACATAATAGAATGATCTAATGTCTCTCTACTGGCATTTGGATCCATTTTTTGAGGGTCATTAGCACCTGTACCTATAACATAATGTGTATGGTGACTTGTGAATATATCAATTTTTTTAATTTGGTTTAAATTAGAAATTTTTGTTTTTAGCTTTTTAGCTAGATCTATTAATGCTTGAGATTGATATTCAGCAGAATATTCTTTTGTATATGTCTCTAAAATAGCTTTTTTGCTTTCACCTTTTTTTGGTAATGGGACTTTATAGTTAGCTTTTTTACCATCCAATATTCTCGCTATTACACTATCCTCACCTTCGTAAATTGGACTTGGAGCGCCTTCACCTCTCATGGCTCTATCTACAGCTTCTATCGCAAGCTTGCCTGCATGTGCTGGAGCATAAGCTTTCCAACTTGAAATTTCTCCTTTTCTTGATTGTCTTGTAGAAATTGTTGTATGTAGTGCCTGTTGAACAGCTTGATAAATAGTTTCAGTATTTAATTTTAACATCGTTCCTAATCCAGCAGCCACACTAGGCCCTAAATGAGCAATGTGATCAACTTTATGCTTATGCAAACAAATTCCTTTAACTAAATTTACTTGAACTTCGTATGCAGTAATTATTCCTCTTAGTAAATCTAATCCACTTTTTTTATTTTGTTGTGCAACACTTATAAGCGGAGGTATGTTATCACCAGGATGACTATAATCAGCAGCTAAAAAAGTGTCATGAAAATCTAATTCTCTAACTGCAGTTCCATTAGACCAAGCCGCCCATTCGCAATCAAATTTTAATTTTGAGTTTACCCCAAATATAGTAGCACCATTTTTTCTTGAATGCTTTAAAGCCATCTCTCTAGATGAGATTACTGGTTTTCTATTTAACGAAGCAATAGCAACTGAAGCGTTATCAATTATTCTATTGATAACCATCTCAATAGCGTCTTTATTTAATTTAGCATTATCACTTGCTATCTCAGCTATTTTCCATGCAAGCTGTTTCTTCTTTGGAAGATTAATTTTTGATGGATATACTTTAACTGTATGTGATAACAAAATAACTCCTTATTTGTGAATTTGTTTTAATAGTTAAAATAAATTAATCAATATTAAAGATATTCAGATATTATTTTCTCAATACCTATAAAGTCTTTTATTAAGTGATTGTGATAAATTTCGTCTTTATTTTTTTCAGTATATCCGTCCTCCAATAAAATAATTGGTATTTCAGCTGCCTTCGCGGCATTTGCATCAGTTTCACTGTCACCTATCATTATCGATTTTTTTATATCTCCATCTAGTATTTCAACCACAGAGGTAAGATGCCTTGGATCTGGTTTGCAATAATCAAAAGTATCTGATCCAGCCACATATTCAAAATAATCATAAATGCCAATTTTTTTTA
>CACBGU010000040.1 GCA_902538885.1 uncultured Pelagibacteraceae bacterium
TTATCTTGTTTTTTCTTAAATGCTGTTTTACTTTGCTTAAGTACTTCTTATTGGTACTTATAATTGGAGTGTCGTAAATTGATGCTATAGTTCTCTCAAGTGTTTTTCCAAGCAAAGTCCAATTACCAAAATCAATAAACTGTTTTGCTTGATGATTTTTAGAATTTGGCCAAAGTCGAGTTCCAGCACCTCCACATAAAATAACTGGACGAATTTTCATTAAATCTCTGAATAATCCTTAACTTCTTTTTTCTTACCTGGATGTGTTGGTGCTCCTAAATATGCTGGACCAACTGTTTGAGCATATTTCCATAAAGTACCTGATCCAAAATCTGATTTTCTAGCTTTCCATTTTCTTTTTCTTGCAGCCATTTCTTTTTTAGAAAGTCTTACGTTGATAGTTCCTTTTTTAGCATCGATATCAATGATATCTCCTGTACGTAAAAGGCCTATAGGACCTCCTAGAGCCGCCTCAGGGCCCACATGACCCACACAAAAGCCTCTTGTGGCCCCTGAGAACCTACCATCAGTTATAAGGGCTACTTTCTCCCCTTTTCCCTGTCCGTAGATTGCACCTGTTGTCGATAACATTTCTCTCATACCTGGACCTCCAACAGGTCCTTCGTATCTAATTATAATTACATCGCCATCATTATACTTTCTGCTTTGAACAGCTTTCATTGCACTTTCTTCATTATCAAAGCATCTTGCTTTTCCAGTAAATTGTAATTTCTTTAATCCTGCAACTTTAACAATTGCACCTTCAGGTGCTAAGTTTCCTTTTAATCCAACAACACCTCCAGTTGGTGATAATGGATTTTTATAAGATCTCATTACTTTTTGTTTTGGATTAAATTTAATTCCTTTCAAGTTTTCCTTCATAGTTTTTCCAGTAACCGTCATGCAATCACCATGGATATATCCACCTTCATATAAAGTTTTTAATAACATTGGAACACCACCTGCTAACCACATATCTTTTGCAACATATTTTCCACCTGGTTTTAAATCTGCAAGATAAGGTGTTCTTTTAAATATTTTAGCTACATCCATTAAATCAAATTTAATTCCTGCTTCGTTAGCAATAGCAGGTAAATGTAATCCTGCATTAGTAGAACCACCTGTAGCAGCAACAACTGTTGCAGCATTTTCTAAAGCTTTTTTAGTTACAATGTCTCTTGGTTTAATTCCTTTTTTCAAAAGGTTCATAACCATTTTACCGCTGGCTTTTGCGTATTTATCTCTTTCTTCATATGGAGCTGGTGTTCCTGCTGAATAAGGCAATGCTAATCCAATAGCTTCAGATACACATGCCATTGTATTTGCTGTAAATTGTCCACCACAAGCACCTGCACTTGGACAAGCAACTAATTCTAATTTTCTAAGTTCTGCTGCTGACATTTGGCCTGAAGAATGTTTTCCAACCGCCTCAAATACATCTACAACTGTAACGTCTTTACCCTTGTATCTTCCTGGAAGGATAGATCCACCATATATAAATACACTTGGTACATTTAATCTAACCATAGACATCATTAGACCTGGTAAAGATTTATCACATCCTGCAATACCAACTAAAGCATCATAACAATGACCTCTTACAGTAAGTTCAGCTGAATCAGCAATTACTTCTCTAGATATCAATGAAGATTTCATTCCTTCATGACCCATTGCGATACCATCCGTAACGGTAATTGTGCAAAATTCTCTTGGAGTTCCACCGTTAGCTCTAACTCCTTTTTTAACTGATTGAGCTTGTCTCATTAAAGCAATGTTACATGGAGCGGCCTCATTCCATGTAGAAACCACGCCAACAAAGGGTTTAGCTACATCTTTTTCCGTTTCACCCATAGCATAATAAAACGATCTATGTGGAGCTCTATCTGCACCTAATGATGTATGTCTACTTGGAAGTTTCTTTTTATTGAATTTAGCCATTATATACCCTTTATTGTTACAGATATTTTCTCAATATCATTCTTTAAATTATTATAATTATTTTTTTCTTGTTCAACAATCTCTTTTGGGGCTCGATCTACAAAACTCTTATTCTCCAATCTTTGAGATATTTTATTCATCTCTTGCTCCAATCTACTTTGTTTATTTGTTAAATTTTCTTTAATTAATTT
>CACBGU010000041.1 GCA_902538885.1 uncultured Pelagibacteraceae bacterium
TTTTGCTGGAACAATAATTGGAATGCTCCCTGGATTAGGTCCAATGACTGCAATTGCTTTAATGATACCAATTACATATGGTTTTGATCCAGCATCAGGTTTAATCTTAATGGCTGGTGTTTATTACGGAGCAGTTTTTGGTGGATCGACATCATCAATTTTATTAAATGCACCTGGAGTTCCAGGAACTGTAGCAACAGCTTTTGATGGTTATCCAATGGCACAACAAGGTAAGGCTGGTAAAGCTTTAGCTATTGCTGCTTATAGTTCATTTGCAGGTGGAACAATTTCTGCAATATTTTTATTAATTGCAGCACCAAGTTTATCTAAAATAAGTTTATCATTTAGATCTCCAGATTATTTTGCTTTAATGATGTTGGGTTTAACTGCTGTTTCAGCATTTTCTTCGAAAGGACAATTCTTAAAAGCAATGATGATGGTTGTTTTAGGTTTGATGTTAGCTTCAATTGGCCAAGATTCGTTATCAGATATTTCTAGATTTACTTTTGGAAACATGAATTTATCTGATGGAATTAGCTTTGTATTGATCGTGATGGCTACATTTGCAATGAGTGAAGCTTTAACAATTATATTTAGAGGTAAAGATCCAAATAGGGCAGCAAAACAAATTTCATTAACTGAATTAGGATCTATCAAGGTAAATAAAGAAGAAACAATTAAAATGGCTAAAACAATACCTCGTTCTTCTATTTTAGGTTTTTTAATTGGTGTTTTACCTGGTGCAGGAGCAACAATAGCATCTTTCTTAGCTTATGGAATGGAACGAAATTATGTGAGTGATGAAGAAAAAGAAAAATTTGGAAAAGGCAGTGTTCATGGCTTATCAGCACCAGAAACGGCTAACAACGCTGCATGTTCTGGTTCATTTGTGCCATTATTAACTTTAGGTATCCCTGGTAGCGGAACAACAGCTGTAATGTTGGGAGCTCTATTAGGTTTTGGTATTCAACCAGGTCCTAGGTTGTATCAAACTAATCCTGAAATTTTCTGGTCTGTAATAATGTCGATGTATATCGGTATGGTTGTTCTATTAATTTTAAATTTACCTTTAATTCCTTACATAGCTCGTATTCTAGCAGTTCCAAGAAATTTTTTAATTCCACTAATTTTATTTTTCTCAATTACAGGTATTTATTTAATGTCATTTAATAATTTTGATATTTATTTGATGATTGGTATTGCAGTAGTAGCTACTTTCTTGCGCTTATATGACTTTCCAATGCCTCCTTTAATCCTCGCCTTTGTACTAGGAAAGTTAATAGAGGAAAACTTAAGAAGATCTTTACTGATTAGTGACGGGTCTTTTAATTTCTTATGGGATAGGCCATTAACTTTAATAATTTTATTGATTACAATTGGGATCGTTGGTTGGCAAATTTATAGATCTTTAATAAGAAAATAATTAAGATTTAATATCTATACGTTTTCTAATGATTTCTTTATCAAGCTTCATTTCACGATATGACATGATTAAAACACCTAAAAATATAACACTAGCACCAATCCAAGTGAAGAGATCAGGTGTTTCACTAAAAACATAATATCCAATTAAAGAAGCAAACACTAAACTTAGAAATGAGTATGGTTGTGTCATACTAACATCTACTAATTTGTATGCGTGATTAATGCAAAGATGTAGCAGTGTACCAAATAAACCTGCAAAAAATAAATAAATCAAAGTTTGAAAACTAGGTGTTTGCCAATAAAACAACGCAATAATGAAACTAAAAATTGTCATATACGTGTATCCATAAGATAAAATCGTAATCGAACTATCATCTTTTGCGATAGTTTTTGTAATTATAATCACTATTGACCACATAAAAGATGATGCCAGTGCCATATAAACTCCAAGAGAAATTTCAATTATTCCTGGTCTTAAAATTATTAACATTCCTATAAATCCTAAAACCAGTGCAAAACTTCTGTATATGTAAATTTTTTCTCCTAGAAATAAAACTGCCAAAATAGTTACTATGAAAGGAACAACAAAAGATATTGCTGTAGCTTTTTCAATTGGCATCATTACTAAAG